>NC_014100.1:3103748-3414122 GCF_000092285.1 Caulobacter segnis ATCC 21756 | reverse complement strand
GCGCGTTCTGGACGGGCCTCTACGCCTATGCCTGGTTCGTGGGCTTCGTGCTGGCTGGCGGGATCTACTGGCTGATGATGCGTCGTCGCGCGGCGTGAAGCCGCTCCGACCATCGCCTCGACGGTGACACGGAAAGAATTCTGGCTTGCATAGCGGTGCAAAAACCGCATCTAGCAGCCATGCGCCGCTTCTCCTTCACCGACCCTGACTTCCAGGCCGCCTTCAAGGCCTTCCTCGACGAGCGCCGCGGCTCGCCGGCCGACGTCGACGCCGCTGTCGCCCAGGTCCTGGAGGCCGTGAAGACGCATGGAATCGAAGCGGTGCTCGATTTCGGCCGCAAGTTCGACAAGGTCGAGCTGACCGCCGAGACGATCCGCGTCACGCCCGAGGAGATCGAGCAGGGCTGGGCGGACACGCCCGCCGACGTGCGCGAGGCCATCGCCTTCGCCGCCGCCCGCATCCGCGCCTATCACAGCCGCCAGCGCCCGGCGGACCAGGCCTGGACCGACGAGGCCGGCGTCGAGCTCGGCTGGCGCTGGACGCCGCTGGAGGCCGTCGGCGTCTACGTCCCGGGCGGTCGCGCGGCCTATCCCTCCACGGTGCTGATGAACGCGGTCCCGGCCCAGGTGGCCGGCGTCGACCGCATCGCCATGGTCACGCCGCCCGGTAAGCTGCAGCCGGCCGTGCTGGCCGCCGCCAAGGAGGCCGGCGTCACCGAGATCTGGCGCGTGGGCGGAGCCCAGGCCGTCGCCGCGCTCGCCTATGGCGCCGGGCCGATCCAGCCGGTCGACAAGATCGTCGGTCCCGGCAACGCCTTCGTCACCGCCGCCAAGCGCCGTCTGTACGGCGTGGTCGGCATCGACGCCCTGGCCGGTCCTTCTGAAATCGTCGTCGTGGCCGACAACAAGAACAATCCCGACTGGATCGCCGCCGACCTGCTCAGCCAGGCCGAACACGACCCGGCCGCCCAGTCGATCCTGATCACCGACGACGAGGCCTTCGCCGGCGCGGTCGAGCAGGCCGTTTCCGAGCGTCTGAAGACCTTGGCCACGGGCGAGGACGCCGCCGCCTCCTGGCGCGACCACGGCGCGGTGATCATCGCCCCGTTGGACGAGAGCCCAGCCCTTGTCGACGCCATCGCGCCCGAGCACGTCGAGTTCGCGATGGACAATCCCGAGCGGCTCTCCGACCGGGTTCGTCACGCCGGCGCGATCTTCCTGGGGCGCGTGACGCCCGAGGCGATCGGCGACTACGTGGCCGGCTCCAACCACGTGCTGCCGACCAGCCGCGCCGCGCGCTTCCAGTCGGGTCTGTCGATCTACGACTTCATCAAGCGCACTTCGATCGTGAAGTGCGACGCCGCCTCGTTCGGGATCCTGGGGCCGCACACCGTGGCGCTCGCCAAGGCCGAGGGTTTGCCGGCGCACGCCCTGTCGGCGGAAATCCGCCTTCCTGGCAGGTTGCCTTCCGGCGTCTGACGCGCGAACCTCCCGCGCCAGATGAGCCCGCCAGACGACCGCGCCCGCCAACGGATTGAATCGATCGAGATCGACGAGCAAAGCCTCGCGGCGGTCTCGCGCGACCAGGAGCAGGAACGCCAGGTCGCGATCTTCGACCTTTTGGACGGCAACTATTTCGAGCCCGCCGAAGCGGAGGGCGGGCCTTACGACGTCAAGCTGTCGCTGATCGAGAATCGGCTGGCGTTCGACATCGTCGGGCCGGGCTACGCACGGCGCCACCTGCTGTCGCTGTCGCCGTTCCGGGGGGTGATCAAGGACTACTTCCTGATCTGCGACAGCTACTATTCGGCTATACGAAGTTCGACGCCGCAGCAGATCGAGGCCTTGGATATGGGGCGACGCGGTCTGCACAACGAAGGATCGAACCTGCTGCGCGAGCGGCTGGAGGGTAAGGTCAAGACCGACCTCGACACCGCCCGGCGGCTCTTCACTCTGATCTGCGCCCTGCACTGGCGGGGATAGCGCCAGTGCCCGACTCGCTGCCCGACGCGGTGCTGTTCGCCTGCAACTACAACCGCGTGCGCTCGCCGATGGCCGAGGGGCTGTTCAAGCGCTTCTACGGCAAGCGGGTCTTCGTCGATTCCTGCGGGCTGAAGGGCGATCCGACCGGGGAGGGCGTGGACCCGTTCGTCGTGGCGGTGATGGACGAGCTTGGCCTCGATGTCTCGGAGCACAAGCCCAAGACCTTCGCCGAGCTGGAGGACGGCAGCTTCGACGTCGTGGTCTCGTTGACGCCCGAGGCGCAGCACCGGGCGGTGGAGCTGTCGCGCGATCGGGCGGTCCAGATCGAGTACTGGCCGACCCACGATCCCACCCTCGTCGACGGCTCGCGCGAGGCGCGGCTGGAGGCGTATCGCGAGGTCCGCGACGCCCTCGCCGACGCGATCAAGCAACGTTTCGGCGCGCCATCGACGTTTGGGGGGTAATTGCGTTATAGAGGCGCCTCGCCGCGAGGACCCTCGTCTTCGCGGCAATCCGATTCGTCCCTTTGAGAGGCCTGATGGCTAAGGAAGAACTGCTCGAGTTTCCCGGTACGGTCAGCGAATTGCTGCCCAACGCCACGTTCCGCGTGAAGCTGGAAAACGATCACGAGATCATCGCTCACACCGCCGGCAAGATGCGCAAGAACCGCATCCGTGTCCTGGCCGGCGACAAGGTCCTGGTCGAGATGACCCCCTACGACCTCACCAAGGGCCGTATCACCTACCGCTTCAAGTAAGACGCCGATGGCTCAGACGACGGCAGCCCAGCCGGCGCTGGTGCTGGCCAGCGCGAGCCCCCGGCGCCTCGACCTGCTGGCCCAGGTCGGCGTCACGCCCGACCGGGTCGATCCCGCCGACATCGACGAGACCCCGCTGCGCGACGAGACCCCGCGTCGCCACGCCTTGCGGCTGGCGCAGGAGAAGGCGCGCGCCGTCGCGGCCCGCGCGCCCGGCGACTTCGTGCTGGCGGCGGACACCGTGGTGGCCGTGGGCCGCCGCATCCTGCCCAAGGCCGAGACGCAGGCTGACGTCCTCTATTGCCTCAAGCTGTTGTCGGGCCGGAACCACAAGGTGTTCACCGGCGTGACGCTGATCGCGCCGGACGGCCGGGAGGGCTCGCGCCTGGTCGAGACCAAGGTTGGCTTCAAACGCCTGTCCGACGCCGAGCGCGACGCCTATGTCGCCAGCGGCCAGTGGAGGGGCAAGGCGGGCGGCTACGGTGTCCAGGGTCTGGCCGGCGGCTTCATCACCGATCTGCAGGGCTCCTACCCCAGCGTCGTGGGCTTGCCGCTCTATGAGACGCTGAACCTGCTTCATGGCCTGGGCTATCGCGGATGAGCGCCAAATCATGAGCGAGAGACGGGCCTATCTTTACAAGGGCGTCGGCGAGACCGTCGGGGTCGTCACCCTGGATGGACGTCCCGAGCGCCTGTTCATCTCATGGCCTACGGACGACCCGCTGGACGTCGAGGGCGTGCGCGGCGTCGCGCGGATCAAGAAGATCGAGAAGGCCTTCGCCTCGGCCTTCGTCTCCCTGCCGGGCGGCCAGGATGTGATCCTGCCCATCCGGCCCGACATGCCCAAGCTGGTCGAGGGCGGCCTCGTCGAGATCGAAATCAAGACCGCTTCGCGCCAGGACAAGGCCGCTGTCGGGCGCTTCGTGGCGGAAGGCGAGGGCGAGCCGCGCGTGCTGGCCTCCGGGCCAACGGTCGAGGAGCGCCTGCGGCAGTCCGTCAAGGCGGGATCGCCCACGACGGGCGACAAGGCCCTCCAGGCCGTGGAGGAAGCCGAGGCGGACGCCTTGGCGACGGTTTTCGCCCTGCCCGGCGGCGGCGACATCGCCGTCGAGCCCACGCGGGCCCTGACCGCGGTCGACGTCGATCTCGGCGCCCGGGAAGCCTCCGATTCGAAACGCGCCGCCCGACAAGCCAACATGGCCGCGCTCAGCGTCGCCGCGCGGGTGCTGCGCCTGAAAGGTCTCGGCGGGATCATCGTCTTCGACCTCGTCGGGCGCGGCCATGACGGCCAGGCGCTGACGACGGCCGCTCGCAACGCCTTCTCCGCCGACAATCCGGGCGTCGGCGTCGGCGCGATCAGCAAGTTCGGCACGCTGGAGATGATCGTCCCGCGTCGCGCGCCGCCGATCCTGGATCGCCTTCTGACGCCGACGGGCGCCCCGAACCCTCGTCATCAGGCTCGCCGGCTGGCGCGCGCCCTGGAGCGCGAGGGCAGAGCGCAGGGGGGCGCGCGCCTGACCGCCCGATGCTCGCCCGCCGTGGCCGAGGCCTTCGTCGCCGAGCTGGACGCGGGCGTCGCCGACCGTCTGGGTCGTCGTTTCGCCATCGAATCCATGACCAATTGGCCCGACGATCGCATGGAGGTGTTCGCCACATGAGCACGGGGTGCCCAATTTGCGGCAAGCCTGTCGAAAAGGCCTTCCGCCCCTTCTGTTCCAAGCGCTGCGCGGACGTCGATCTGCAGCGTTGGCTTGTGGGTCGTTACGTCGTCCCCGGCGGCGATGACGACGCGGAGAATCCGTCTTCGGAAGCCATCAACAGAGAATGACAAAAGGGCGCTGGACTTCGCCGCGCGCCTTCTCTATAGACCCGGCTCCTCGCTTCACGGCGAGGTCGCCGGGGCGGTTTCGGACCGCCAAGCGCAGATGCCTGGGTAGCTCAGTTGGTAGAGCAGCGGATTGAAAATCCGCGTGTCGCTGGTTCGATTCCGGCCCCAGGCACCACCTCCCTCATCGTTTTTGGACGGTCCTGCTCAAGGCGCAGCTTGGGCTCAGCCCGGGCGCGAAGGCTGTCATCTTTCCGTAATGTCGTGGCGCTCGCGGCGTGACGCGTCGCCTCATTTGCCAAGTCGGCGGGCGCCTGCCTTCATAGACCAGTGTTTTGTTGCCTTGCTGCAGTGCAGCATCGCCAATCTTCTTGCCAGGGGAAAAACGCCCCGTTTTCCCGAAAAGCCCTTTGTGCGTCGCGGTAAATGGCGGGGGTGGCGGGCGTCTACGACGATTTTGTGCCCAAACGAGCCCCTTGACGGTGCGAAAAGGGGTTGCCAAAGGACCACAGCCGCAATTCTAACATTGCGGTAAGACCGGAGCCCTCGCAGGGCCTCGGTCGCACGCGCTTCGAAACGATCCTTCTGGAGGCCTAGTCCTCGTTGAGGGGCGTAACGGGTCGAGCGCAGCGAAGCGGGTCCGTCCCGAGGAGAGAGAAATCGATCCTAGGAACGGGCTATTCAGAGTTAGGGTGGAGACGCTCTCGCGCGACGACCCTCGGTCCAAACGTGCTAGACCAATCAGGAACTGGCGACAGATGCTCGACATTAAACGGAAGACCCCCCTCATCGCTCTCGTCGGCGCCGTTGCGCTGATGGCGAGCGCCCCGGCTTTTGCCCAAGACGCCGCGGCTCCGGCCCCCGCGACTTCGGAAGCCACCGCCCCGGCCCCGGCCGCTGACGCCGCCGCGGCGCCCGCTCCGGAAGCCGCTCCCGCCGAAGAAGGCGGCGAGACGAAGCCCGCTCACTCGCTGACGCCCGTCGGCATGTTCCTCGCCGCCGGCGCTGTCGTGAAGGTCGTCATGATCGGCCTGATCCTGGCCTCGGTCTTCTCGTGGGTGCTGCTGCTCACCAAGATTTTCGAGTTCGCTGGCCTGAACAAGCAATCGGACAAGTTCCTGGAAGCCTTCCGCGGCGCTCGCTCGATCGCCGACATCGCGCGCATCAGCTCGTCGGAAGAATTCGAAGGCAACCCGATGGCCGACATGGCCGCCGCCGCCTCGCAGGAAGTCGAACTGTCGCGTCAAGCTGGCCTGCAAGTCGCCGGCGAGCACCGCGACTCGACGCTGGCTCGCGCCACCTACGCCATCAACGCGGTGCAAGCCTCGCTGGCCAAGCGCCTGTCGGGCGGCATGGTGTTCCTGGCCTCGGTCGGTTCGGCCGGTCCGTTCATCGGTCTGTTCGGTACGGTGTATGGCATCATGACGTCGTTCATCGGCATCGCGAACACCAACACCACCAACCTCGCCGTCGTGGCGCCGGGTATCGCTGAAGCCCTGCTCGCCACCGGTATCGGCCTCTTCGCCGCTATCCCGGCCGTTATCTTCTACAACTACTTCCAGACCCGCATCTCGGGTTACGGCACCCGCTCGGAAGGTTTCGTCGCTGAACTGATGAACGCCATCTCGCGTCAGCTCGACAAGGGGGCGTAACACCCATGGCCGCCAAACTCTCAGGCGGTGGGGGCGACAGGTTCAACGTCGAACAGAACAGTGAGATCAACGTTACGCCCTTCGTGGACGTTATGCTGGTCCTTCTGATCATCTTCATGGTGGCCGCTCCGCTCGCCTCCGTGTCGATCGAGGTGAACCTGCCGTCGGCGGTGGCGAAATCGTCGCCGCCTCCTTCCAAGCCGGTTTACGTCACGATCAAGGAATCGGGTCAGCTCTATCTTGGCGACAACGAGACCAGCATCGATGAGCTGGGCTTGGATATTACCAAGAGCATGGGCCGCCGCGATCCCACCAAGGAGCGCATCTTCATCCGGGCCGACGAAAAGGTTCGCTACGGGGCTTTCATGGAGGTGATGAACACCCTCCAGGATAATGGCTTCTACAGCGTTGCTCTCGTTGGGCGGGATGATAGCTAAGTAGGGGTGCTGCATGGCTGAACAACAAACGCCCGAGCATCGCCACTACGATCCGCTCACCTCGGACGGTCCGCGTCGCAAGAAGGGATTGGGGCCTCTCGGCATCTCCCTGGTTGTCGTCGTCGGTCTGCACGCACTCCTCTTCGCTTACCTAGCGAAGCAGAAGTTCGAGGCGGTGTTCCAGGAGTACTCGGACGACGCGACGGTTGTGGAGCTGCCTCCGCCGCCGCCGCCGCCGCCGCCGCCTCCTCCTCCGCCGCCGCCGACCAACGAACCGCCGCCGCCTCCGGCCGTGGTCCAGCCGCGTCCCCCGGTGGCTCCGCCGCCGGACGTGACGCCGCCGCCGCCGCTGCCGATCCCGCCCGTTGAAAAGCGGGTCGAGACGACCGCTCCGCCGGTCATCTCGCAGGCTCCGCCGGTTCCGACGAACCCGCCGGCTCGCGCCTCGGTCGTGACCCGTCCTGACTGGGCCCGTAAGCCCAGCGGCGACGACATGGCCCGCTACTTCCCCGACCGCGCTCAGCGGATGGAAGTCAGCGGTAAGGCGACGATCTCGTGCACCGTCACGGCGAAGGGCACGCTGGAAAGCTGCTCGGTGGTCTCCGAGACCCCGGCGGACATGGGCTTCGGCGACGCGGCTCTGCGTCTGTCGCGCCTGTTCCGGATGAAGCCCAAGACCCTCGACGGCGCGCCCGTCGACGGTGGCCAGGTGACCGTCCCGCTGGTGTTCCAAGTCCCGCAATAGGACCTGGATCCAGTCCACAACAAGGAAGCGCCCCGGAGTTTCGGCTTCGGGGCGTTTTCTTTTGGCGGCAGTTTCGCTCCGCGACGTTTTCCTGACGAAAACCGCCGGATGGACGCTTGATCCCGAGGGGCGATTTCACTAAAGACAACGCCTCGCGATGAGCCGGCTTAGCTCAGTTGGTTAGAGCGCTAGATTGTGGATCTAGAGGTCCTCGGTTCGAGCCCGAGAGCTGGTACCATCGCAAGCCTTTGAAAAGCCCAGGGTTCGCCCTGGGCTTTTTGCATTTTCGCCCCATGGTTCGGCTTGGCCTCCAAAATGTCACGGGATTGGGATCGAACGGCTAGGCTTGGAGCTTGGCAGGTTCGGGTCGATCATTCGAAGCTGATCTGACAGCGGGTCGAACAGGATCGACCGCGGGGTCGTTCATGCTTCGGGCGTCGGGTCGGCGTTCAAAGCGCTTGGAGGGGACTAGCGTATGGTTTTGGGCGTTTCGCCCAGTTATCCGCGTTCGACGCAGGGAAGGCGTTGCAGGCCACGTCGGCTCACGGCGGCGGCTATCAGCCTGCTCTGCCTTTTGGGCGGCGGCGCCCGAGCCCAGGACGAAGCGCGGGAGCCGCATCGCGGCCATCATCCCCACTATGGCGGGTATGCGGTGAAGGCGAGCCATCTTGCCAAGTTCCCGGCCTTCGTGGCTTGGCCCGAGGCGGCGTTCGAGACGCCCGCCAGCCCTTTCCGCCTGTGCGTCGGCGGTCAAGACCCCTTCGGTCCGACTATCGACAGCCTGACGCGCGACGGTCGCGTGGGCGACCGCGAGATAACGGTGTCGCGCTTGCCCCTCGTGTCCAAGACCGCGCACTGCCATGTTCTTTTTGTCTCCGCGTCGCGAACCCAGACACCTCGCGAGATGCTGGCGGCGGTGGCGGGCCGTCCTGTGCTGACCATCGCCGACGAAGGTCTCGAGGCGCCCGGCGCCATGATCCAGTTCGTGACCATCGAGGGGCGCGTGCGGTTCGAGATCCGCGCCGACGTCGCCCAGACCGAGGGCCTGGCGGTGAGCTCCAAGCTGCTGTCGCTGTCCGCGCCACGCGGAGGGGGCGGGCGATGAGCGAGATGGCGACGGTTCCGCGCCGACGCTGGCGACCGGCGCTCACCGTTTCGATGGCGGTGGCGCTCGCCGTGGCCCTCGTCGTGGCCGCCTTCGCCATGGCCGCCTACAACGAGCGTCTTGGCCAGCAGGAGCGGCTGCGTCAGGCCGAAGTGCAACTGCGCATATTGGCCGGCAGCATGGCCGCGCCGCTGGCCTTCGACGATCGCTCGGCTGCTCGCGAATATGTTGGAGCGCAAAGCTCCAACCCCGATGTCGAGGCCGTGGGCGCCTATGACATGCAAGGGGCCCTGGCGGCCGGCTATACCCGCGCCGGCGCGCCGCCGCCGCCCCGCAATGTGCTGGGGCCGCCGCGCATGGACGGCGCGCGACTGGTCCTGACCGCGCCGGTTACCGAGGACGGCACGGTGCTGGGATCGGTCTATCTGCGCACGGTGCTGGAATCGCCGACCCGTCGCGTGATGCGCTACGCCGGCTTCGCCCTGCTGATCGTGATGGCCGCGTTGCTGATCGCCGTGCTCGGCGCGGCCAGCGCCCGGGAGGCCGAGGCCTACCGCGAACTAAAGGCCGAAATCCGCGAACGCGAGAAGGCCGAGGACGCCCTGCGTCAGTCCCAGAAGATGGAAGCCATGGGCCAGCTCACGGGCGGCGTGGCGCACGACTTCAACAATCTTTTGATGGTCGCCTCCAGCGGCCTCGATCTTCTTGAGCGCACGTCCGATCCGGCCCGGCGGGAGCGACTGCGCGACGGCATCCGTCAGGCCATCGACCGTGGCGCCAGCCTGACCCAGCAGCTGCTGGCCTTCTCACGGCGCTCGCCCCTTAAGCCCGAGGTCGTCGACATCGGTCAACGCCTGTCGGGCATGCTGGCGATCCTGGACCGCTCCCTGCGCGAGGATGTCACCGTGCGGATGCAGCTGCCGCCGGATCTTTGGAGGGTCGAGGTCGACGCCTCGCAGATGGAGGTGGCGGTTCTGAACATCGCCATCAACGCCCGTGACGCCATGCCCGACGGCGGGACGATCACGATCGAGGCCCGTAACGAGCCCTCCGGCCGCCCGGACGGCGTCGGCGACATGGTCCGGCTCGCGATCCGCGACACCGGCGTTGGTGTCGCGCCGGACATGGTCAGCCGCCTGTTCGAGCCGTTCTTCACCACCAAGGCGGTGGGCAAGGGCACGGGACTGGGGCTGTCGCAGGTCTACGGCTTCGCCCGCGCGTCCGGCGGCGAGGTCGGGGTCGACAGCGTGCTGGGCGAGGGGACGACGATCTGGCTGCGAATCCCGCGCACGACGAAGGCGCTGGTCGCGCCCCCGCCGCTGGCGGGCAGGCCGTCCGCCTTGGGCCGTGATCGCCAACGCGTCCTGCTGGTCGAGGACGACGACAGCGTCGCCCATCTGGTCGAGGAGATGCTGCGCGAGCTCGGCTATGAGGTGAAGCGGGTGGGGGACGGCGCCAGCGCGCTGGACACGCTGCGTTCCGATCCGAGCTTCCAATTGGTGTTCAGCGACATGGTCATGCCCGGCGATATCGGCGGCCTGGATTTGGCGCGGGACATCTCGCGCCTGCGCCCGGACCTGCCGGTGGTGCTGACGACCGGCTACAGCGCCGCCGCGGCCGCCGCCAGCAAGGAGGGGCGCCGGGTGCTGGTCAAACCCTACCGGATCGAGGCGCTGGCGGCCGAGCTGGACGCCGTGCTGGCGGGACCGTCTAGCCGCGCCTAGACCCACCTGCACATGCCTCGCATGTGAGACTTTGGCGGTTCCGGAACGGCCGGCGACGTCAGGGTGTTGGTTGGCGGTCAGGATCATCCAGGAGATTCCCATGGCCGCCACCAACAAGACCTCGTCCACCAAAACCAAGACCGCCAAGCCGCGCAAGGCCGCCCGACGCACGGGTCGACGCGATCCGCTCGCCATCCGTCTGCTCAAGCAGGACCACCGCGAAGTGGAGAAGATGTTCGATGAATACGAGCAGCTGGAAAGCGACGCCGAGAAGCTGACGCTGTTCAACCAGATCGCCCTCGCGCTGAAGGTGCACACCCAGATCGAGGAGGAAATCCTCTACCCGGAAGAGCGCGGCGACGTCGAAGACGACCTGATCGACGAGGCCTATGTCGAGCACGACAGCGCCAAGAAGCTGATCGCCGAGATCGAAGCGATGAAGCCGGGCCAGGAGTTCTACGACGCCAAGGTCAAGGTGCTGGGCGAGTACATCAAGCACCACGTCAAAGAAGAGGAACAGCCCGGCGGCTTCTTCGCCCAGGCCAAGCGGGGCGATGAGGACCTCGACGCCATGGGCGAGCGCATGCAGGCGCGCAAGGAAGAGCTGATGGCCAAGATGGGCGCCAAGGCCCCGCACTGATCTTCGGCCTCCGAGCCATCCCGGGCGGCGCAGCTGACCGGACCCAGGGGCAGATCATATGATCGCCCCTGGGCTTCGGCTTCCAGCGTCGTGCGGACTGGATGACGAACTGTCAGATCAAGCCGGCCAACTTCCCCGCCATCCGTAGGTCCTCCACGAATTCGGCATAGGCTTTCGCCTTGGTGTCGGCGTCGGGAACGCGGAGCAGGAACGAGGGATGGTAAGTGACGACACCTTGGGCTTGATCCGGCAACTGAAGGGCCTTGCCCCGGTTGGCCCCGATCGGCGTAGGTTTGCCCACCACCCCCAGCGCCGCCGTAGCGCCTAGCATCACGATCACCCGAGGCCGTACGATCCGGCGCTCGGCGTCGAGCCACCAACGACAGGCTGTGACCTCGCCGCGATCGGGCGTCTGGTGGATCCGACGCTTGCCGCGAACCTCGTGCTTGAAGTGCTTCACGGCGTTGGTGACGAAGGCTTGATCGCGGGAAACGCCCGCCTCGGCCAGCGCCTTGTCGAAGACCTGTCCAGCCGGGCCCACGAAGGGCCTCCCGGCGAGGTCCTCCTGATCGCCAGGCTGTTCACCGACGAACATCAGTGGCGCGGGGCGGGGGCCTTCTCCGGGCACGCCCTGGGTGGCGTCGCGCCAGAGGTCGCAGCGTCGGCAAACCTGAACGCCAGCCTCGACCTCTTCGGAAGTCGTGGGGGCCCCCTGGCCGTAGGAAGCTTCGCGAGCATGGCGCAGAGCGGCCTTTAGGACGCGGTCGGAGGGGGCGCGGGTTGGGGCGGCGACCATGGCGGCGGCGCGATCCTGGGCGGTGGCGATCAACTCCGGAATGAGCGCCGCCTCGGGCAGGTTCCGCCAATAGCGCTTGGGCATCTCCTGGCGCATCTGCTTGGGGTTCAGCCGGGCGGGATTGAAGATCGAGGCGTAGTAGGTCCGCCAGAGTTCTTCCTGAGCGTCCTCCGACGGCGCGTCGGCGGGATCCGCGCCTTCGGACACCATCAGCCGCTCGCCATCCCAGGCGACGCAGGCGTCGGGGGTCAGGATCGTCCAATCCATGGCGGTGAAGCGACGGACGAAGAACGGCGCGACGGCCTCGGTGACGCGGTGGGCCGGTTCGAACCAGGCGGCGTAGGTCTCGCGCGCCGCGCCCTCGATAAGGCGGAAGCGTACGAACGCCTTCATCTTGTGGGCGGCGCGGCTGACGGCCTTGGCCATATCGCGGGCCCGGGCCATGTCGGCGTCGGCGGGGTTGTCGATCAGACGCGGCTCGCGCTCCAGCCGCCAGAGGATGCGGTAGAGCAGGGCGAAGCGGTCGGCCGCGCGGTGCAGGATGACCTGCTCGGCGAGCTCTAGGAAGGCGGCTGGGACGGTGAAGTTGGCGGCGGCGACGGGCGATGGCTGCGCCAGGTCGAAAAGCTCACGTTCCACCGTCCAGATCACCGCTCGCGGCTCCACGCCCTCTGCCCGCAGCGATCGCGCCGCTGAGCGCCAGCCGGCGAGGTCGATCTCGGACTCCAGCCGCGCGACGCGCATCAGAAGAGGCTCAACTGTTGAGGCTGAACCAGCGCGGCCTTGAGCGCGTCGTGGTCGGTCAGGGCGCCGGGTGTCCAGTCGGCGGTCACCACGAAGGCCTTCGCGCGCTTCACGACGGCCCCGACACGCCTGAGGTCGTCCAGGGTCAGGCGCGAGATCTTTCGGGCCGCCAGCACGCGCTCCACGGCCTTGGCGCCCAGGCCCGGCACCCGCAGCAGCGTCTCGCGGTCGGCCGTCTGGATATCGACCGGGAATTTCGCGCGGTTCTTCAGCGCCCATCCGGTCTTGGGATCGACCGAGAGGTCGAGATCCTCGCCTTCGTCCACGATCTCGGGCCGCTCGAAGCCGTAGAACCGCATCAGCCAGTCGGCTTGATACAGGCGATGCTCGCGGAGCAGGGGCGGACGCGTCAGCGGCAGACGGTGGCTGGCGTCGGGGATAGGGCTGAAAGCCGAGTAGTAGACGCGGCTGAGACGATAGGCGCCGTAGAGGTTGGCGCTGCGGGTCAGGATGTCGCCGTCCTTGGCTTCGTCAGCGCCGACGATCAGCTGGGTCGATTGGCTTCGGGCGAAGGTCCGGCGACCAGCCTTCCGCGCCGGCTCGGCCTTGTCCTCGATCGCCAGGCGCATGCGCCCCATGGCGCGCTTGATGTCGGTGACGTCCTTCTCGGGGGCCAGGGTCTTGAGGCTGTCGTCGCGCGGCAGCTCGATGTTGATCGATACCCGATCGGCGTAGAGGCCAGCCTCCGTCGCCAGCTCCGGAGAGGCTTCAGGGATCAGCTTCAGGTGAATGTAGCCGCGGAAATCGTGGTCCAGCCGTAGCGACTTCGCCACGCGAACCATCTCTTCCATCGTGTAGTCGCCAGTGCGGATCACGCCGGACGACAGGAACAGGCCCTCGATGTAGTTGCGCTTGTAGAAGTTCAGGGTGAGGTCGACGACCTCCTTCACCGAGAACCGCGCCCGGGCTGTGTTCGACGACACGCGATTGATGCAATAGGCGCAGTCGTAGATGCAGAAGTTGGTCAGCAGGATCTTCAGCAGGCTGATGCAGCGCCCGTCGGGGGCGTAGGCGTGGCAGATGCCCATGCCCTCGGTCGAGCCCACGCCCTTGCCATCCAGCGAGTTACGCTTTTGTGCGCCGGACGAGGCGCAAGAGGCGTCGTACTTGGCTGCGTCGGAGAGAATGGCGAGCTTGCGCCTGAGATCGAGAACGGCCATGCGCGGCACGTTATCGTTCTTATTTTGTTCTAGATAGTCTTCCCGCGCGACGCTGGCATGAGGCGAGACGTCGCGCGGGAAGGGAAGTGTCGAGGGGCTGACACTCGCGCGTCAGCCCCTCCGCCCGAACTCATCCCACGAACGGAATAGTTCGGCTTTTAGTCTGGAGCGCGACGCGCGCCGAAACCGGTGTCCGCTTTCAGCTGTCGCGCTCTAAGGATTAGCCGTTGACGGCGTCCTTCAGTTGCTTGGCCGGCGTGAAGGCGACCTTCTTGCTGGCGGCGATCTCGATGGTCGCGCCCGTTGCCGGGTTGCGGCCGGTGCGGGCCGGCTTAGCCTGGACCTTGAACTTGCCGAAGCCCGGGATCGAGACTTCATCGCCCTTCACGGCGGCGTCGGAGATCGACTTGAAGACGCCGTCGATGATGGCCTTGGCTTGCGTCTTGGTCAGCTTGTCGTCGGCGGCCACAGCGGCGTCGACCAGATCGGAAACGTTCATCTTCTTAAGCTCATTCCTGTGAATCAGGGAGTTTCGAGCCTGACGAGCGGAATCGCGTTTGTCACCCGTTAGGGAAGGTTAAAACGTCGATTCATGGGGGCAAAACGCCCGTGGGCCGGGGTTTTTTACGAAATCGTCTCCTTAGGAACGGCGGCTTCCGAGGCAAAAGCGTTAATTTTGGTCCCAAAAGTAGATTAGCGCTTGGCTCCCGCCATGGGTGATTCTGCGGGGGAATCGCGCTGCGGACGCGGCGGGGCCGCTTGGCCATGTTCCAATTGATGACCCTCCGGAACGCCGGGAGCCGCCATCCATTCCTCCTCCGAACAGAGGAGATGAACCATGACCGATGTCGATAACGGATGGGACGGCCAGGACGGCGCCGAGGCGATGGACGACGACGTCATCGGCCGCGACGGCGAATTTCGCACCTTTGAGGAGCTGCCGGAGGTCCTGGACGTCACGCAGGCCGAGGGCGACCAGGACGATGATGATGCGCTGATCGGCGAGGACCTCGAAGATGAGGAGATCGTCGAGCTGGAGCAGGACGAAGATCCCGGCGATGGTCGCGATGTGGATGACGAGCGTCCGCAGGTTTTCGGCGGCGAATAGGGCGGTCACGGATGGCGGCGCGCAAGCTCGCGGCCTACGAGGCCAAGCGCGACTTCGAAAAGACGGCCGAGCCCTCGGGCGCGGCCGCCGTCGCGGCGTCCGAGCGGGCGCGCTTCGTCATCCAGAAACACGCCGCCACGCGACTGCACTATGACCTGCGGCTGGAGCACGAGGGCGTGTTCCTGTCGTGGGCCGTGACCAGGGGGCCCTCTCGCGATCCGCATGACCGCCGCCTGGCGGTGCATGTCGAGGACCATCCGCTGGCCTACGGCGATTTCGAGGGCACGATTCCCAAAGGCCAATACGGCGGCGGCACGGTGATGCTGTGGGACCGTGGCTGGTGGGCGCCGGAGCCAGGCTTCGACCTTCAGAAGGGGCTCAAGAAAGGCGAGATCAAACTGGTCTTCGCCGGCGAGCGGATGAAGGGCGGCTGGGTCCTGGTCCGCATCAATAACGACAAGTTTGGCGACGGGAAGCGCGAGAACTGGCTTCTGATCAAGCATCGCGACGAGTTCGCGATGGAGGGCGATCTCGACTTTCTGGAAGACACGGCGTTCTCGATCGCCTCGGGGCGGACGATGGAGGAGATCGCGGCGGGGAAGGGCAAGGCGCCCACTCCGTTCATGACGAAGAAAGCCACCGCGTCCGACGCGATCTGGAACAGCAAGGGCTCGCCCGAGGCCACCGCCGAGAAGGCGGCGAAGGAGACCGGCGCGCCCAGGCGACGAAGCGCCAAGCCCTCGGCCAAGGCGCAGGCGCCAAGGAAGGTCGTCAAGAAGGCGATCGCCATGCCCGACTTCGTGCCGCCGCAGCTGTGCAAGCTGGTCGACCGCCCGCCAGGCGGCGGCGACTGGGCGCACGAGATCAAGTTCGACGGATACAGGATGCAGATGCGCGTCGAGGGCGGCGAGGCCGCACTACGCACGCGCGCGGGCCTCGACTGGAGCGGCAAGTTTCCGCAGCTCATCAAGGATGGGGCGGCGCTGCCGGACGCCCTGATCGACGGTGAGGTCGTGGCTCTGGACGCCGACGGATCGCCCTCGTTCGCCGGCCTGCAGGCGGCCCTGGCCGAAGAGAGCACCGACGACCTGATCTTCTTCGCTTTTGACTTGCTCTACGCCCACGGTGAGGACCTGACCGATCTGCCGCTGTCGGAACGCAAGGCGCGGCTGAAGGCGCTGCTTCCGGAGGACGGCGACCGGATCCGCTACGTCGAGCATTTCGAGAGCGGTGGCGAAGCGGTGCTGCAGTCGGCTTGCCGCATGTCGCTGGAGGGCGTCGTTTCCAAGAAGCTCGACGCGCCGTACCGCTCCGGCAAGCCGGGGACCTGGACCAAGGCTAAGTGCCGGGCCGGGCATGAGGTGGTGATCGGTGGCTGGACAACGACCGGCGACGCCTTCCGCTCGCTGATCGTCGGCGTCTATCGTGACGGCGACCTGATCCACGTTGGACGGGTCGGCACGGGCTATGGTCGGGACAAGGTCGCCCGCCTGCTGCCGAAGCTGAAAGCGGCCGAACGCAAGACCTCGCCCTTCAGTGGCAAGGGCGCGCCGCGCGGCGGGGCCAACATCCACTGGGTGGACCCTGTCCTGGTCGCGGAGATAGAGTTCGCGGGCTTCACGGGAGACGGCTCGGTGCGCCAGGCGTCGTTCAAGGGTCTGCGCGAGGACAAGCCCGCCCAGGCGGTCGAGGCCGAAGCGCCAGCGCCGGCCGAGGACGTCGAGCTCGCCGAGCCCAAGGCGGCGTTCGCGATGAAGCGAAGCGATGGCAAGGTTTCGGTGCGGGGCGTGGCGATCTCCAACCCCGACAAGACGCTGTGGCCGGACGCCGGCGATGGGACGCCGGGGACCAAGCGCGACCTCGCCGAATATTTCGAAGCCGTTGGCGATTGGATGCTGGAGCACATCAAGGGGCGGCCTTGCTCGGTGATCCGCATGCCCGATGGCGTCGACGGCGAGACCTTTTTCCAGCGCCATTCCGGAAAGGGCGTCTCGGCCCTGATCGACGAGATTGTCGTCAGCGGCGACCGCAAGCCCTACCTCGTCTTCAACACCGTTGAGAGCCTGGTGGCGGCCGCCCAATGGGGCGCCACGGAACTACATCCATGGAACTGCCGGCCGAACGAACAAGACGTTCCTGGCCGCCTGGTCTTCGACCTGGATCCCGCGCCCGATGTGTCCTTCGACGCCGTGGTCGAGGGCGCGCGAGAGATCCGCGATCGGCTTGAGGCGCTGGGCTTGGCGCCCTTCTGCAAGACGACCGGCGGCAAGGGCCTGCACGTCGTCACACCGCTGAAGCCGACGAAAGTGGATTGGGACGCCGCCAAGGCCTTCGCCCGAGAGGTCTGCGCGCAGATGGCCGCCGACAGTCCAGACCTCTATCTGCTGAACATGTCCAAGAAGGAGCGCGGCGGGAAGATCTTCCTCGACTACCTGCGCAACGACCGCATGAGCACGGCGGTGGCGCCGCTGTCGCCGCGCGGCCGCCCCGGCGCGCCGGTGTCCTGGCCCGTGTCCTGGACCCAGGTGCGCAAAGGCCTCGACCCCAAGCGTTTCAACATCCGCACCGCGCCGAGCCTGCTGAAGACTCTCGACGCCTGGGACGCCTATGCGGAAAGCGAGCGCGACCTGGAGGCGGCGATCAGGAAGCTCGGCAAGGACTAGCGCGTCGGATCCACGACGTTGACCGTGGCGTCGTGGATTTTACAGTGTCGCTAGCGGCGCGTTCGAACGCCGGGTTCAGGAGGGGAAGGCATGGCCCGCGAGCAGGCGCTGCGAACACTCGAGACTTGGCACGACCTGTTGGAGAAGCGCGAGTTCGATCGCCTTCGTCCCTTGGCGTCCGAGAGCGTGGTCTTCCGCTCCCCGGCGTTCTTTTCCCCCTATCCAGGCGTGGAGCCGTTGGTGCACATCCTCTCCACGGTCAGCACCATCTTCGAGGACTTCGCCTATCACCGACAGTTCTGGTCTGAGAGCGAAGAGGCCGTGGTGCTGGAGTTCAGCGCGCGCGTTGGCGACAAGAAGCTGAAAGGCGTCGACATCATCTCCTTCGACGACGCCGGCAAGATCCGCGAGTTCGAGGTGATGATCCGCCCGGCCAACGCCGCGGCGGCGGTGGGGGAGGCCATGGCGGCCAAGGCTGGGCCGCGTCTGAAGGAACTGCTCGGAAAGCCCGGCTGAGGCCGACGCGCAACCTAACCCGTCTTCTTTCGCGCCGCCGGCTTGTGCGCCGCCTTCGTCGCCGGCTTTTTCGCGGGGGCTTTGGCCGGCGTCTTGCCTAGGCTGGCGCGCAGGGCCTCCATCAGATCCACGACATTGGTGTCCTCGGGCTCTTCCGGCGCGGTGACCTTGCGGCCCTTGCCCTTCTGCTTTTCCTTGATCAGGGCGCGCAGGGCGTCCTCGTAGCGGTCGTTGAACTGCTCGGGATCGAAGGGGCCTTCCTTCTGCTCGATGATCTTCTGGGCGATCTGGATCATCGCCGCGTCGGGCTTCTTGTCGGGGATGGCGTCGAAATAGCTGGCCGCGTCCCGGACCTCCCGGTTCGAGCGCAGCGACCAGGCGACCATGCCGTTGTCGCGCGGCTCGATGGCCAGAAGCCGCTCGCGCTGGTGCATGACGACACGGCCGAGCGCGACCTGACCCTCCTTGGTCATGGCCTCGCGGATCACGCCATAGGCCTCGGCCGCCAGCTTGCCGTCGGGAACCAGGAAATACGGATTGTCCCAGTAGAGCCGGTCGATGTCGTCGGCGGGCACGAAGCGCTCGATGTCGATCGTGCGGGTGCTTTCCAGGCGGACGCTGTCGATCTCGTCCTGGGTGATGACGACGTACTCGCCCTTCTCGTACTCGTAGCCCTTGACGATCTCCGAGCGTTCGATCGGACCCAGATCCGGATCGGTGGGGATCATCCGGATGCGATTGTGCGTCTTCTTGTGCAGCATGTTGAAGTGCACGTCGCCGCTGGCGTCGGTGGCGGTGTAGAGCGCGATGGGGCAGGTCACGAGCGACAGGCGCAGGTGGCCCTGCCAGGTGGGGCGTCCGGCGGCCATGGGCGGTTTTTCTCCGTTTGCGCCGACTCAACGAACCCTGGCCATGGCCCGTTCCCTAGTCGACTTGGCACGAGGCCTTGGCCGCCTCCAGGAAGCGGATCACCGCCAGCTCGAAGGCGCGCTCGGAGCGGCCCGGCTTCAGCGGCAACACGCCCTGCTGATAGGCCTCCAGCACCAGCGGATGGATGTACGAGCCTCGGCACACGGCGGCGGTGTTGCCCAGCAGTCCGGCGACGGCCTTCACGCAGGTGTTGACGTTGCGCTTGGCCTCGGTGGCGCTGCCGGCCCTCGGGACCATGCAAAGGCCGCGCGCGGCGGCGAGGGTGCCGGCCCAGGTGCGGAAGTCCTTGGCCGAGAAGTCCTCGCCGATGGCGGCGCGGATATAGGCGTTGACGTCGGCGCTTTCGATCGAGCGCCTTTGGCCGTCCTCGTCGAGATACTGAAAGAGGCGCTGGCCCGGGACGTCCTGGCAGGCCTTGACGATGCGCGCCAGGCGGCGGTCGCGGAAGCCGGTCTTGTGAACCTTGCCGCTCTTGCCCCGGAACTCGAAGACGCCGCCCATGCTCGATAGCTTGGCGTGGCGATCGCGAAGGGTGGTGAGGCCAAAGCTCTTGTTGGCCTGGGCGTACTCCTCGTTGCCGACCCGGATCAGGGTCAGCTCCATCAGCCGGATGACCGCGGCGATCACCTTCTCGCGCGGCAGGCCGCGACGGGCCATGTCCGCCTCGACCCGGGCGCGGAGGCGGGGGAGGGCGCGGCCAAAGGCGATCATGCGGCTGAACTTCAGCCCGTCGCGGTCCCGTCGCCAGGCGTCGTGATAGCGGTACTGCTTGCGGCCCTTCTGGTCGCGGCCGGTGGCTTGGATGTGGCCGCGCGCCGAGGGGCAGATCCAGACGTCCGTCCAGGCCGGGGGGATGGCCAGGGCGCGGATGCGATCCAGCGTTTCCGAATCCTTGACCGCGCGGCCGTCTGGATCGCGAAAGGCGAAACCGTCGCCGGCCGCCACGCGCCTTATGCCAGGGTCATCGTCATTGACGTAGGTGAGACCGGCCGTCTCCGGCTGAAGCTCGATCGTGTCGCGTGGCATGACGCTGGCCCTCGCCGCCTTTCCGTTGGCGGATCAACGGGGCGCGGGAGCAGGCGGTTCCGATCGGCTGGGACGGTTCCCTCGAGGGCGTTTACGGGGCTTCGTCGTCCACCATGGCGCGGACCAGGTCGACGACCCGGCGGCGCAGACGCCGATCTTCCAGGCGCGGGAACAGGCCGGCCAGTTCCAGGCCCTCCGGCGTCGAGACGAACTCGGTCATGCGCTGGGCGAATCCGTCGTCCAGACCGCCGTCCGTATCTTCGAGACCTTCATAGAAATAGGACACCGGGGCCTGAAGCAGCTTGGCGGCGTCATAGAGCTTGCTGGCGCTGATGCGGTTGGCGCCGCGCTCGTACTTCTGGATCTGCTGGAAGGTGATCCCCAGGGCGTCTGCGACCTGGGTTTGGCTCAGGCCCATCATCTTCCGGCGAATTCTCAGCCGCGCGCCCACGTAGAGGTCGACAGGGTGGGCTTGTTCGGCTGCGGGTCGATCGTTCATCCGCCTCAAATCCCTCAACGCCGCGACGCGGCTCAACGCGAGTATTAACGATATAGACCGAGCTTTACGGAGTCGTCACGTCTGCGCGTACACGTAACGGGCTTCGTCGGACATTATGGCCTTGCCCGGACTTGACGTAGACGACGCGGGGAGGTGTTTGCCCCCAATGTACTCTGAAAAAAGCGCAAGGGTCGCGGTGGCTGGAGCCGGCGCCTTCGGCTTGGCGGTGGCGTTACGTCTGGCGCGGGCTGGGCGATCGGTCACCGTGTTCGACCCCGCGCCGCCCGCGGCCAACGCTTCCGGCGTGGCGGCCGGCATGCTGGCCCCGGTCAGCGAGGCGCTGTTCGACCCCGTTTCACGCGATCACTTGGCCCTGATGCGCCGCGCCCGCGACCTTTGGCCGGACTTCGCCGACGCGCTGGGAATCACTGTGTCCCGCGCTGGCGTGCGGATCGAGGGCTCCGACGCCTGGCGGGCCGAGATCGCCGAGCGTCTCGAGCGTCTGGGTGTCGCCTCCAGCGACGCGATCGACGAAGACTGGCGGCTGGAGGCCCGCTCCGCGCTGGCGACGCTGCGCGCCGCCGCCGAGCGGTCGGGCGTGACGTTCGACGCCGGCGCTGTCGTCGCCTTCGAGCCGGGCGCCCTGACGCTGGCCGACGGCCGGGTCGAGTCCTTCGATGCGTTGGTGCTGGCGACGGGGCCGGGCGTGCGCGACGGCCGGATCGCGCCCGAGACCTCGGCCCTCACGCCCATCAAAGGACAGCTTCTTCGGGCGCCGCCGTTGGACGACGATGCGGCGGTGGTGCGCGGCGAAGGGGTCTATCTGGCGCCGGGCGAGGCCCTGGCGATCGGCGCGACCATGGAGGCGGGCCGTGACGACCTGACCCCCGATGCGACGGCGACCCAGGCCCTGCGGCGCGCCGCCAAGGCGCTGCGTCCCGCGCTGGATCTCGATCACGCGGCCGTGGAGGTGGGCGTGCGGGTCACGACGCCCGATGGCTTGCCGCTGGTCGGCTGGAGCCGAGCGCCCGGCGTCATGCTGGCGGTCGGCGCGCGACGTAACGGATGGCTGTTCGCGCCGCTTGTGGCGGGTATGGTGGCGGCGTATCTGACAAATGATAACCCAGGCCCCGAGGCCGTCGCCTTCGACGCGCGGCGCTTCGAGAAGGCCTAAAGGGATGACGCGTAGCGCAGGGGAGTAGGGCCGGATGTCCGGATTCTGGTTGACCGAAGAGCAGGAAGCCATCCGCGAGGGCGTCGCCAAGGTGTGCGCCGCCTTCGACGACGAATACTGGCGCCGCACCGACGAGACCGGAAACTTCCCAGAGGACTTCGTGGCCGCCATCGCCGAAGGCGGGTGGCTGGGCGTGGCGATGCCCGAGAGCGTCGGCGGCGCGGGCTTGGGCCTGACCGAGGCGGCGGTGATGATGCAGACCGTGGCCCAATCGGGCGCGGGCTTCTCGGGCGCTTCGGCCATCCACCTGAACATCTTCGGGCCGATGCCGCTGGTGAAGTTCGGCACGGATGAACAGCGCGAGCGCCTGTTGCCCAAGATCATCTCGGGCGAGGACAAGATGTGCTTCGCCGTCACCGAGCCGAACTCGGGTCTCGACACCTCCAGCCTGGAGACGCGGGCCGAGAGGGTCGACGGCGGCTATCGCCTGAACGGGCGGAAGATCTGGACCACAGGCGCCCAGCGCGCCAACAAGATCCTGATCATCGCCCGCACCACGCCCAAGGATCAGTGCGCCAAGCCGACCCAGGGGCTGTCGCTGTTTTACACCGACCGCGAGAAGATCGAGGCCAAGCCGATCCCGAAGATGGGGCGCAAGGCGGTCGAGTGTAACATGCTCTTCATCGAGGACCTGTTCGTCCCGGCCGAGGACCTGGTCGGCGAGGAGGGCAAGGGCTTTCAGTACCTGCTGCACGGCCTCAACCCCGAGCGCGTGCTGTTCGCCGCCGAGGCCATTGGCCTGGGCCGCGCGGCGCTGGCCAAGGCCGCGACCTACGCCAAGGAGCGCGTCGTGTTCGGCCGGCCGATCGGCCAGAACCAGGGCGTGGCCCATCCGCTGGCCAAGTCGTGGGCCGAGTTGGAAGCCGCCAACCTGCTGGCCTTCAAGGCGGCCGCCCTCTACGACGCCGGCAAGGAATGCGGGGCCGAGGCAAACGCCGCCAAGTACTTGGGCGCGGAGGCCGGCTTCCATGCGTGCGAGGCCTCGGTGCTGGCGCATGGCGGCATGGGCTACGCCAAGGAGTACGACGTCGAGCGCTACTTCCGCGAGGCGATGATCGCCCGCATCGCGCCGATCAGCCGCGAGATGATCCTGAACTTCATTGCTGAACGCGTGCTGGGCCTGCCCAAGAGTTACTAGGGCCAAGCGGAAGATGGCCGGGTCGCTGACGACCCGGCCGCCGTTTCAACGCCGGAGGAGGCTGTATCAGCCTGCGTTGAACCGGATCGGTATGCTGACGGTCGCGCCGTCGACCGCCTCGCCGTTCTCCATCTGCGGCCTCATCTTGAAGAAGCGCGAGATCTTCAGAGCGGCGGCGCCGAAGCCTTCGCTGGCGGGCGTTTCGGAGATCACCGAGCAGTCGCGAACCGCGCCATTGACCGCCACCGTGCAGCTCAGAGTCGCCGAGCCCGAGACGCCGCGTTGCTGGGCGCGTTCGGGGTAGTATCGCGCCACCTCATCGCCTGTCGGGATCCTCAGCCAATTGGCGCGGGTGATGACCTTTGGCGCGGTCGGCGTCGGCGGCGTCGCGGGGGCGGCCGGAGCCGTCGGCAAGACCGCGGGGCCCGGCTGGGGCGGTCCCTCGACCTCGACGGGTTTGATCGGCAGGGGCTCGGGCGTGGGCAGCGGCGTCGGGACCGGTGTGTGCAGCCGAATCTGATTCTGTCTGGGCTGGGCCTGGGGCGGCGGGGGAGGCGGCGGCTTGGGCGTGTAGACCTGCTCGATCACGAACGGGTTGTCAGGCTCGGCCGACGGCAGGGGGGCCGTCCACTTCTGATAGGCCAGGTAGCCGATCAGCATCAGGTGCGCGGCGGCCGAGACGCCCAGGCCCACGATCAGCGCGCGCGACGGCTTGCGCGGCGCGTCGTCCAGTCCAGGAATGCCGGAACCATTGGGATTCAGGGCCAGAGCCATATCGATCTCCCTAATGAAATTACATTCGTAGGATCAGATCAGCACGGCCTTGCGTCCCTGTAAATTGACAATCGTAATCCGGGCGTTGATTTCTGTTGCGGGCGTAGGGCCGCCTGCGACATCGCGTCTCCGGACGCGAGGTGGCGATCGTGGTTAATTGCGAATTAACCATGATCGCCGACTCCTGAGGCCCATGCCCGCCGTAGGTTCCATTCGCAGCGTCGTCGAGTCGGCGATCCAGCGCGCTTCCAGCGCGACCGGGGTCGATTTCTCGTTCCTGATGGGCGCGGCCAAGCGCGAGAGCGGCTTCAATCCCGCCGCCAAGGCGCGCACCTCCTCGGCGTCGGGTCTTTTCCAGTTCGTAGACCAGACCTGGCTCGCCACGCTGAAGAAGCACGGCTCCAAGTACGGCTACGCCCGCTACGCCGACCTGATCTCGCAAGGTTCAGACGGTCGCTATCGCGTCGATGGGGATGAGGCGCGCAAAGCCGTTCTGGGCCTGAAGATGGACCCGCACGCCGCCTCGCTGATGGCCGGAGAGCTGACCTCGGATCACGCCTCGTACCTGCGCGGTCGGGTGGGGCGCTCGCCCACCGCCGGCGAGCTCTACGCCGCCCATTTCCTGGGGCCCCAGGGTTCGGCGAAGCTGATCCAGGCGGCGACGTCGTCTCCGAGCGCCAGCGCCGCGGCCATGTTCCCCGAAGCCGCCCAGGCCAACCGCTCGATCTTCTACCGCGAAGGCCGGCCGACCACCGTCGGCGAACTCTACGCCAACCTGACCAAGACCGGCGGCTCGGCCCGGATCGCCGATCCGGCGCCCTCGCGCCCGGCCGACGACGACCAAGGCTTCATGCAGTACGCCAGCGGTCGTCGCTTGGAGCGCATCCAACAGCAAGAAGCGGTGATGAACCTGATCCTGCGCGGTTCGCAGGACGTCGGCGACCCGTTCGGCGGCGCGGGTTCGTCCGGCTCATCGGGAATGGGCGCGGGCCAGCGCCTAGCCAGCTCGATGTTCTCGGTCGAGATGCTGCGCGTGCTGGCCGACGCCAGCGACAAGATCAAGCAGCGCTGACGCTCGTCAAAGCCGCGACCTTCTCCTCGTCCCAGCCCAGTTCCCGGAACACCGCCGCGGTGTCGGCGCCCAGCGACGGCGCCGGACCTCGCGGTCCATCTGGCGTTCCCGGGAAGCGGGCCGGCGCGGCCGGCGCCCGGAAGGCCCCGCCGCGTCCGTCCGGCGTCTGGACGAAGCACCCCGCCGCCTCGGCTTGCGCGTCCTCGGCCAGCTCGCGCGGGGTCTGGTAGGGCGCCCAGGTGATGTCGCCCGCGTCGAGGACTTCGGCGGCCTGGGCGTAGGTCATGGCCCCGAAAGCCGCGTCCAGGATGTCCACCAGCGCTTGGCCGTGCTCGCGACGAGATTTGGCCGAGGTGAAGCGCGGATCGTCGACCAGCTCGGGCCGCCCCGCGGCGGCGGCGATGCGCGGCCAGTCGACTGAGCCCTGGCGCGGCAGCAGGCAGATCCAGCGGCCGTCGGCGGTCTTGTAGAAGTTGGCCAGGGGCTGAACGGCCTCTCGACGGCCGCGCGTGGAGGCCAGTTTCCCCAGGCGCAGCTGGATCGCCATGTCCGAGCCGATCGCATAGACGCCCGTCCGAAGTAGCGAGGTCTCGACCAGGCGGCCCACGCCCGTCCGCTCGCGCTCGTACACCGCGGCCAGGATGGCCGACACCGTCGCCAGCGAGGTGACGTGGTCGCCCATGCCCGTGCGGATCGGGAAGCGTTCGGAGCCCTTCGGCGCGGTGATCGCCCCGACGCCGGCGCGCGACCAGAAGGCGGCGACGTCCATGCCCGGCTTATCGGCGTCGGGACCCGTGAGGCCATAGCCCGTGAGGCTGGCGTAGATCAGGCGCGGATTGACCGCCTTCAGCGTCTCGTGGCTGAGCCCGGCGCGCGCCAGAGCGGCGGGGCGGACATTGGTCAGGAAGATGTCGGCGGTGGCGACCAGGGCCTTCAGCGCTTCGCGGCCAAGGTCGCTTCGGATGTCCAACACCACCGCCCGCTTGCCGCGGTTGTCCAGCTCGAAGACGGGGTTGGCGTCCTGGTCCGAACCGATGGTGTCGAAGAAGCGACGCATCGGATCGCCCTCGGGCGACTCGACCTTGATCACGTCCGCGCCCCAGTCGGCCATGATCCCGGCCGCGCCGGGGGCGGCGATGTAGGTCGCCAACTCGACGACCCGCAGACCTTCCAGCATCGCGTCCTCCCATTGTGTTGTTGGGAGCAACCATGGGGGAGGGGGACTAGCCTTGAAAGGCTTACCCTACGGCAGATGTCTTCACGCCGCGGCGATCCGAGGCGTGTCGGGGCGCTCCAAGGCGGCCGCGTCGGCGACGGCGCGCGCCACGCCCGCCACGCTGACCGGTTTGCGCAGCACGATGTCGGCGCCGGCGTCGAGGCTTTCGCGCGCTTCGTCGGAGTCGCCGTCGATCATGGCGATGATCGGCGCGCGCCGATTGGGGCCGTCCCGCTCGCGCAGGGCCCTGGCGGCGGCCGGACCGTCCATCACCGGCATGCGGCCGTCCAGCATCAGAAGGTCGAACTCGGCGATCCCGGCCAGGTCCACCGCCCGGCGGCCGTTCTGCGCGTGGACGACCTGGTGCCCCAGCTGCTCGAGGATGGCCCGCAGCATGGCGGCGTTCAGCGCGTCGTCCTCGGCGATCAGCACGCGCATGATGCGCGGGGCGCCCAGCGGGTCGGCCGTCGTCGAAACCTCATGCGCCGCCCGCTCGGCCAGCGGGTCGAAAGGCAGACGCAGCGTGAAGCAGCTGCCAACGCCCAGGGCGCTGCTGGCCTCCAGCGCGCCGCCCATCAGCCGTGACAGCTGACGCGACAGCGACAGGCCCAGGCCCGCGCCGTTGACGCCGGCGCCGGTACGTTCGACGCGTCGGAACGGCTCGAAGGCCAGCTCCAACTCTTCGGTCGAAAGACCGGGACCGGTGTCGGCGACCTCGACAGCCACATGGTCGTCGCGCAGTTCGAGGCGGACCTCGATCCGGCCGCGCACCGTGTACTTCACCGCGTTGCTGAGCAGGTTGGACATGATCTGGCGCGTACGCAGCGGGTCGGCCACCGTCGCCCCGCGATCTCGGCCCAGCAGCAGCGGGTCGATGTGAACCGACAGCTCCAGCCCCTTGGCGCCGGCGTGCGGCTTTTCCAGCAGCACCAGGTCCTGGATCAGGCGGACGGGATCGAAGGCCTGACGCTCGACGCTGAGGCGACCGGACTCCGCCGTCTCGGAATCGAGCGTGGCGTTCAGAACCGCGATCAGGTCCTGGGCGGCGTCCAGCGCCGCGTTCAGCTGCTCGCGCGACGGGGCTGCGCGCCCGCCGCGGCCCGCGGCGGCGGCCAGGACATGGGTCACGCCGGTGAGGCCGTTGCGGATCTCGTGGCTGAGCGTGGCGACGATGTCGGACTTCGAGCGCGCGGTCCGCTCGGCGGTCTCCAGAACGCGCAGGCGCTCATGGACCAAATGCTCGTGGTCGACCGCGAGGTCGTGTTGCCGGCGCAGGGTGCGGTTGTGAATCATGGCCAGCGCCAGGGCCAGCGCCGTGGCCCCCCAGGTCAGTTCGCCGCCCGCGTGCGGCGCAGGGCCGGTGAACTGCGCGATCAGCGGGCCGGCGGCCGCCAGGGGCGTGACGATCAGCAAGGCCGGCAGGTAGGGGGCCGAGAAGAACGCGCACAGCACCGCTCCGGCGGTCGCCAGCATCAGCAGGGTCTCCCGCGCCGGGCCGGCGCCGGCGGCGAAGGCCGAGATCTGCGCGACCGCGAGCGCCCAGAGCGCCCCGCAGGCCACATGGATGCGCGCCCGGCGGCCCAGGTCCTGCGACCCGTCGTCGCGTAGCCAGTTAACAGCCAGATAGAAGGCGCCCCAGTTGATCGCGAAGATCGCGAAACTGGCCGTCATCCAGATGCTGTTGGTCGCGAACGAGGCCACCCAGACGAACAGCGGCAAGCTGACGGCGAACACCCCCAAGGCGTAGGGCAGCAGCGCGGCCTGGGCGTCTAGAGCCTTGGCCAACTGCGCGCTTCCGACGGGATCTTCGTTCTGGCGGCGCTCGGCGAGCAAAGGCGCGCTCCTATTGATGGGCCCGGCACCTTAAGAGCGCGTCCTTTGCTCGGCGTTACGGCACATCGTTAATCGCTGGCTTCGCGGCGCAAACAATCGTTAAGCCTAACGATTGATGATCGTGACTCGCGAAACGCTCCGTCCAGGGCTTTCGCCGATACGCACGACAGGTTTCGACAAGCACCCTCGGTCCGAACGGGCGATCCATGGCGACGACGCGCGCAGCACTGACCGATGCCGACATCCGGATGCTCGTGAAGGGCGCCACCGCCGACGAGCGCGCGCTGGCCGCCCACAAGCTGTGCCGCAATATCGATCGCGCCGAGCTGGGCGAGGAGGACCGTCAGGTCGCCCACGACATCCTGCGGGTGATGGCGGCCGACGCCGCCGAGCTCGTGCGCCGGGCCATGGCGGTGACGCTGAAGAGCTCCAGCGTCCTGCCGCACGACGTGGCCATGCGGCTCGCGCGCGACATCGAGCTCGTCAGCCTGCCGATTATCGCCTTCTCGCCGGTGTTCACCGACGCGGACCTTTCCGAAATCATCCGCGTCGGCGGTCCCGCGCGCCAGCTGGCGGTGGCCAAGCGGCCGAAGCTCTCCAGCCGGATCACGGCCCAACTGGTCGAAGAGGCGGGCGAGGAGGCGGTCGCCACGGCCTGCGCCAACGACAACGCCCGCTTCTCCGAGGTCTCGCTGAAGAAGGCGCTGTCCCGCTTCGCCAAGTCCGAGCAGGTGCTCCAGGCCGTAGCCTATCGCGCCACCCTGCCGTTGGCCGTGGCTGAGCGCCTGATCGACATGGTCGGCGACCAGCTGCGCGACCACATCCTCACCCACCACGCCCTTTCGGCTGAATTGACGCTGGAGCTGATCGTCGACGCCAAGGAGCGGGCGACGATCGATCTGGTGGACCAGGCCGGACGGACCGCCGATCCGAAGGCCTTCGTCGCGCACCTGAACGGCGTGGGACGCCTCTCGCCGTCGCTGCTGCTGCGCGCCCTGGCGCACGGACACATGACCTTCTTCGAGTGGGGCGTGGCGGAGCTGGCCGGCGTTCCGCACCATCGCGCCTGGCTGATGATCCATGACGCAGGGCCGCTGGGCCTGAAGGCCGTCTGCGAGCGCGCCGGCCTGCCGCCCCGCCTCCATTCGGCGTTCCGGGCCGGCGTGGACGCTTTCCACGCCTTGGAGTTCGACGGTGGTGATCAGGACCGCGAGCGGTTCCAGGAGCACATGATCCAGCGCTTCCTGACCTCGTCGCACACCGCCTCGCGCGACGACACGGACTATCTGCTGGAACGCATGGACCGGAGCGCCGAAAAGCGGCGATCTGCCTCACACTGACCTCGAACAATCGTTCGAAACTGGACTGGCGGCGACGTCGTCCCGGCGCCAAACTACTGGCATGTCCGACTCTTCCGAAGGCGCGATCCGCGCGGCTGCGACCATACTGCTGCTTCGAGACGCGCCGGATTTCGAAGTGCTGATGGTCAAGCGCCACCATCAGATCGACTTCGCGGCCGGAGCGCTCGTCTTTCCCGGCGGCAAGAGCCATCAGGGCGACAGCGATCCCCGTTGGCGCGATCACGCGCTGGGTTTCGACGCCGTCGAGCGCGACGACGCGGCCTTGCGGATCGCCGCGCTGCGCGAGGCGTACGAGGAGGCCGGCGTGCTGCTGGCCCGTGATCGCGACGGCGCCTTTTATGCTGGAGAAGCCGCCAAGGACATCCGCGCGGCGGTGGCCGAGGACAAGGTCCCGTTCATCGAGGTGGTGGCTGATCTGGGCCTAAGCCTCGACCTGTCGGCGCTGACGGTCTTCGCCCGCTGGATCACGCCGAAACTGATGCCAAAGCGGTTCGACACCTGGTTCTATGTCGCCCACGCGCCCTTGGCGCAGCAGGCGATCTGCGATGGCCACGAGGCGGTGGACGCCGAATGGATCGCCCCTCGGCAGGCTCTGGCGCTGGCGGCGTCCGGGGCGCGCAAGGTGATCTTCCCCACACGCATGAACCTGCAGCTGCTGGCCGAGAGCGCGGACCCGTCCGACGCCGTCCGGCGCGCGGCGGCGCGTGAGCTTGTCACGGTCGAGCCCTGGGTGGATGGAGACGTCCTCCGTATTCCACCCGAAGCGGGCTACGGCCCCGTGACCGAGTCCTTGGCCGCGCTCTAGTTCGCGATCGCGGGGCCGGCGGCGTTGGTCCAGGCGACGACCTCACCCAGAACCTGCGCGACGGCCTTGTCGTAGGCCGGCACGATGGCCGACACGCGATTGTCCGCCGCCTTCACGCGCGCCTCGAAGACCTGATCGCCGACCAGCACCCGGTCGGAGTTGCGGTTCAGGACGCCCCGCACGCGCACCACGACTTCCGGCGCGGCCTTGGGGCCGTCGACATAGTCGGTTTCGAAGGTCCGCACTTCCAGCCGCAGGACGAGATCGGCCTTGGCCACCTCGCCGCGACCGATCAGACGGGCGCGGCCGGGATCGTTCTCGAACGCGCGGGCGACGGCCTCCTCGAACAGCACGAAGGCCGGCGAGACCCAACGCGCGTCGGCGATATAGGCCACCTGTCCCTGGTTGCTGGTCAGGATGCGGTCGCTGGCGGCTGCGCGGGTGAAGGTCGAAGGCGACTTGAGCACGCCGAACATGGCGCCCGGCGGTCCCTTGGTCGCGCTGATCTCCGCCTCGCCAAAGCGATAGAGGCCCACCGGCTTGGTCTTGGGAAAGACGCTGATGCACGCCGAGAGGCCGATGGCGAGAGCCGCGACGGCCGTGAGGCGGGCGATGCTGCGGACGGGGCTCATGGTTTGACCTCCACTTCCTTGGCGGGCGCCTTGCTGAGCGCGCCGCGAGGGTTCTGTTCGACCTCGCCGACCAGTCGGTCCAGCGACTCGGCGGCCGATTGCAGGGTGACGATGGCCGCCGACAGCTGGGGCAGGCCGGTGGTCGCGAAGTCGCTGGTCGGGCCTTCAAGCTTGCCGACCATGCCGCGCGCGTCCTTGGCGGCGGCCTTCAGCTCGGCGGCGGCGTCGCCCAGCTCCTTCAGGGTGCGCTTGGCGTCGCCGTTGACGACCCCGTCGGCGCTGTTGGCCAGTTGGGTGATCGATTGCGCCGTCTGATCGATGCTCTGCAGCGCCTTCTGGGCGTCGGCGATCACTTCCTTGCGCTCGCGCATCTCGGCGGTGACGGCCTGGACGTCGCTCAGCGCGGCGCTGAAGGTCTTGATGTTGTTGTCGGAGAGCACGCGGTTGACGCGGTCCAGCGCCTCGATCGTGCGCGTCAGGACCGTGCCGCCGCCCTCGAGCAGATCGGACAGGGCGCTGCGCTGGCTGCGCAGGACGGGCACGCGGCCGCCCTTGACGGTGTCCTTCAGGAGCTCCTTGTTCGGCGAGCCGGCGGTGATCTGGATGTAGTTGACGCCCGTGATGCCCTGCGGCTCCAGCGTGGCGTAGCTGTCGACCTTGATCGGCACGTCGGAAGTGACGCGGATGCGGGCGATCACGCGGTTGGGGTCGCTCTTGTCCAGCTCGATGCGCGTGACCTCGCCGACCTTGATGCCGTTGAAGTGCGCCTCGCCGCCTTGCGACAGGCCGCGGACCGGTCCGACGAACAGCACGTCATAGAGATCGTAGTCACGGCTGAAGCTGATCTTCGCCAGCCAGACGGCGAAGACGATCAGCCCCATGAAAAGGGCCAGCGTGACCGCGCCGACCACCGCGTAGTTGGCGTTTCTTTCCATCAGTCGATCCTCGCCTCGGCCAGGGACTCGGCGGACGCGGCGGCGCGTCCTCGCGGGCCCAGGAAGTACTTCTTGATCCAGGGATGATCCGAACGCTCCAGTTCGTGAACTGGCGCCACGGCGACCACCTTCTTGTCGGCCAGCACGGCCACGCGATCGGTGATGGCGTAGAGACTGTCCAGATCGTGGGTGATCATGAACACCGTCAGGTCCAGGCTTTCGGACAGGTCCTTGATCAACTCGTCGAACGCCGCGGCGCTGATGGGGTCGAGGCCGGCGGTCGGCTCGTCCAGGAACAGCAGCTCGGGATCCATGGCCAGCGCGCGGGCCAGGCCGGCGCGCTTGCGCATGCCGCCGGACAGCTCGGCCGGCTTCAGCAGCGCGGCATGGGCGGGCAGGCCCACCATGGCGATCTTCAGGTCGGCGATCTCGTCGATCTCGCGGCGGGGCAGGCGGGTGTGTTCGTGCAGGGGGGCCGACACGTTCTCGCGCACCGTCAGGTTCGAGAACAGGGCGCCCTGCTGGAACAGCACGCCCCAGCGGCGTTCGATCGAGGACCAGCGACGGCGCGAAGCGGTGCGCATGTCGCCGCCGAACAGGCGCACATGACCGCCGTCGGGCGCCTTGAGGCCGATAATGGTGTTGAGCAGAACCGATTTGCCGGTGCCCGAGCCGCCGACGACGCCCAGGACCTCGCCACGCTCGACCTTCAGGTCGAGGCCGTCGTGGACCACATGGTCGCCGAAGCGGGACACCAGCCCCCGCACCTCGATCGGAAAGGTCTCGCTGTCCGGGGTCTCGATAGCGGCCGGCGCGGGCGCGGAAGCAGGACCGTTCATATGTCCAGCTCCATGTAGATCAGGGCGAACACCGCATCGATCAGGATGATGGCGAAGATGGCGTGGACGACCGCGGCGGTGACCCGGCGGCCAAGCGCTTCGACGTCCTGGCCGACCTCCATGCCCTGGCGGCAACCGATGGCCGCGATCACCGCGGCCATGACGGGGGCCTTCGACAGGCCGATCCAGAAGTGGGTGGGGCCGACATAGTCGACGATCCGCTGCAGGAAGAAGTTCGGGGACAGGTCCAGCACGATCCAGACGACGAGAATGCCGCCCGCCAGGCCGGCGATCGTCGCCACGAAGGTCAGGATCGGGATGGTCAGCAGCAGGGCGGCGAACCTCGGCAGCACCAGCGCCTCGTAGGGATCCACGCCCATGACCTGCATGGCGTCGATCTCCTGGTTCATCTTCATCGAGCCGATCTCGGCCGCGAAGCTCGAGGCCGACCGGCCGGCCAGCAGGATCGCCGTGATGAGGATGTTGAATTCGCGCATCACCGAGATGCCGATCAGCTCGACCGAATAGACCTGGGCCCCGAAGTCGGTGAGCATGTTGGCGCCCAGCAGGGCCACCACCGCGCCGATGAAGAAGGTCGTGGTCGCCACGATGGGCATGGCGTCCAGGCCCGCGCGTTCGCACAGAGCGACGATCGGCGCCCAGCGGATCCGCCGGGGATCGACGATGCTGCGGCCGACCGCGGTGAGCAGATGGCCCAGGAAGGCCATGGTGCTGAACGCGTCGGAAAACAGGCCAAAGACGCCCCGCCCGATCCGTTCCAGCAACGCCCGGAAGCCGCTGGGGCGCACCGCAGGCTCGGACTTCACCTGGATGGCGGCGGCCACCAGCTGCAGCAGGCGAACGACGCCGTGGCGGGCCTTGACGTCTTCCGGCTTCAGGCGCTCGTCGGCGGCGCGCAGGATCGCGTAGGCGCCGGCGGTGTCGCAGCGGTTGACGCCCGTCAGGTCGAAGGTCGGGTTATCGACCCCGTCCAGGGCCTCGGCCAGGCGCAAGCCGGCGTCGAACAGCCCGCGGGCGGTCCAGTCCCCCGACAGCACCGCCGTCGGGCGGCCATCCTGTTCGGCCAAGGTGAAGTCCGCAGGAAGCGCCATGAGGTCCTTGAGGGTGTTCTCTCGGTTATATCCAAGCCCCGCCATGGACCTGACAAGTGCAAAACGCGCCAAAGCGCAGCTTGTTTCTCCGGTGCGTGACAGGGAAAGCGGCGGCGGCGGGAAAAGTGGGCGAAAGGGCGCTGGGTTCGGCCCCCGGATTTAACTTCGGTTAAGACATTCGGCTCACCAACGAACCAATCAAAAAAGGTAGAGTTCGGAGTAACGGCATGGGCGCGGACGCGAAGCTGGATCAGCGGATGGCCTTCATGCGGTTCGACGACCGGGCCCGTTCGGCCCTGCGCGGCGTCCAACCGGTCATCGAGGCGGAGATCGGAACCGCGCTCGGACAGTTCTACGATCAGGTCCGCGCCTTTCCGGAGACGCGCGGCAAATTCCGCGACGAGGCCCATATCGCCGCCGCCGAGCGCGCCCAGGCGGCGCACTGGGGGCGTATCGCCCGAGCGGACTATGGCGACAGCTACGTCAGCGACGTCGAGCGCATCGGTCGCGCCCACGTTCGCGCCGAACTGGAGCCGCGCTGGTACATCGGCGGCTACGCGGTGGTCGCCGAGGAACTGATCCGCGCGGTGATCTCCAAGCGCGCCAAGGGCCTGTTCAACGGGGCCAAGTCCGACCAGGAACTGGCCGACGGCCTTTCGGCCATGGTCAAGGCGATCTTCCTGGACATGGACCTGGCCATTTCCAGCTACATCGCCTTCATGGACGAGCAGCGCCAGGCGCTCGAGGCCGAGCGCGAGGCAGGCCAGCGTCGCCAGGCCGAGGCGGTCAAGGCCTTGGGCGTGGCCTTGTCACGCTTGGCGGAGGGGGATCTCTCGACACAGGTCGAGGGCAGCCTCTCGCCGGAGTTTCAGGGGCTTAGGGCCGACTTCGAGAAGGCCGTGGGATCGCTGGACGCGGCCATGCACGCGGTCGAGCGCTCGGCCGGCGGCATCTTCGCCGGCGCGGAACAGATCGCCAGGGGCGCCGAGGACCTTTCCGAGCGCACCGAACGACAGGCGGCGACGCTGGAGCAGACGGCCGCCGCGGTCGAGGAGCTGACCACCGCCGTGGGCAAGACGGCCCAGAACGCGCGCGATGTTTCGTCTCAAGTCGAACAGGCCAGCGCCGAGGCGCGACGCTCGGGCGAGGTTGTCAGCCGCGCGGCCGAGGCCATGACCAAGATCGAGGCTCAGTCCCAGCAGGTGAACCAGATCCTGGGCGTGATCGACGAGATCGCCTTCCAGACCAACCTGCTGGCGCTGAACGCGGGCGTCGAGGCGGCCCGGGCGGGCGACGCGGGCAAGGGCTTCGCCGTCGTCGCGCAGGAAGTGCGGGCCTTGGCCCAGCGCTCCGCCGACGCGGCCAAGGAGATCAAGTCGCTGATCACCGAGTCGAGCCGCCAGGTGGGCGAGGGGGTCGAACTGGTCGGCCAGACCGGCGAGGCGCTGCGGGGTATCGTCGAGAAGGTCGGCGGCATCGGGGCGATGGTCACCGCGATCGCGGCCTCCGCCAGCGACCAGGCCGAAGCCCTGGGGCAGGTCAATTCCGCCGTGAACCAGCTGGATCAAGTCACCCAGCGCAACGCGTCCATGGTCGCGCAGTCGACCCAGGCGACTCACGCGCTCTGCGCCGAGGCGTCAGATCTTTCCAAGCACGTGGGCGCCTTCCGCCTCGGCGGCGAGGTTGGCCGGACGTCCGGCGGACCCGCGGGCCAGCAAGCCTCGAGCGACAACGCGGTCCACTCCGCTCACGCCCGCATCGCGGCCTTCGCGCGTCCAGGGCGCTAGTCCATCCTTTCGCGCCCCTTTCGCGCCGTCGTCAGCGCGGCGGCGGCGCGGTCGAGGCCCGATGGATCAGCTCGAACGGCAGCAGGAGGTCCTGAGGCCGATCCGCCGGCTCGTTGGTCTTGGCTCTGGTGATCAACAGCTTGGCCGCGACGGACGACATCTCCGCCACCGGCTGACGCACCGTGGTCAGCTGCGGGCGGCTGAAGCGGGCGCTGGGACTGTCGTCGAAGCCGGCCACCGACACGTCGCCGGGGGTCATCAGGCCGGCCTCGGCGATCGCGGCGACGCAGCCCAGGGCCATGTCGTCATTGCTGGCGAAGATCGCGGTCGGCCGGTCGGGCAGGGCCAGCAGCGCCTTGGCCTCCGCCATGCCCGATTGGAAGGTGAAGTCGCCCTGGCGAACCCATCCGTCCGACACCGGCAGGTCGTGCGCCGCCATCGCCGCCAGATAGCCCTCGCGCCGCGCCTGGCTGGCGCCGTAGCGAGGCTCTCCGATGATGAAGCCGATGCGCCGGTGGCCCAGGCCGATCAGGTGCTCGGTCATTTCGCGGGCGGCGGCGACGTCGTCCATGTGGACGCGGGGCCCGAGACCCTCGGCGCGTTCGGGGCCGACGCGCACATGGGGCGTGCCGGCCTTGTCGAGCAGCTCCAGCACCACGGCGTTGTCCGACGAGGGCGGCGTCAGGATCACGCCGTCGGGCTTCAGGGCCGCGAGCAGCGCGGCGACTTCCTGCCGGACCTGCGGGCCTTCATGGTCGATCAGTTCGATGAGCAGGTGGTAGCCGGCCTCGCGGCACTCCAGCGTGGCGCCCAGCTGGATGCGGCTCAGATAGTCGGCCCCGCGCTCGCTGCGCCAATGGTCGATGGTCAGGGCGGCGTCGACGAACACGGCGATCACGAACGAGCGCGAGCCGGCCAGGCTGCGCGCCGACAGGTTCGGGCTGTAGCCGAGTTCGCCGGCTGCTTGCAGGACACGGTCGCGCATGGCGGGCCGGACGTTCGGCTCCTTGTTCATCACCCGCGAGACGGTCTTGATCGAGACGCCCGCCCGCGCGGCGACGTCGTAGATCGTCACCGAAGCCATAGTCCGTCACGCCCCCTCGTGAGACTCACGCCAATCCGCTTAGCCTAGAGCCTACGCCGCGCAGATGAAAACCTCTGGACGACAACATGGTGGCCCTTGTGCGGCAAGGCGGGCGCGGCCACTGTGCGGCCAGACGCGGCGCAGACCGCGCGGACCCCTAGGGGTCGTTCAAGAACTAGGGGCGAGCGAAGCCGATCGCACGTCCTGGGGGAGATGATATGCGGCCAGAGGATCGGGCGCGGCCCAAGGAGCCGGTGCGCGCGGGTTTTATCGCCGCCTACACCCTGGCGCAGATCGGGGCGTTCGTGTCGTTTCAGCCGCTGCTTCAGGTGCTGTTGCCGCTGAAGGCCCAGGCGATCGATCCGGCCGGCAAGGCGGTGGTCCTGAGCCAGGTCGCCTTCTACGGCGCGATCGTCGCCAGCATCGCCAACCTACTGGCCGGCGCGATCAGCGACAGGACGACATCGCGCTTCGGACGTCGGCGGCCGTGGATCGTGGTCGGCGCGATCGGCGCGTCCTTGGCCTATCTGGCGATCATGCGGGCGACGACGCCGATGGCCCTGATCGGCGGGGTGATCCTCTTCCAGCTGACCTTCAATCTGTGCTTCTCGGCCTTGGTGGCGGTGATGCCCGACCGCGTGCCCGACGGCCAGAAGGGGCTGGTGGCCGCGTTCCAGAGCCTGGGCAACCCGCTGGGGACCGCCGCCGGCGCGGTGCTGATCGGCGGGGTCCTGGTTGTGGAGGGGCAGCGCTATGCGGCGATCTCGGCCGCGCTGCTGATCGGGCTTTTGCCGCTGGTGATCAGCCTGCGCGACCCTCCCTTGCCCAAGAGCAGCGTACCGCCGTTTCGTCTGGGCGCGTTCCTGTCTGGGCTGTGGGTGAACCCGCGCAAGCATCCGGACTTCGCCTTCGCGTGGGCGGGGCGGTTCATGGTGCTGGTCGCCCTGTGCCTGACCCAGAACTACATGCTCTACTTCCTGCAGGACGTGCTGGACTATCCCCGCCTGTTCCCGGGACGCCGGGCGGAGGAGGGGTTGGCGATCCTGACGACGGTCTCCACGGTCTCGAACGTCGCCCTCGCCATGCTGGGCGGCGTGTTGTCGGACCGGCTGCAGCGCCGCAAGCTGTTCGCCTTCGGGGCGGCGCTGGCCATCGCCGCGACCATGGCCGTCTTCTCGCTGTCGCCCAGTTGGCCGTTGTTGTTGGTGACCTATCTCGTGCTCGGATGCGGCGCGGGCTGCTTCTATGCGGTCGACATCGCCCTGGTGACCCAGGTGCTGCCGTCTCAGCGCGACGCGGGCAAGGACCTGGGCGTCATCAACCTGGCCAACACCTTGCCCCAGGCCTTGGCGCCGGGCCTGGCCGTCTGGGCGCTGGGGCCCACACAAATGAACTATCAGGTCTTCTTCCTGATGGCGGCGGGACTGGCTCTGGCTGGCGGTCTGGCGATCCTGCCGATACGAGGGGTGCGCTGACCCTTAACTAGAGACCGTCTTGCCCCAATTTCGCGTTGTCACCGATCCGGACGATCCCGCCGTCGCCCCGTTCCGCGCGATCAAGGAGCGCGACCTCGTCGGGCGCGAGGGGCTGTTCATCGCCGAGGGCGAGACGGTGCTGCGGGCGTTCGTGCGCGATGCGCTGGAACGTGTCGTCTCGCTGCTGATCGACCCCAAGCGGCGCGACAAGCTGGAGGACGTCTTCGCGAGCTTGCCGGAGGATGTCCCGGTCCATTTCGCCGACCAGGCCGTGCTGGACTCCATCGCCGGCTTCCATCTGCATCGCGGCGTGCTGGCGGTCGGACGAAAGCCCCAGCCGGTCGCGGCCAACGCTCTGCTGGCCGGCTTGCCCGCGCGAGCGGTGGTGCTGGTGCTGTGCGGGATCGCCAACCACGACAACATCGGCGGTATCTACCGCAACGCCGCCGCCTTCGGCGCCGACGCGGTGATCCTGGACGCTGACTGCTGCGACCCGCTGTATCGCAAGGCGATCCGCGTCTCGGTCGGCGCGGCGCTCTCCGTGCCGACCGCGCGACTAGGGCGCGGCGAGGACATCGCCGACCTGCTCGCCAACACCGGCTTCGAAGCCCTCGCGCTCAGCCCTTCGGCGTCCGAGGTCCTGGCGCGACTGAAGCCGGCGCCGCGCACCGCCGTGTTGCTGGGCGCTGAGGGACCGGGCTTGTCGCCGGACGTCATGGCGAGAGCGCGAACCGTCGGCGTTCCGATGGCCAAGGGGTTCGACTCCCTGAACGTGGCCACCACCAGCGGGATCGTGCTGCACCACCTGCGTTTCGCTGAAGTCTAGGCGTTACGGAAACCGGTTTCCAAATCGACCGAAGCCGATTTAGGGTCCCGCTCACAACATCCCGTCAGAAGGCTTCGATCCCATGCTGAACCGTCGCGGCGCCCTTGCGGCCTTTGTCACTGGCGTCCTGGGGTCCGTGGCGGCGCGAAGGGCGGAAGCCGCGGAGCCTTCCAAGTCGGCGCCCGCCGACCCCACCGAGATCATCACCCTCTGGCCGAACGGCGCCCCGGGCGGGGAGGGCGTCACGGTCGAAGAGCAGATCATCGACCGCACCACGCCCGGCGGCCCGCGCGACCGCGCCCAGGTCCACACACGCAAGCCGACCCTGGCGGTCTTCCGGCCCAAGAAGCCAAACGGCGCGGCGGTCATGCTGATCCCGGGCGGCGGCTACGAGCGGGTCGTTCTGGACAAGGAAGGCTATGAGACCGCCCGCCGCCTGAACGCGAGCGGCTACACCTGCTTCGTCCTGTTCTACCGCATGCCGGGCGACGGCTGGGCGGCGGGCGGCGACGCGCCGCTGCAGGACGCCCAGCGGGCGATCCGCCTGGTCCGCTCGAAGGCCTCGGCCATGGGTTTCTCGCCAGACCGTATCGCCATCATGGGCTTCTCGGCAGGCGGCCACCTCGCCGCCAATCTGACGGTGCGGTTCGACGCGGACACCTATGCGCCGGTCGACGCGGTCGACCAGCTGCCCGCCAAGCCGAACCTCTCGGCCCTGATCTATCCGGTCATCAGCCTGGACCTGTCGATCGCCCACGGCGGCTCGCGCAAGCAGTTGCTGACCCGCGACGCCTCGCCCGATCGCGAGGCCGTCCTGTCCCCGGACAAGCAGGTGCGCGAAGGGCTCTCGCCGGTGTTCCTGCTGCACGCAGCCGACGATAAGACCGTCCCGGTGGCCAATGCGCTGACCATGTTCACCGCATTGAAGGCCAAGGCTGTCCCGGCCGAGCTGCACGTCTTCGAAGAGGGCGGCCACGGCTTTGGCCTGCGCTTCACCCCGGACAAGCCGGTCGCCGCCTGGCCCGGCCTCTTCGAGGCCTTCGCCAAGCGACACGGGATCTAAGGCGTCAGCAGGCCTCCTTTTGCCGGGCGTCCCAGGCGGCGATCTCGGCGTCGCGGAACTTGAGCCACTCGGCGCGCAGCACCGCCGGTCGCTTGCCGTGGCGCTCGTCCAGGAACTCGGCGCCGACCACGCGGTCGGTGCGGAAGGTCCGGAACGCCTCGCGCAGTTCGCACCAGGCGATGATCATCCGGATCGTCTCGCGATAACCGACCGTGACCGGCCAGATCACGCGATTGCTGACCGCCCCGGCCTCGTCGCTGTAGTCGAGCCTGATCTTGCGGCCGGCGTGGATCCAGGCGCGGACCTGGGCGACGTCGATGCGGTCGGTCTGCGGCTTCCAGGCCGGCGCGGCGCCGGTGGCCGGCTCCAGCACATAGGGTCGAAGGCGGTCGGGCACGGCCGAGGCGATCTTGCTGATCAGGTCCTTGGCCGCCTTGGCCAGCACGGGGTCGCCGCGTCCGGCCACCCATTGCGCGCCCAGCACCGCCGCCTCGATCTCGTCGGGCGTCAGCATCAGCGGCGGCATGTCGAAGCCCGCCTCCAGCACATAGCCCACGCCGGCTTCGCCGCGGATCGGCGCCCGCTGACCGACCAAGGCGGCGATGTCGCGATAGACACTGCGCTTTGAGGTCTCGAGCTCGGCGGCGATGGCGTCGGCCGTCACCGGCGCGCGGCTGCGGCGCAGGATCTGGATGATCTGGAAAAGGCGTTCGGCGCGTCTCATGGCTTCGAATATCAGCGATCGCTACTGACAGCATGCTGGCAGTAGGGTGGCGGTAGCAAGTGGTCTTCACGACATTCGAGATCGGAGAGGGACCATGATCACGCTGTTCGCCACCGGAGCCGGGTTCGGTTTGCCCGAGATCAGCCCCTATGTGACCAAGACCGAGGTGCAGCTGATGATGGCCGGCCTCGACTACCGCAAGACCGTCGGCAGTCGCGAGACCGCGCCCAAGGGGCAACTGCCTTGGATCGAGGACGCCGCCCAGGCCATTGGCGACTCGACCTTCATCCGCGCCCACATCGAGCAGAAGTACAGCGTCGACCTCGACGCCGGCCTGACCGGCAAGGAGCGGGCGCAGGCCTGGGCCATCGAGCGGATGATCGAGAACCATCTGGGCTGGATCTCCAGCTATTTCCGCTTCCTGGAGCCGGCCAACTTCGCCAAGGGCCCGGCGCGCTGGTTCGACCAGGCGCCCGAGCACCTGCGCGAAGGCCTTCGCCAGGGCCTGCTGGAGGCGGTGGCGGCCAATATCCGGGCTGTCGGGGTCGGGCGGCACCTGCGCGAGGAGGTCGTCTGGCTGGGCGGTCTGTCGCTGCGTTCGCTGGACGAACTGCTCGAGGACAAGACCTACCTGATGCGCGACACCCACCCCGTCGGCGTCGACGCCGTCGCCTTCGCCATGCTGGCGGCGATCATGACGCCTTTCTTCGACTCGCCCCTGCGGCGGGAGGCCGAAGGCTATCCGCGGCTGGTCGCCTATGTCGGTCGCATGATGAGCCAGTTCTATCCGGCCCACCCCTGGGGCATGCGGCAGGCGGCTTGAGGCCTCAGCTATTCTTAGTCGAGGTCTAGATCACCGCCGTTCAGGTCGCGATCGGCGATTGCATTTCGTTTCGATCTGACGTTGTTGACGGCCGATGACCTCGCTCTGGCGCGATCATTGGCCGCATACGTCCGGGTCTTGCCCCTCGCGGTGAGCGTGTGCTGTTTTGCGGCCTTTAGAACAGGGGGTTTCGGATGTCTGAGAATTTGGCGCCGGTGGGCGTTGAGACGGTGCTGGAAGCGATCTCGGCGGAGATGTCGATCGCTGCGGTGGCGTGCGGGCATCTGGACGTTGCGCTGGGCAAGATCCTCGAGGTCGTGCCGGCCGAACACCGCTTGGCGGTGATGCACGAGCTGCACATGGTCGACATGCTGGCTCAGCATATCACCGCCATCACCGACTTCACCGGTCGCGTCCTGCATGAGAGCCATCACACCGGCCGTCTCGAGGTCAACGACGCCTTGAACGCGATTACGCTGGGCGACGTCGCCGCCCGGCTGCGCACGTCGCTGCAAAAGGCCGAGTAGGCCCCGCTCTGGGCGGCCTAGTGGCCTGAACGGACGGCGCTGGCCGACACGGTATGCGTCGACGGCCGCCCGGCTTCGACATCGGCGAGATTGCCCAAGGTCGTCTCGGCGATCGCGGTGAGGGCCTCTTCCGTCAGGAAGGCCTGGTGGCCGGTCACCAGCACGTTCGGGAAGGTCAGCAGGCGCTGGAAGAGGTCGTCCTGGATGATCTCGTTCGACAGGTCCTCGAAGAAGAGATCGGCTTCCTGCTCGTAGACGTCCAGCGCGACGCCGCCGACCTGTCGTGACTTCAGGCCCGCGATCAGGGCGGTCGTGTCGATCAGCGCGCCGCGGCTCGTGTTGACGATCAGTACGCCCGGCTTGGCCGCGGCGATGGCCGCGTCGTCGATCAGGTGCCGGGTCTCCGGCGTCAATGGACAATGCAGCGAGATGACCTCGGCCTCGCGCAGCAGCGTCCTGACCGGCACATAGCGGACGCCGGCTTCGACCAGCGCCGGATCCTGCACGACATCGCTGGCCAGGACCTCGCAGCCGAAGCCCAGGCGCAGCATCCGCGCCACAAGCGCCCCGATGCGGCCCGTCCCGACGACGCCGGCCGTGCGTCCGGCCAGGTTCCGGCCGATCAGTCCGTCGAGGGCGAAGTTGTTCTCGCGCACCCGGGCGTAGGCGCGCGGGATGTTGCGATCCAAAGCCAGCAGCAGGCCCAGCGTGAACTCGGCCACCGCCTCGGGCGAATAGGCCGGCACGCGCACCACCGTGACGCCCAGCCGCTCGGCCGCCGCCAGGTCGACATTGTTGAAGCCGGCGCAGCGTAGCGCCACGGTCCGCGTGCCGCCGGTCGCCAGGGCTTCGAGCGTCGTCGCGTCCAGCCGATCGTTGACGAACACGCACACGGCCGGATAGCCGGCCGCCAGCAGCGCGGAGGAGGCGTCGAGCCGGGCCTCGAAATAGTCGATCCGATGCTCGAACGCGCTGTTGGCGGCGTCGAAGAACTTCCGATCGTAGGCCTTGGCCGAGAACATCGCGACCCGCATGGTCCGCTCCTCAAGTGAACGTCGCAGCGGTAGCAGATCGTGCGCGGCGCGCGCAGCGCGGACGGCTACTGAGGCGTCGTTTCGGGAGAGGTCACCAGGGCACGGGGGCGCTGTCGTAGTCGAAGAAGCCGCCGCTGTCGGCCGCCTCCAACTGGTGGAGGACCTTGAGGAGCTTGGCCGCCGCCGCGCGCGGCGTCTCCACCGCGCGGCTGGCGCGGGCGAACGGGGCGCTCAGCGGCGTGTCGACCGTGCCCGGGTGCAGGGCCGCGCAGATGGCCAGCGGGCGCTCGCGCGACAGCTCGATGGCCTGGCAGCGGATCAGCATGTTCAGCGCCGCCTTGCTGGCGCGATAGGCATGCCAGCCGCCCAGGCGATTGTCGCCGATGCTGCCCACCCGGGCCGACAGGGCCGCCAGCACGCTCCGTTCATCGCGGGGCAACAGCGGCGCCAGATGCTTGCAGACCAGAGCCGGCAGCACCGCATTGACCTCGAACAGGCGCGTGAGGTTGGCGGCCGTCACCCCCTTCATCGCCTTTTCGGGCACGACGCCGGGCGCGTGCAGGAGGCCCGTGGCGATCAGGACGAGCCCGGGCGCGCCGAGCGTGGAGATCGCCGCCGCCAGATCCGCCAGAGCGGCCTCGTCCAGCAGGTCGGCGACCAGGAAGGGCAGGCGGGAATCCTCGGGCCAGTCGTCAGGGCGCCGACGTCCGACGCCCACCACCTTGGCCCAGCCAGGTTCGCCGCGCAGTTCCTCCACGAGGGCGCGACCGAGGCCGCCGCCCGCGCCGATCACGACCGCGAGGCGGTGGCGGGGCTCTTCGCCGAGCGCCATCTCAGCCGCCCGCCACGGCCGCGCCGATGACCAGGCCCATACAGGCCATGGCCGTCAGGGGCAGGCGGAGCTGTCGGTACCATTCGGGAAGGGCGCCGGACATGACATCCCACACGCCTTGCGCGGCCAGGGCGGCGGCCATGCCCAGCAGGGCGTTGGCCGCCAGGTTCGGTTGGCTCTGGCCCATGACGCCGATCGCGGCGAGCGCCCAACCGGCCAGCGGGGGCGCCATGGCCGACACCAGCGTCCCGGGCGGACAGTCGTTGCTGAACACGGCCTGCGCGGCGCGGACGCCGCCCAGGAAGGACAAGATGGCGGCGGCGTAGACGATCTGCAGGCTGCTCCAGGACAGCATCGGCTCGAACCCGTCGATCCGAAGCGCCGGCGGCGCCAGGAAGGGGATCAGCCCCAAGGCGCCAAGCCATGTCATCAGCTTTGCCTGAGACCGATGCTCGCCGACCATTTCCGCGCCCGCCATGCCGCCTGTCCCGTCGCGCGGGCGCGCACCGTGCGCGCCCAGGACTGGGATACGCGTCCGCGGCGCGATCGGATGGACCGCGACGGATCTCGCACGCGTCAGCGCGTCAGCGCGTCAGGCGAATTCGAAGTGAGATTGGGAAATGGTGGATGCGACAGGGATTGAACCTGTGACCCCCTCGGTGTGAACGATCGTAAATCTAGCTGAAATCCAGATAGAAAAAGGCGTTTCGGTTGGATTCTCGCCGTCTCGTTCGGCCCATTTCGGTTCGTTTCTGGCAAGTAACTGGCAAGCAGATTGCCGACCAGCGGTCCGTCGCCGTTGAGCTACAAGCCTGAGGCTTGACGCATCCGGGCTGCATTGACGGTCATGCTAGCGGCTCATGACTCATCTCGGAGCTTCGAAAGCTCCGCTTTTGGGCGATGGCTATAACGCCTTCCCACCGGACCGCACGGCCGGGGAATCCTGGCGCCGTGGCGATGGACGGACTTGGAGCAGGTCCGGATGACTAAAAGCTCATCCGCAATTTGCCCGTCACGGTGCGCGGGGCGCCGGGGGTGATCCAGACGTCGCTATAGGAGCTTTCCAGATAGTAGGTGTCGAACAGGTTCTCGACATCGAGATGAAGCGAGACGGTCTTCGAGACCTGGTAGGCCAGGTTGGCCCGCGCGGTCATGTAGTCCGGAAGCTTGAAGCCGGTATTGGCGTCGTCGCCGGTCCGTTCGCCGGTATAGACCACGCCGCCGCCCAGCGTGACCGAGCCCGGTTCCTCGCCGCGCGAGCGCCAGTTCGCGTAGAGCGCGCCGGAGTGCAGGGGGATGTTGCTGAGATGGCTGCCCAGCATGTTGGCGCGGGTGTCGCGGGTGACCTCGGTGTCGGTATAGGCGTAGACGGCGGTGGCCGTGATCCCCATGGGAAGGCGGAGGTTGGCCTCGACTTCGACGCCCTGGCTGCGGGCCCCGCCGACGGGAATGAAGAAGCCGCTGTTGGCCGGGTCGTTGACCAGGATGTTCTCCTTGTCGATGCGGAACAGCGAGGCCGTGCCGGTCAGGCGGCCCGACGCGTCCCACTTCACGCCCGCTTCCCAGGCCTCGCCCTTCTCGGGCGGAAACGCGCCGCCGGCCGCGTCCGCGCCCTGGTTGTAACGGAACGAGCGTCCCCAGCTGACATAGGCCGAGACGCTCTCGCTGGGCGCCCAGGTCAGGGCCGCGCGCGGCGAGGCCTGTGACGGCGACTGCCGGGTGACCACGCCGTTGCGGTAGTTGGTGTTGGTTTGCCGGACCCAGTCCTGGCGCAGGCCGACCAGCAGCGTGAACTGGCTGTTCAGGGTCACCAGATCCTGAGCGTAGAGGCTCTCGCCGCTCAGTTCCTCCAGCAGGTTCTGGTTCAGCGTCGCGACCGGCTTGGCCTGGCCGTAGACGGGCTTGAAGATGTCGATCGCGTAGGGCGACGCGGCCGTGGGGCTGAAGCGGTGGAAGACGCGCTTTTGTTCGTAGGAGAAGGCGTCGGCGCCGGCGCGGAACTGATGCTCCAGCCCGCCCAGACGGCCGTCGAAGCTGACTTCGACCCGGCCCGACAGATCGCTCCAGCTATAGTCGTGGATCCGCAGCTGGCGGCGGAGCTGCGTTCCGACCAGGGCGCTGTTGTGGGTGGACTGACCCCTGAACGAACCGTCGCGATACTGCGCGCCGGCCTCGATCGCGACGCTGGGGCTGAAGTTGTAGGTGGCGCTCAGCTGGTGCTGGAGCGTCTTCTGGGTGATGTCGCCGTCGTTCGGCTCGCCCAGGAATCGCTCGCGGGGCAAGGCCTTGCCGTCGCCAGCGACCGCGACCAGGCCGCGGTCATGCACGAAGTGCACGGTGTTGGCCTCCAGCTGGTAGAGGAACCGCAAGTCGTCGGACGGCTTCCAGGCCAGCGACGGGGCCAGCAACAGGCGGTCGCTGCCCACGTAGTCCCGCCAGCCGTCCGTGTCCTGATAGACGGTGATCATCCGCGCCGAGACGCCATGCCCCAGCGGCCCGCCCGCGTCGCCGACCACCCGCTTGGTGTCGAAGCTGCCGTACGACAGCTCGCCCGAGGCGTGGGCGGTTTCCCGCGGAGCCTTGGTGACGATGTTGATCGAGCCGCCCGGTTCGCCCTTGCCCGAGAGCGCCGAGGCCGGACCCTTGAGGACCTGGAAGCGCTCCACGGTGGCGACATCGCGGCGGGCGTTGAAGCCGCGGTTGGCGGTGAAGCGGTTCACCAGCAGGTCGGGACCTTGATTGATGTCGCCCGAGAAGCCCCGGATGGCGTAGGCGTCCCAGGCGCCGCCGAAGCTGTTCTGGCGCGCCATGCCGCCGGCCAGGTCGAAGATGTCGGACAGGTTGGTGATACCCATGTCGGCGATCAGGGTCTCGTCCAGCACCCGGACGCTCTGGGGCAGGCGAAGCGGATCGATGACGATCCCGTTGATGCTGGCGCTGGCCTCCCGCGAGCCGGTGATCACCACGCCCTCGACCTCGTCGTCTCTCGTTTGCGCGGCGGCCATGTCGCCGAAGGCGAACTGGGAAGCGCCCGCGCACAGGGCGAACAGAAGGGCCTTAGAGGTCATGCTTGGGGTCTCGCTGGAGAACGGCGGTCTTAACGGGCCGGTCGATAGGCGAGGGGTTGCTTAGCGGTCAAGGTAATTGTTACGATATAACATTACTTGATCGCGGACGAGGCGCCGCGAGCTGTTGAAGAGGGTGGCGTGACGACAAAGCGTGAAGGCAAGGCGATCCAGATCGAGGGCCTAGTGGTCCGGTATGGAGAACGTCAGGTGATCGATCATCTCTCGCTCGAGGTGGGCGCCGGCGAGGTCTATGGCCTTCTGGGCGGCAATGGGGCAGGCAAGTCCACCACCTTGCAGGCGATCCTCGGCTTCGTGACGCCCAGCGCCGGGCGCGTGCGCGTGGTCGGCCTCGATCCCTCGGCGGAGCCGGCCGTTGTCCGCCGCGCGATCGCCTATATCCCCGAGAACGTCGCGCTCTATGACCACCTGAGCGCCCGCGAGAACGTCGACTACTTCCTGCGTCTGGCGCGGCTGCGTCCAGAGCCGGGAGAGATGGAAGCGGCTTTCCGCGCCGTGGGCTTGGCTGAGGAGGCCTGGGGCCGACCCGTGTCCGGCTTCTCCAAGGGCATGCGGCAGAAGACGGCCATCGCCCTGGCGTTGCTGCGCCGCGCCTCCGTCCTGCTGTTGGACGAGCCGACCTCGGGTCTCGATCCCGGCGCGACCGCGGACTTCAACGCCCTGGTCTCGCGCCTGCGCGGAGAGGGCGCGGCGATCCTGATCGTCACCCACGACCTGATCGGCGTCGCCGATATCGCCGATCGCGTCGGCTTCCTGGAAAAGGGCCGCATCAGCGACGAAATGGCGGCCGAGGGGGCCGACCGCTTTGACCTGCGCGCCCTGCATGACCGCTTCGCGAGGGCGCGGGCGGCATGAGCGTGATCCTTTCGGTGGCGGGCAATGACCTGCGCCACCTCGTTCGCAGCCGCGTGGCGCTCACGGGGCTGATCCTGGTCGCCTTGCTGACCTTCGCCGCCGCCCTGACGTCCAAGGCGTATCAGGCCGACCAGGCCGCGCTTCGCGAGCGGCTGCAACACTCGGCCGACAGGGATTTCGAGGCCCAGCCCAACCGCCACCCCCATCGCGTGGTGCACTTCGGTCACTTCGCGGTCAGGCCCGCCAGCGGTCTGGCGGCGATGGATCCGGGCGTCGAGGCCTATACCGGCAACATGATCTTCCTGGAGGGGCACCGGCAAAACAGCGCCAATTTCGGCGACGCGCGCCAATCGTCCCTCCTCGTGCGGTTCGGACAGTTGTCCCCGGCGCTGGTGCTGCAAGTGATCGCGCCGTTGCTGCTGGTCTTCATCGGCGCGGGCATGGTGGCCGGAGAGCGCGAGCGCGGCACGCTGCGGCAGTCGCTGCTGGCGGGCGTGTCCGGCGGCGCGCTGGTGGCCGGCAAGGGACTGGCGCTTGGCGTGGCCGCCTTGATCATCTCGGCGCCGGCCTTCGCCCTGCTGTTTTGGCTGGGCGCCAGCGGCGGCGCGCGGCTGTCGGCCGTCGTCCTGAGCGCCGGCGGTTATGTCGCCTATCTCGCGTTCTGGACGGTGCTGATCGTCGGCGTCTCGGCCGTCGCGCGTCGAAGCCGCTCGGCCTTGATCGCCCTGGTCGGGGCCTGGACGGTCACCGTGGTGCTGGCGCCCCGCGTCGCGCCCGAGATCGCCGCGGCCCTGGCGCCGCTTCCGACCCGGGTCGAGACCGATATCGCCGTCCAGCGCGACCTGCGCGCCATGGGCGACAGCCACAATCCGAACGATCCCTATTTCGCGGCCTTCAAGCGCAAGACCCTTCAGGCGTACGGCGTCGCCCGCGTCGAGGATCTGCCGGTCAACTATCGCGGCCTGCTCGCGGTGGAGGGCGAGAAGCTGACCTCGGGTCTGTTCAACCGCTATTCCAACCAGGCCTTCGCGGCCATGGAGACGCAAGGCCGCGTGATGGACGCCTTGGCGGTGATCAGCCCGACGGTGGCCATCCGGCGCCTGTCGATGACCCTGGCCGAGACCGACCTCTTCGCCTATCGCCGCTTCCTGGAGCAGGCCGAGGCCTACCGCTACGACCTCGTCCAGCGGCTCAATCGCCTGCAGGCCACGGCCGTGACGGCCGCGGACGACGCGGCCAAGAGCAACGACTCCGCCGCCGAGGCGCGGAGCCGGATCTCGGCGGATCACTGGCGGAACATGCCGCGTTTCGACCCCGCGCGGCCGTCGGAGGCCGACGTCATGGGCCGCGCCCTGCCGGCGCTGCTCGCCCTGCTGCTCTGGCTCGCGGCCGGAGCGCTGTTCATGGCCCGCGCTGGCCGCCGTCTAAACAGGAGCGCCGCATGAACGGTGTACTTCGCGAAGCGCGCTTTCTGCTGACCCTGCGCTCGGCGGTCCTGGCGATCGCCTGCCTGTTCCTGCTGACCGCCGTGGCCGTCGGCGCGGGCCTGGTCGAGGTCGCGCGGCAGGAGGCGACCATCGCCCGCATCGGGCCGCAACAGAAGGCCGATGTCGCCGCGATCGCCGCCTGGGCGTCCAAGGGGCGCGATCCGGGCGACGCCGCCTACTACACCTTCCACGCCACCTGGGATCCGCCGTCGGACCTGGCGTTCGCGGCGATCGGGACGCGCGACGTCTCGCCCTATGTCCTGCGCGTGAGGGCGCTGGGCCTGGAGGCGCAGCTCTACGAGGGCGAGATCGGCAATCCGGAAGCCGCCTTGCCGGGGCGCTTCGACTTCGCCTTCGTGCTGGTCTATCTGGCGCCGTTGTTCGTGATCCTGCTGTTCCACGACTTGCGCTCGGGCGAACGCGAGGCTGGGCGGCTGCGCGCCTTGGAGGCTTCCGTCGGCTCGACGTTCGGCTTCTGGGGCGCCCGCGTCGCCGTTCGCGCGGCGGCCCTGTTCCTGGCCCTAAGCGTTCCTTTCCTGATCGGCGCGGCCATCGCCGGAACGGCGGCCTGGAAGGTCGCCGCCGTCCTGGTCGTGGTGGCGGCCTATCTCGCTTTCTGGATAGTGCTGTGCCTGGTCGTGGCGCGAGCCGTTCGCGGCTCGCTGGCCAACGCCATGTCCCTGGCGGCCGCCTGGATGACCCTGACCCTCATCGTCCCGGCCATCGGCCATGTGGCGATCAACAGCGCCATCCCGCTGCGCCAGGGCATGGAGCTTGGGGTGACGCAGCGCACCGCCGTTCACCGGGCCTGGGACATCCCAAAGTCCGAGACCATGGACGCCTTCTTCCGCGGCCATCCGGAGTGGAAGGACACCGCGCCGCTGACCGAGGCGTTCCATTGGAAATGGTACTTCGCCTTCCATCAGGTCGGCGACGAGGCGGCCGGCGACCTGTCCCACCGCTATCACGACGGGGTGCTGGAGCGAGCCGCCTGGAGCGAGCGGCTGGGTATGATGGCGCCTGGCGTCGGGGCGCAGCTGGCGCTTCACCGCCTAGCGGCCACCGATCCGGCGGCCCAGATCGCCTATCAGGACCGTATCCGCTCGTTCCATGGCCAGCTGCGGGGCTTCTACTATCCCTTCCTTTTCAGGGACAAGCCATTCGAGCGCGCCGACTTCGACCGTGCGCCGGCGTTCCAGCCGGCTTCAGGCGAGGGACGCTGGCCGGGGATGCTGTTGGCGGGGATGATCGTGATGACCGGACTCGTTGGTGGTTTTGGTCTCCTGAGGTCCAGACGCGTTCACGCTTGAGCCCAAAGTCGCTTTGAGCAGAGCCGCGACAAGAAAGTGACCGCCTCGGACGCGCCGATTTCTTCACAGCCTCGGCAACCCAGTCTCGCAAGTATTCGGCTCGCGGGTTGGAGGGCTCGAAACTGGGGTTTCTGGGGCGATAGCGCCGCAAATGGCACGCTCGGTGCGCCGCAAGTCGCGGTAAAATAAGGATAAAATGGTGGATTCGGCAGGGGTTGAACCTGTGACCCCCCCCCCCCCCCCCCCTAGGTGTGAACAACGGCCGATCTAGCTCAAACCTAGCAGAATAGGGCGCTTCTGTTGGGTCTCGCGGCGTCCTTTTCGATCCTTTTGGGATCGTTTCTGGCAAATAACTGGCAAGCACATTGCCGGCCGGGCGCTCTGTCACGGTGAAGCTACGGCCTCGGGCTCGGCACATCTTGGCGGTGGTTTCCCGTGAGGCCAACAGGTGAGTTTGACTCATCTCTTCCGTTGGGAAGGTCCGCTTGCTGGAGACCGGGACGAGGCGAGCAGCGCGTTCCCAGCTGCGGGCAAACCTGACTCAATACTGATGTTGGGAAGAGCCGCTTTCTGACCGTCGTCACGACCCGTGCAGCAGCGCCCGGCTCGCTCCCGAGCTCGCCCGGCCCGGCCAAGCTAGCGTTCGCGTCCCGCCTCGCGACGGATCTGCTCGATCGGCCCGACCAGATAGGCCAGGATCGAGCGCCGCCCGACGACGATGTCGCTAGTCGCTGCAAGACCGGCGGTGAGCTTGACTGGGCCTTTGGGCGTGTCGATCCGATCGCGTTCCAGCGCGATGCGGGCCAGGAAGTAGGGACCAACGTCCTTGTCCGGCACGGCGTCGCGGCTGATCGACACGATGCGGCCGGGCACGGTCCCATAGACCGTGAAGGGGAAGGCCTGCAGCTTCACGGCGACGGGTTGTCCTGCGCGCACGAAGCCAGCGTCCTTGTTCAGCACCCTGGCTTGAACCGTGAGGGCGCCGTCGGGCACCACGATCATCAGGGGCTTGGCCGCTTCAACCACCCCTCCTACCGTGTGGACGTCCAGCTGCTGGATTGAGCCGTCAACCGGCGCGACCAGACGCTGGAGTCTTGATTTCTCACGGGCTTTGCGCAGCTCCTCGCCGCGCAGCACCACTTCGCTCTGCGCCCGTGCGAGGTCCGACAGCGCGCGTTGGCGGGCGTCCTGCGCGGCCTCGTTGGCTTGAGCGGCGAACTTGCGCGCATCGGCCAAGGCGCGCTCGCGCTGGGCGCGGGCGACCTCGCGCTCGCCGGCCTCGGCGCCGCGCTGACGGTTAAGCTCCATGAGCCGCATCCCCGGCGCGTAGCCCTTGGCGGCCAAGGCATTCATGCCCGCGATCTGCTTGTCCAGGATCGGCAAGGTCGCATTGTACTTGTCGATCTGGGCCTGAGCCGAACGGGCGTCGGCCAAGGCCGCGGCGCGCGCGTCTAGCAAAGAGGCCTGGCCCGAGCGCGATTGAGCCAGCTGGGCCTCGACCAGGCGGCGCTGGGTGTGCGCCACCTCGGCGGGAAGATCGGCGGCGGGTTCGAATGAGGCGCTCCGTCCCGACAGGGCGTCGGCGACGGCAAGGCTCCGGGCGGCCTCGATCCGCGCGGCTGCCAGAGCAGCCGCCGCCTGGATTTCCTCGGCGCCGGACACGGTCGGGTCCAGGTCGATTAGAGGGGCGCCCCGACGGACCCAGTCGCCTTCGCGCACGTGGATATGACGGACGACGCCAGGACCGGAGGCCTGAACCAGTTTGACGTTGTCGGTGGGCGTGATCGCGCCTTCCGCCGAAGCCACGATGTCCACCTGGCCAACTGCGGCCCATAGAAGCGTCAACACGAGCCCCGTGAGAAGAAGCCAGCTCGTCAGGCGCGCGGTCGGCGAAACCGGCCGCTCGATCACCTCCAGCGCTGCCGGCAAGAAGTCCGGCTCGGCGGGCGAAAGCCGGACCTTGAGACGTTCGCGCTCGGCGCGCACCGCTTGGCGCCATTGCCTCACATAGTGCTTCCAGTCGCTCATGCGGCAACTCCCTGGCTGGCGCCAAGCTGTCGTCGGTGCAAGTCGGCGTAGCGGCCGTTAAAGGCCATGAGTTCGGCATGGTCGCCGCGCTCGACGATGCGTCCTTTCTCCAGAGCGATGATGCTGTCGCACTGGCGGATCGCCGAAAGACGGTGGGCGATGATCAGCACCGTCCTACCCCGCGCCATGGCTTTCAGGTTGGCCTGGATGATCTCCTCACTTTCGGCGTCGAGGGCCGAGGTGGCCTCGTCGAAAATCAGGATCCGCGGATTGGTCACAAGGGCGCGGGCGATCGCCAGGCGCTGGCGCTGCCCGCCAGACAGATTGGTTCCCCGTTCCTCAATGAGGCTGTCGTACCCTTGGGGAAGCCGGGTAATGAAATCATGAGCCCCGGCCAGCTTGGCCGCCTCGATGACGGCTTCGAGTGGCGTCGCGGGATTGGCGATGGCGATGTTCTCGCGCACGCTTCGCGTGAACAGCAGGTTTTCCTGCAGCACCACGCCGATCTGCCGCCGCAGCCAGGCCGGGTCGATCTGCGCAATATCGACGCCGTCGATCAACACCCTCCCGGAGGCGGGGACGTACAGCCGCTGAAGCAACTTCGTCAGGGTCGACTTGCCGGAGCCCGAGGAGCCCACGATGCCGATCGAGCGCCCAGCCGGAACGACAAGGTCGATGTCCTCCAAGGTCCACGGCCCGTCGAGGCCGTAGCGGAACTTGACGCCCTCGAAGCTGATGGTCCCGACAATGTCGGGGAGCGTGACGCGGCTGCCCGCCCCCGGTTCCGTTGGCTGGTTTAGTACGTCGCCCAGACGGTCGATCGACAGCCGCACCTGCTGGAAATCCTGCCAGAGCTGGGCCATGCGGATGACCGGACCCGAGACCCGCTGGGCGAACATGTTGAAGGCGACCAGGCCTCCCACCGTCAGGTCATGCGCGATCACCGCCTTGGCGCCGAAATAGAGGATGGCCGCCATGTTCAGTTTGGAGATCAGCTGGATGGCCTGGCTGCCGGTGTTGCCCAGATTGATGACGTGCTGGCTGGCCAGGGAGTAGCCGGCCAGCTGCCGCTCCCAGCGATCCTGCCACTGGGGCTCCACGGCCGAGGCCTTTACGGTCTGGATGCCGCCGATGCTCTCGATCAGCAGGGCGTTGTTGGCCGCGCCGCGCTCGAACTTCTCGTTGATCCGCGCGCGCAGTGGCCCGGTGATCAGGACGGCCACGGCGACATAGGCCGGCAGGGCCAGGACCGAGATGAGAAAGAGGGACGGTGAGTAGACCCACATCGCGACGAGAAAGACGATCGTGAACAGCGGATCGACCAGCACCGTCAGCGAGGCGTTGGTCAGGAACTCGCGGATCGACTCCAGCTGCCGAACGCGCATGGCCGTGTCGCCGACGCGACGCGCTTCGAAATAGCCCAGCGGCAGACGCAACATGTGCCAGAAGAGCTTGCTGCCAAGCTCCACGTCGATCTTCTGGCTGGTCTCCGAATAGAGACGGGTACGCAGCCATCCGAACGCGGTCTCCCAGAGCGAGACGGCCACGAACCCGATCGCCAGCACCGTCAGGGTCGAGAGCGTGTTGTGGACCAGGACCTTGTCGACGATGTTCTGGAAGAAGAGCGGTGCGGCTAGGCCCAGCAGGTTGATGGCCAGGGTTATCAGCAGGACCTCGCCAATCAGCCGCCGATATTTGGCGATCTGCGGCACGAACCAACTTAGGTCGAACGCGCGGGTGGAGCCGCCGACATCTTCCCGCGTGGTGATGAGCACTAGGTCGCCGGTCCAGTCGGCCTCCAGCGTCGGCCGAGCGATCTTGGCGATCTCCGCGCCGGGATACTGGACGAGCGCGTCCTCGCCAGCCACCCGGCCCAGAATGAACCAGCCGTCGACGCCGCGCGCCAAGGCGGGTAGGGGCAACTTGGTCAGATCCGCCCAGCGGGCGGTGCGATGCCGGGCGCGCACGCCCTCGTGCTTGCGGGCCAGGCGCACCAGATCGATCGGCGACAGGGGCTGGTGATGTCCGATGGCGTGGCGCAGCTGGGCGGCGTCCGTGGCGATGCGGTGCATCGCCAGGAGGCTCGCCAGGGCGATCGGGCCGCTCTCGGCCGTGGGATCAGATGGGGTCATGGGGCCAACTGGGCCGCGACGTTCGCCGCGCTGTTTGAAACGGAAGATGCGCGGGACGGCCAGCCGTCCCGCGCGAGTCGGAAAGCGGTTCGAGATCGGGCCGGCGGGCTAGCCCAGCCCGCTCAGCCCACCGGCGCCGCTCGGGTAGCCGATGATCCCGTCGCGATCCAGGTCGACGGAGAACAGCGTCTCGGCCTTGCCGACATTGGACTTGTCGAACGACTCCTCGCCGACGAAATGGCCGTTGGCGTCGAGGATCCAGGCGTAGCGCGCGTCGGAGAACGGGCTGGCGTCCAGGACGCGGGTGCGGCCTTGGTCGTCGGTCGCGATCGCGGCCAGGCTCCATTCGCCGCGCTGCTGCAGCACCCTATCCCAGCCGTCGCGGGTGATAGCGACGGGCTCTGCGCCAGCGATCGACACCATCGCCGCGCCAGACCGTTGGTCGACCAGCAGGGCTTGCGCGCCGTTCTTCTCAACCGTGCGGAACGGGCTGGAGCCGACAACCCCGTCGCCATTCAAGTCGGAGCCGAAGATGTCCTCGGCCTTTGGCAGCTTGTCGCCGGTGATGACGTCTTCGCCGACCCAATGGCCCTTCTCATCCAGGATCCAGGCCCAATGCTGGGAGTTGAGACCCATGTCGGCGGGATTGCCATCAAGCACCCTCAGCCGCCCCTGGTCGTCCCGGCCGATCGCGAAGAGCTTGGCGCCGCGGTCGAGCAAGACTGGGTCGTCAGGGCCGCCCACGCGTCAGGGTCAGTCGCGCGCCATCCTCGAGCTGGACCATGGCGTGACCCGTGGCCGGATCGAAGAGCAAGCGCAGCTTTCCGTTGGCGGCGATCAACTGCGGAGGTGCGGCGGGAACCTTGCCGTCACCGTCGAGGTCTTTCTGGAAAAGCGCTTCGCCCTCGGAGAGGTTGGCGTCGTCGTAGCGCGTTTCGCCCGTCCAGACGCCTTGGGCGTTCAGCGTCCAGCCATAGCTGACGCCAGCGTTATCCATGGTGTCGAGGATACGGACCGCGCCGTTTTCGTCCCGGCCGATCCCGGAGAGGGTCCAGCCATCCCGCACCAGAAGGCTGGGGCCCTCTCCGGTGCGCGAGACGCCGCGCAAAGGCCGCTCCCCGTCCTGGTAGTAGGCCAATCCCGTGCCGGTGTCGGTGAGCAGCTTTAGGTCGCCGTTCTGGGCCACGAGCTTCAGGTCGCCGCGCAGAATAGTCCCGTCGCCGTTGATGTCGGCGCCGAACATGGGCTCCAGAGTCTTCCAGTCGCTCTTATAGACAGCGCCGCCATTGCCGCCCAGGTGAAGGCCGCTATCGACCTTGTAAGGGTAGAACGGCTCACCGCCCTTGGTGGCCCCCAGCACGACGATCGCGCCGGTGGCGTCGCGGCCTATGCCGATCATCGTGGTGGTCGCGTCGATCTGGACGGCCTGGCGGCCATCGCCCCGGATCATTGCCTTGGGGGCGGCGTCACCGATGGTGATCCAGGCCGTTCCGGTCTTGTCCTCGACCGATAGCGTCAGGTCGCCGCTTTTGGCGATCGTCGTCAGGGCGTATTGCGGCGGATCGGTCGGCAGGTCCATGGGGACGCCTGGCGGCCGGAACGGAATGTCCTTGTTCTGGAAGTCGGTGCTGATGGTTCTGCCGTCGGCGGTCCGGGTGACGAGATCGCCGGGCTCGACGGCCAGTTGCACGCCGTCCGAGAACTTCACAATGATCGCAGACGCGCCCGGATTGAACGCCGTGTAACTCTTGGCACCCGCCTTGTCGTAGGCGACGGCGAAGGCGCTGTCGGCCTTGATCGACAGATCAGGCGCGCCGAGCGCCACGAGGGTCTGGATCCACTGCAGGGTATAGGCGCGGGACTCTTCGCCGGCGCCGCTCTGGTACTGTGGATTGGCGAAGAAATCCTTGAGCGCCGCCTCAGGATCGGCCAGGGCCAGGGCCATCTGCGAGCCGTTCATCCACTCGGTGGGGCGGCCGGGGTTCTGCATAGCCCACAGCTCTTTGATCTCCGAGAGCAGCTCGGCCTTGTGACCGGCCATGAACAGCGACCCGGCGTTGATCGGCGTGTACTGGATGCCGATGATGTGCGCCGGATCCCCGTCGAAGAAGTTGGTGAACTTCGCGCCATTGTCGCCGACGATGCCCATGATCGAACGCCGGACGCCATCGGGGAATACCTTGTTGTCGACGTCCTGCCAGTACTGCTCGAACGCGATAGACTCGGTGGTGTGTAGATAGACGCCGAGATCGGCGAGCTTCTGCTGGCCAGTCACCGCGCCCCAGCGCGCCACCGCGCTGGCGAACTCCAGGGCCTCGGAGGCCGACTCCTGGTTTTGGCCGATGCCCGTGCCGGAGGCCCAGCTGTGCCCGGCATAGGGGTCGAAGTTGCGCAGGAACCCGTAGGTCGTGTCGTTGCGGTCGTCGTTGGCCGCGTCCTGGATCAGCTCGTTGACCATCGCGCCCCACTTTTCCTGCTTGGCCCACTCGGGATCGAGTTGGGCCACAGTGGCGGCGGCGTTGATGATGTAGCCGTAGTGGAAATGGTGGTCGTTGAGCTTGTCGTCGGAGTTGAAGTTGGCCGGGAAGCCGATGAGCGTCGCCCACTGCTTGTCGTAGACGAACTGGAACTTGTCGCCGTCATCGGCGGTGAACCACTTCTCCAGCTGCTCCTCGATCGCCTTGACGAAGACGTCCTTGGCCTGTCCGTAGCCGACCATCTGGGCCATCAGGGCCAGGTCGCCGAACTTGGCGTTTTGACGCGCCCCCCAGTAGGTGTCGCCCTCGAGCGGGCTGTTCTGGGCCGAGAGGAAAGCCTTCAGCTCGCCGTGAATCATGTCGATCAGCTGCTGTTTTTGGCCGGCGTCGCCGACGAAAGGCAGGATCGGCAGGATCGGCGCGATGTCCATCGAGGTCTGGAAAGTCGAGCCGCTCGCCAGGACCTTCATCTCACCGCGCGGCGAGGCGTAGCTGACCTCGCCGAGGGGAGAGTAGGAATTGATGTATTGGTGGCGATAGAGCGCCATCAGGGGATCCTTCGACAGGCCCGGGCCCGTCTCCTTCATGTCGGTGGTCGCCTCGAAGGTCGTCACCAGCTTTCCGCTGGCGTAGTCGACGGTGAAGGAGGATTTGGTGTCGGTGACGAAGGCGTAGGCGTGGGCGCGATAGCTCATCAGTGTCTTGACCGAGCTGTCGGGCAGGACGGCGACCGAGTAGTAGTCCTTGCCACCCAGATTGGACGTCACGCCGTGATCGGTGAAGGTCCAGGTGGAGCCGGTTGGGCCGAAAACGCCGTAATTCTTGCCGTTAATGGTGACGCCGATCACCCCGTCCTGGGCGTACCACACCCGGCCAGGACCGTTGTAGCCGCCGACGCTGAGGCCGGGCGGGACCTTGGTGGTGTCATAGACCGCCTCGCCGCTGACGGCGGTCGCCAGCTTGGCGGGATCGCCGCCAGCCTTGGCGCCGCCGCCAAGATAGAGCGTGCCGTCCGTGGCGGCGCCGTCGGCCGAGGTTAGATTGGCGTAGGGCAGCTTGACGTAGCTTGCCGCGTCATTGGTCCGCACCAGCACGTCGTCGACGCCATTGGCGCGCCAAAGCTCGACCTTGACCGAGCCGTTCTTCATATCGGCCATCGCGCCCGTGGCGCTGATCATCTTCGTGCCCGTGTAGCTCTCGTCGCCTGACGCCGCGTCGGTCGCGAACCAGTCGTAGGTTTCTATGCGATCGGTCTTGCCGTCGCCGTTGAAGTCGTACGAGACGCGAAACTGGATGCCGTCGGCGACCTTCTGGCCCGCGTCGACGGGGAAGTTGAACTGAAGCGCCTTGCCGGTGAACGCCCCGTCCAGCCCAGTGAGCTGATAGCTCAGCGGATTGACCGGGACGTCGCGCGAGGGCCCGGTCTGCTGGTTGAAGTCGATCACCACGTCGGCCTGGCTGTCGCGCGTCACGTAGACGAACGGCAGGCCCTGACCCATGGTCGCGCGCATCTGCCCGTCCCAGTCGGCGGTGGCGGTCCAGTCCGTCGCCGCGGCCAGCTTGGTGCCGCTGGCGTTCAGGCCTGACAAGCCGAGGCTCAAGTCGCTGTGGTAGTCGTAGTTGTAGCCTTCCTCCGTCACGCGAGGCGTGTCGGTATAACCAAGGTTCAAACCCTTGGCGTCGGTCTGGACCGCCATCGGATCCAGCTGCATCACGCCCGAGAACGGACCCCACTGGGCGAAGACCAGTGAGCTGAAGACCGAATTGCTCGGCGGCGCGCCCGTGAAGTCGTCGGTGATGCGCGGGGCTACGGGTTTGTTGTTGACGCTTTCGGTCGGCCCTTGAGAGCCCTCCGGATACTGCGTCGAAATATTGCCCGCGCCGACCTGGATGATCTTGTCCATTGTTCCACCCGTTCTGAGAAGGTTCGTGAGCCTGGCTTCTAGGAACCGGATCGGTGGGCGGTCTGGTAATATCCTGTCCAGTTGCGTGATCGAGTGCTGAGATCGCCGGGCTTGGCTGGGCGCGGCCCGACGGCCGGGCGATCCGCCGAAAGACAGCAGAAGCGATCGCGCGGGGCGAGGGGATGGGCGCCTCTATCGAGACGCGGCGGCTTCTCCGTCCGCTGACACGGGCTTGCGGAGCGTCCCCTCGTCCCAGAGGACCTCCGTGGCTGCAAAGCCCACGGTCGCCGACCTCCGCTCCGGAAGAGGTCGGCGACTGAACGTGCTGATCCATAACTTCCGTCGACGCCGGCGACGCCCGTTCCCGCGCCGCCGTTACGATCGTAACCCTTGGCCGCGTGGTTGAAACCGCGCCGCAGCCTGACCGCCCGACGCTCAGGTCGGTCGGCCCGCTTCAGGGCCGTCCGATGAAGCCATTTAGCCGGAAATGGGACGGGCCGTTGGCGCTGAGCACGAACACTCCGAGCATGGACAGACGCCGGGCAGGCCGTGCGTGCGGCGCGATGGAGCCCGGACTGGATCAGACCGAGCGCGCGCGATCCGCCGAGCGCGGGCTCGTAACGGTTGGAGCGACAGAGCTCGCCACCCGTCGCTCGCGTCTTCGCGTCGAGCGTCTCGTTGGGGAGGCGGACGGCAAGCGCACGATCCCAACGGCTGAGACTTGGCTTCGGCTGGTGTTTCCGGACGAGCCGATCGAGCCTTCAGCGGACCGCGAGGGCGGGCGGGGGCGCGTCGGGCCAGCGAGGTTGGCGCCGCTGAGGCCTCGGCCGGGCGCGCGGGCGAACACGAGCGTGGAGCTTGTCGTGATCAGCATGGACCTCGAAGCGCTGGAGGATCTGTGCGCCGATGACGAGATGGTCCCTCCGACGGCCGGACCGCGAGAGATCGTCGTTCCGCCCGACCCCATCCTGGCCAACCTGATCTCGGCCATCCGGATGACCTTGTCAGGCGTGGCGGCGGACCCGGGCTTGGGCCCTCGGGTGCGCGAGACGGTACGACGGGCTTTCGTCGTGTGCGGCCTGACGCGTGGGCATCCGCGCGCCGGTGGCCTCGCGCCTTGGCAGGAGCGTCTGGCCAAGCAGATGATCGGCGCGGCGGCGGGCCAGATGGTGACGCCGCAAGAGGTGGCCAGGGCCTGTCATCTGTCGCCGACCTACTTCGCCAAGGCCTTCAAGGTGTCCACGGGCGCGACGCCCCACCAATGGCTGCAGGCCCGGCGCGTGGGTGAGGCGCATCGTCTCATCAGGGCCGGGACTCCGCTGGCCGAAGTGGCGGCCGCCTGCGGTTTCTCCGACCAGAGCTATTTCAGCAAGGTGCTCAAGCGCCATAGCGGCGTTCCGCCCAAGGCCTGGGCGCGCCTCAACGCGGCGATGGAAGGCGCTGGTTCAGCTCCTGCCGGTCACTAAGCCATGATACGGACCGCTCGTCGCTCGCATGCCCGCGCGCCACTGGCGCCGCCAAAGCGGGAGCGACCTGCGCCGAATGAGCCGCCAGCCGCGTCCGCCGCGTGGCGATTGAGCCTGACCCTGCTCTTCGCCGCTGTTTGGCTGAGCAGCTCGACCTTCGGCCTTTACATTCTCGCCTTCTTCGGGGGCACGGCGCTGCGCGGGCAGGGGGTAGCATGGAATGGATCGCTCCCGGATCTCTATGATCCCGCTCATTGGCTGGGCACGGTCGCGATCGGCGCCCACATGGCGGCCGGCGCGCTGCTCTTGACGCTTGGCCCCCTGCAGCTCGTCGAGCCAGTACGAAGGCGCAAGCCGGCCCTTCATCGCAACCTAGGGAGGCTTTATGTGGGATGCGCCGCCTTGGCCGGCGCGGGCGGCCTTGCCTTCATCCTGGCGCGCCGCACGGTTGGCGGTCTTCCGATGGACCTCGGCTTCGCCGGCTACGGCGTTCTGTTGATCCTAGCCGCCAGCCAGGCCTTTCGTCACGCGCGGGCCGGTCGCCTGGCAGCGCACCGCGCATGGGCCATCCGCCTCTTTGCTCTGACGATCGGGTCGTGGCTCTATCGCATGGAGTACGGGCTGTGGTTCGCAGCGGCCGGCCGCCTTGGCCATACCCCCACGTTCGATGGCTGGTTTGACCGGCTTATGGTCGTGGCTTTCTACCTGCCAAACCTTCTGATCGCGGAGCTGATCATACGCAGGTGGAAGAGTGGCTTGACCGCCAGGCTCGCTAGCGTCCTGCTGCTCTTGATCACGGGGCTGTTGCTAGTCGCGACCTGGACGTTCACGACCCACTACTGGGGTCCTGGAATCGCGCGCGGACTTGCGGGCGTCGCCAAGACCTAGCGCGGCGGTGCGTCTGTCGCGCCTCTCAGCGACGGCGGGGTGTTGACCCCCTCCGCTCTGCTGCGGCGGCGCGGCTGTGATGGAGATTAATTTGGCGTCGCCGGGCCCGGGCTGCCTGCGCATGGCGAGATAGCGCGGTGAAGTCGACGCGGACATTTTTGGCGACGCTTGTTTCAGTCGTAGCCCGACGACGATCGGTGGGAACTTTCGTGTAACGCTCGCCGCGTCTTCATCGGCTCCATGACCCGACAAAGACCAGCCTTCAACGCTTCCCTCCGCAAGGATCTGCCGAGCGATCCTTCCAGTCCTGGCGAGGACCTGCATCGCGGCCTGGCGCGGCGGCATATGAGCCTGCTGGCGCTAGGATCTTGCATAGGCGTGGGTCTCTTTCTGGGGTCGGCCAAGGCCATCCAGCTCGCCGGCCCGGCCATACTGATCGCCTATGCGCTGGGTGGCCTGGCGATGCTGGTCATCATGAGGGCGCTTGGCGAAATGACCTTGGCCCACCCCGTCGCCGGCTCGTTCACCAGCCATGCCGCCACCTACCTGGGGCCTTTCGCCGGCTATCTTACCGGCTGGCAATATTGGTTCATGTGGGTCGTCACCTGCGTGGCCGAAATCACGGCCGTGGCGGTCTACATGCAGGTCTGGTTCCCGGATACGCCGGGCTGGATGTGGTCGCTCGCCGCGCTCGCGGGCATGGGACTGATCAACTTCGCCGCCGTGAGGCTCTTTGGTGAGTTCGAATACTGGTTCGCGCTTATCAAGGTGGTGATGATCATCGCGTTGATCGGCGCGGGCGGCGCGATGATCTGCCTGGGGCTTGGAAACGGCGGCGCGCCGATCGGCCTCTCCAACCTGTGGAGCCATGGCGGCTTCATGCCCAATGGTTTTGGCGGAGTCCTGCTGTCGCTGCAGATGGTCATGTTCGCCTATCTCGGCATCGAGATGATAGGTCTGACGGCGGGCGAGGCGCAGGATCCGCGCGAGACGCTGCCAAGGGCGTTCAAATCAGTCTTCTGGCGCATAGCCCTTTTCTACATCGGCGCGCTGTTTGTGATCCTGTCGCTCTACCCCTGGAACGAAGTAGGCGTAAACGGCAGCCCCTTCGTGCGCACCTTCGAGCGCCTCGGGGTTCATACCGCCGCCGGCATCATCAATTTCGTGGTCATCACCGCGGCGCTGTCGTCCTGCAATGGCGGCATCTTCAGCACCGGCCGCATGCTCTACGGCTTGGCCAAGGAAGGCCAGGCGCCGCGGTTCTTTGCGAAGACTTCGGCGACCGGCGTCCCGCGCCGCGCGATCGTGGTTTCGCTGTCGGCGCTGCTGCTGGGGGTGATCCTGAACTATCTGGCGCCCGAACAGATGTTCTCATGGGCCACCGCCGTGGCCACCTTCTCGGCCGTCTGGACCTGGGGCGTCATCCTCATCACTCATCTGCGGTACCGGGCCGGGCGGACCGCGGCCGAGCGCGCGTCGCTCACCTTTCCGCTGCGGTTCTCGCCGTGGAGCAACTATCTAGCGCTGGCCTTCCTGGCCGTGGTGCTGGGCGTGATGGCCGTTCACGCCGACACGCGCGTGGCCCTGGTTGTCGGCCCGGCGTTCGTGGTCCTGCTGTCGATCCTTTACCGGGCCCGCGGCAAACGAGCAGGCTGATCCACGACGAACGACCCGCGACTTTCGGCCAGCAGATCATCAGCGCGGGGGCGGGCGTATCGCTGGCTCCGCGCTCGAAAGGGCTCGGTTCGCGTCGGGCAAGCACGATAGTGGCGGCCGCGATGCGAACGCTGAAGGTTTCTCCGGTAGCCGAGTTCTCGCGCCCGGAAGGCGTCCGGCAACGGACGAAGCTCAGCCTGATGTCCGGCCCTGAGCCGCTGACAGAACCGGAGTTTCAAGAGCATGACGAAGACCGTGGCCGTCGATGTCGCCGATGGCGTCGCCTGGGTTCGCTTCAACCGGCCCGACAAACGCAACTGTATGAACCCGGCTCTCAACCGGGAAATGATGGAGCTGCTCGCGGCGCTGGAATTCCGCGCGGACGTCGGGGTGCTGGTGCTGGGCGGCGAGGGCGCGGCCTGGTCGGCCGGCATGGATCTGAAGGAGTTTTTCCGCGAGACCGAAGCGCTGGGCCTTGGCGCCATGCGCCAGGCCGACCAAGAGTGCTTTGGCTGGTGGCGGCGCCTGCGATGGTACCAGAAGCCGACGATCGCCATGGTCAATGGCTGGTGCTTCGGGGGCGGCTACGGGCCGCTTTTCGGTTGCGATCTGGCCTTCGCGGCCGAGGAGGCCCAGTTTGGGCTCTCCGAGATCAACTGGGGAATCCTGCCGGGCGGCGGCGCGGCCAAGGTCGCCACGGAGCTGATGTCCTTCCGCCGGGCGATGTACCACGCGCTGATGGGCGAGCGCATCGACGGGCGAACCGCGGCCGAATGGGGGCTGGTCAACGAGGCCGTTCCGCTCGAGCAGCTGAAGACCCGTGTCGCCGGGGTCGCCGCTCGGCTGCTCGAAAAGAACCCCGTCACGCTGAAGGCGACGAAGGACGCCATCCGAAGGGTAGGCGAGATGACCTACGACAACGCCGAGGACTATCTGGTCCGCGCGCAGGAGGCCGCCAACAGCTTCGACGACCAAGGCCGTCGCGAAGGCATCCGTCAGTTCATCGACGAGAAGTCCTACAAGCCCGGGCTGGGCACCTATGCGCGCCGTCCGGCCTACGCCGATTAGAGGGGCGAAGGCCCGGCCGGAGGTTCCGGCCGGGCCAACCCACGCCTTGGCCTCTAGAACGCCGACTGTTGATAGAGCTGTTCAACGAGTTCGGCCCGCCGCCGCAGAACCACGCGCTGGTTGAGGTAGCCCTTCTCGGTGATCTCGCCCTCCGCGGCGCTGGGCGGATCGGCCATGATCGCGAAGCGCGCGACCCGGGTGCTCGACCCGCTTCGCCAGGCGTTCATCTCCCCAAGACCCGCGGCGATCAACTGGCGGATCAGCGGGTGCTCGGCGGCGGGGCCGTCATAAGGCTCCTCGCCGAGCGCGTCGGCCAGATGGCGCCGGCAAGCCTCCTCGTTGGCGAAAACCAGCAGGCCGATCTCGTGGCGGCCCTCTCCGGCGACAACGACGTCCGACACCAGCGGCGCGGTGGCGGCCACCGCGGCCAGGCGCACCTCGCCAGCATTCACCCATGTCCCCGACAGCAGCTTGAAGTTCTCCGCCAGCCGGCCGCCGAACAGGATGCCAGCCTCGGGCACCATGGGCTCGACCAGTCGTCCCGCGTCACCGCTGCGATAGAAGCCTTCCTCGTCGAACATGGCCGCCGTCGCCGCTGGCGCTCGCCAGTAACCGGGGGTGACGTTGGGCCCACGAACACGCAGCTCGGCGCGATCATCCGTCGGCGTCAGCTTGATCTCGGTTCCCGGCAAGGGCACGCCCAGGTTGGAGGCATGGGGTGTGTGGAAGTAGAGGATGGTCGAGCACGGAGCCGTCTCGGTGGATCCCCAGGCCCCCAAGATCGGGGTTGAGCGGCCACACGCCCGGATCGAAACAGCCTCCAGTCGCTCACGGATCGAGGCGGGCAGGCCCGCGCCCGCGTTGAAGAGGATATCCAGGCGCTCGAAGAACCGCTCGGCGAAACCGTGATCCTTCTCCAGGACCGGCAGCAGGGCGTCGAAGCCGGCCGGCACGTTGAAATAGGCTGTCGGCGGTGACGCGCGCAGGGCGGCCACGGTCTGGCCGATGCCGGCCGGCGTTGGCTTGCCGTTATCGATGTGCAGAGCCCCACCATGCCAAAGCACGAGGTTGAAGCAGAAGTTGCCGCCGAAGGTGTGGTTCCAGGGAAGCCAGTCGACCAGCACCGGCGGGCGGTTCTGCAGGAAGGGCCACACCTGCCCGAGCGCCTGAACGTTCGAGACCATCATCCGCTGGGTGTTGACCACCGCCTTCGGCGCGCCCGTCGAGCCCGAGGTGAAAAGGAGTTTTGCCGGAGCGTCCAGGGCGAGGGGCGCAAGGAGCGCGTCCGCGCGAGGAGAGCAGGTCAAGGCCGCGCGATCGCGCAGACCAATGACCGGGGCGCGAGCGAAGCCGACGGCCTCCATCGCCGCGCGCACCGCACCCGGATCGTCGGCGAGGATCAGGCCCGGGGTCACCTGCTCAAGCACAGCGGCGAACTTGGACCAGGGGAGCATGGCCGGCTGGGCGTAGGCCGGCGACACGACCGCCACGGGGACGCCCGCGGTCATCGCCGCCAGGATCATCACGGCCTGGTCGATACTGTTGGGACCGACGACCATCAGCGGCCGATCCTCGCCCAGCTCCTTCGCCGCCAAGCCGCCAGCCATAGCCATGACCTCGTCGCGCGCCTGACCGTATGTCATGACGCGCCGACCATGATCATCGGCTTGCGTCAGAAACACCCGCTCGGGATTGCGTTGGGCCCAGTGAGCCAGGCGCTGGGCCAGGCTTGTCGTGACCGGGCGCGGCGGCAGGCGATTGGTCAGCAGGATCGAGCCGTCGGCGCGGGTCTCGATGTCCAAGGCGACATCCGGGAACAGCAGAGGGGCGACGTCAGCCGCAAGAAGTGGCTTTTGCATGATTGAACTCTCAAGCGATAAAGCGCGCGAGCGTCTGAACTCAGGGCTACCGGGGCGTTTCGATCCCCCGGCCATCGGTTTCAGTTGAAATGCGGTGCCCCTCGCCAGGGCTAATGCGGTGCCCCTCGCCAGGGCTGCCGTGACCTTGGCCAAAAAGCGTCGCCGGGGTTACGGATGTAACCCTACAGGGGCTGGGCGACATCGGTCCGATGCGTGGCCCAGGGAAGCTGAAGCTTCCAATCGCTTCTCGGAACTGCGCCATGGCTCGATCCGTCTCCAACACAATCATCACACCGGCCCTTTGCTTTCTCGCCGCGCTTGTAGAGGGCTACGATCTTCAGTCCGCGGGCCTGGCTGCGCCCCAGCTCGCCAAGGTCTACGGACTTTCGCCGCAGATGCTCGGCATGGTGTTCTCCGCCAGCACCCTCGGCTTGCTTCTGGGCGCGGTCGTCTGTGGACGGCTGTCCGATTTGATCGGGCGCAAGGGCCTGCTGGTCACCGCGCTCCTGACGTTTGGGCTATTCTCGATCGCCACCGCCCTTGCCCCGGACGTGCCAAGCCTCCTGGCCATGCGTTTTCTGACGGGGCTTGGGCTCGGTGGGGCGTTTCCTGTCCTGATCGCCTTGGTCGCCGCCAGCGGGGATCCGCGCACCCAGGCCCGCCGGGTGACGATGGTGACGGCGGGCATGCCGCTGGGTGGCGCGCTGGCCGGGATGCTGGTCGCCACCCAGCGAGGATTGGACTGGGCCACGATCTTTCACGTCGGGGGAATTACTCCGCTGGTCCTGGCCGTGGTTGTCGCCTGGGCGATGCGCGAGCCCACCATGCCTCAGAACCTGGACCTTGCCGCGCCGGCGCCCGTACGGGCCGCATCGACCCGGACGGTGCTCTTCGGCGGCGGCCGCGCCGTGCCCACGCTGGCGCTTTGGATCAGCTCCTTCGGCACGCTGGTCGTCCTCTATCTTCTGCTGAACTGGCTTCCGACCTTGATGATCTCCCGCGGCTTGGCGCGAGCGGACGCTCTGATCGCCGCGGCGGCCTTTAGTGGCGCGGGCGCGATGGGCACTCTGGTTCTGGGCTCGCTCCTCAGCCACCAGCGTCGGGGGGGCTTGCTGGGCGGCGTCTATGGGGGGCTGGCGCTTGGACTGGCGGTGCTGGCCGGCGGCGTCATCGCGCCCATCGCCGCGGCCGCCCTGGCCGGCTTTTTCGTCATCGGCGCGCAGTTCGTGCTTTATGGCCTCTCCGCCGAGCCGTACCCGCCGTCGATGAAGGGCACCGGAGCAGGGGCCTCCGTGGCCGCCGGACGTCTCGGGGCCATGGCCGGTCCTATGATCGCCGGCGCCGTGCTGACGGCTGGCGGCACGGCCAGCCAGGTTCTCGCGCTGCTGCTGCCCATCGCCGTCGTGGCCTTCATAGCCACCCTTCCACTGAGCTGGCGCTCGCGCCGCGCCAGCGCCGTTGAGGCCAGCGCGGGCCCGGGCTAGCGGTTTCGCGCCCGGCCGCCCTGGAAAATCCGCGGCGGCCGGGCGAGGTCTACTCAGCATGGCTTACTGGCCCGTGCGAGAGGCGAGGGCGGCGCCATCTAGTCGTACGGATAAGGTCTCAGGCCCAGCGCGTTGGCGACCATCGCCGTGAGGCTCTGCCCGCTAGCGGCCCGCGAGACGTGCTGGGCCGCGCGGCCGCCGAGCAACAGGGCGCCGCACCAGATCGCCAGCAGCAGCACGCCGGCCGCGATCGACGACCACGGACAACGGATCGACGGCGCGCGGGAGGCTGGAGACGCCTCGGCTTGAGGGGCTGGCGAAGCCTGACGGGCGTGACCGGCTTGGCTGGGGGTCGAGGCAGGATCTTGATTTAGGGCCACGCGGCGCTCCGATACGTAAGGACGACCTTGGCGCCGTCCTGACGTGTTCTGGCCAGGGGCGGCTTCAGCGCCGTGTCGCGCCAGCCTGGTTGGGTTACCGCTGTAGCGGATGCTCGGCTTGCCGATGAGGCGATGCGACCAGCGTCCGTCGGGCGAGCGAGAGAGAGGCGGCGCGGCTCCAGGCGCGGCGGATCTCACGCTGGCGGGGTCGAGTGACGGCTTGTCGCCTTGAGGGACCAATCGCAGCAGAAGGTGTCAATCGGCGCCGAGGCGAGCCGACTAGAAGCGGCGTTCCGACAAACCAGAAACATCGATGGGTGAGCCGAGAGCGCCAAGGGCGCGCGAGGCGAGGAAGGCAAACAAGGCCCTTGGTCCAGACGCACGTCCATACGAAGGATGGCCATCGCGCGCCAGGCGTCTCGACCCCGGCCGCGCCGGGACGGCTTATGACCGCGGCCGTCTCCAGTCGGCCGCGGTCGCACCGCTTAGAAGCGGTGGCGCGCGCCGAACGTCACGGCGGAGCTCTCATATTTTGCGTCCAGGACCGAATCCAGGGCGCCCGTGGTCTGGTTGAAGCGCTCGATCTTGTGGTCGTCGCCCCACAGGTAGCGCAGCTCCGCGGTGAGCTCCCACGACGGCGACAGCTCGTACTGACCGCCGATCATCACCTGATAGGCCAGGCGGCCGGAGGTGCTTGTGGGGATATTGATGATCGGACCGATCGACCCGCCCGTCGGCGCGCCCGGGATGGCGCCGACGTCGTACTGGATATCGTAGTCGAAACTGGCCGCGCCGACGCCCGCGCCAACCATGCCGCGCAGCTTGCCCCACCGCGGAGTGTCGTAGGTGATGTTGACCATCTGCGTCGTGACCTGGCTTTCGCCATCGATCAGCCCGCGCCGCACCCCGTTCAGCGTGAGCTTCTCGACGTCATTCTTGCGCGACGCCAATTCCGCTTCGAACCGCAGGCGGCCCCACGCGCCTTCGCTGGCGACGAGGCCGACGACCACGCCGGCCAAGGCGCCTTCGTCCTGCGGGGCGTCGATGCGGCGCGGCGCGCCAGCAAGGTTCGCGCCGGTAAAGGTCTGCTTCTCCCCCAGATTCACGCCCGCGAAGGCGCCGACATAGAGGCGGCTTTCGTCGGCGACGGCCGTGCTGGCGCAGGCGCCCGCCGCCAGCGCCAGGGTCAGGGCGAACAGTTTGGTCTTCACGTTGGCTCTCCATCGAACGGCGGCCCTTAGCGGCCGCGGCTAGCGGAAAAGTCGCCAGCCGCGGCGTGTGTAGAGGGGGGAGAATTCAGTTCGATGTCGAGGGATCTGTTTAGAAATACAGATGAAATCCGAATGTTTCAGGTGAAGCCAATATCAGTTTGAGTCCGTGGGAGTGAAGTGAATGAATATGGTGGCAACATTTCCGGTGACCAGTACGCTTATGACAACGGCCAAGGTTTTGATCGTGGACGATGATCGAGCCATGCAGAGCATGCTGCGCGAGTACTTTTCCAATAATGGTCTGAAGCCCTCCGTAGCCGCCAATCGCGCGGAAATGGCCGAGAAGCTGCGCGCCGAACCCCATGTCATCATTCTCGACCTCCAGTTGGGCGAGGACGACGGGCTGGATCTGCTGCGCATGATCAGGGCGCAGTCGGACGTGCCCGTGATCATCACCACCGGCCATCGGCGCGAGGAAATCGATCGTATCGTCGGGCTTGAGCTCGGCGCGGACGACTACGTCAACAAGCCTTTCAGCCCGCGTGAATTGCTGGCCCGGGTCCGGGCGATCCTGCGTCGCGGCGGGGGCGCGGTCGATCTCAAGCGCATGCGTGGCCGCAACCGTGTCCGCTTCGGCGCCTGGGAGCTCGACCGTAACGCCCACACCATTCGACGCGGCGAAGAAGAGCCGATCCTGCTGACCAAGGGCGAGTACGGCCTCCTGCAGGCGTTTCTCGATGCGCCCAATCGGCCATTGTCGCGCGAGCACCTGCTGCGCGCCACGCGCATCCATGACGATGTCTTCGATCGCTCGATCGACGTGCAGATCCTGCGCCTGCGACGAAAGCTCGAGACCGATCCGACCGAGCCGCGCCTTATCGAGACCATGCGCGGCGTCGGCTATGTGTTCAAAGCCGTGGTCGAGACGCCGTGAAAAGGTTGGCCCTCCTTGGCTTGGGGGCGATGGCCGTGGTCGCCATCCTGGCGCGGAGGCCCGTGATCCATGCCAGCGTCGAGGCCACTCGCCCAGCGGCCACGCCCCCCAAGGGCGCCTTCAACGCCTTAACTGTCCGCCACATTCCACCTTCGGCGCAAGAAGCGCGCGAGATCGCCCTGGGCGAGCTGCTGTTTGGCGACACCAGATTGTCCGGCGACGGCAAGCGCAGCTGCGTGACCTGTCATGACGTCACGACCAATGGCGCGAGCGGGCGCGAACGGGACCTCACACCGCAAGGCCAACCGCTCCCGGTGAACACCCCGACCGTGTTCAATGCGGCGAGGAACTTCCGTCTTAACTGGTCCGGCAACGCCCGAACCCTGGAGAGCCAAGCGCGCGCCTCTCTTCAAAATCCATCGATCATGGGCGCCGACCTCACCAAGGTCGCGCGGGTTCTGGCGGCGGACGCGGCGACGGCCGAACGGTTCCACGACACCTACCGGCGCGACCCTAGGCCCGAGGACATCGTGCGGGCGCTCGCGCGGTACGAGGCCACGCTCATCACTCCGGGATCGCGATTTGATCACTATCTGATGGGAGAGGCCCTGGCCCTGTCGGCCGGCGAGCAGCGAGGATATAAGCTTTTTCAGTCGGTGGGCTGCGCCTCGTGCCACCAAGGGGTGAACGTAGGCGGCAATCTCTATCAGCGCAGCGGCGTCTTCCATCCCGCCGCCAAGGCCGACTCGCCGGTGCTGCGCGTGCCATCGCTCCGCAACGTCGCCACCACCGCGCCCTATTTTCACGATGGCAGCGCCGAGACGCTCGAGGACGCCGTGCGCGCCATGGGGCGCGCTCAGCTGAACCGCGTCCTGACCGCCGACCAGGTCGCCGACATCGCCGCCTTCCTCCGAAGCTTGAACGGCGTCTATCGTGATCGGCCCGTGACGCAGGCCGCGCCAAGATGAAGCGGCCTGGCCTGTTCGCGCTCGCCGTTCTGGTGATCCTGCTCTTGACCAGCCTGCTGCTCAACAGCCTTCAGCCGCGAACGGCGCGTCTCGAGGCGATGGAGCGCGGTCTCGACACCTTCGAAAACGCCCAGCATCTGCTGCGGCGCGACGTCATCAGCGTGCGAGCCGGTATCCTTCAATCATTCGACCCCCTGGTGCGTGACATCACCGCCCTCGACGCGGCGCTCAAGCCCTTGGAGGCGACCGGCGACCAGGACCATGACCGATTGATCCAGCGCCTGAGGGCCTCGGCCGCGCGACAGGCCGCCTTGACCGAGACCCTGAAGAGCAACAGCGCGTTGCTGCAAAACAGCCTGGCCTATTTCAGCACGCTCAGCGCCAACGCCGACCGTCTGGCCAACCCCAACGCCGAGGAGGCCAGGTTGTCGGCCGCCATGCTCCGCCTGACGCTGAACACTTCGCCCGACACCCAGGCTCTGGTCGATCGGCGCGTTCGCGACCTTGCCGCCCGCCCGACCCAGTCCAAGGTCGATCGCGAGGCGCGCGAGGTTCTGCTGAGCCATGCGCGCCTGCTACGCCGGCTTCTTCCCCAAACAGACCAGGACCTCGCCAAGCTGCTGGCCGAGGACGACAACGAAAGCCGCGCGCGGCTGCGGGCCTGGATCGCGCAGGAGCGGAGCAAGGCCGAGCAGACGGCCCAGCGTTACCGGTATGCGCTCTACGCCGCCGCCTTGATCCTGACCCTGCTCATAGCCGATCTGGCGTTAAGGCTCGGGGCGCATCTGGCCGATCTGCGTCGCCGAGCGGCCTTCGAGCACGATCTCGCGGCCATATCAGCGGAGATCATCGCCGCGCGGCCACACGAGGCCAAGGGCAGAATCGACGAGGGCCTGGCGCGGCTCGCGGCCCATGTCGAAGGAGACGCGGCGTTCCTGTTTGGGGAAGGGGTCTATGGCTGCGCGCGAATGTGGCCGACCATGCCCCGAACCCAGAGGGGGGACTGGTCGACCTCGGCCAAGGCCTTGGCCGAGGCGGCGCAAGCAAGTCCCCATAGCGTCTTCAATGGCTACGCCGACTGGCCCTGGCGCGATGACAGCGAGCAAACCGCGCGGCGCGCCCACGTCGTGGCGATGGCGGTGAGCAACGAGCGTGGAGAGCGATGCGTGCTCGGCTTCGCCCGTTTTCGGGGCGCGGTTCAGGTGCGCGAGACCGATCTGGGTGTGATGCGTCTGGCCCTGGATGTGCTGGCCGGGGCGGTGCGGCGCGCTCGGCTGGAGCAGCAGCGGGTGGCGCTGGAATCGCGTTTGCAACACGCAGGCCGGATGGAGGCGATCGGCGCCTTCGCCAGCGGCATCGCTCACAACTTCAACAATATTCTAAGCGCCATCGGCGGTTACGCCGAGATGGCCGCGGCGCGTGAGGCGACGGCGCGATCCAGAGCGCGCTATCTGCGCGAGATCACCGGCGCTGTGGCCCGCGCGCGTCGGCTGGTCGACCAAATCCTGGCCTATGGCGCCCGCTCGCCCCTCCCATTGCAGCGGGTCGATCTCAGTCGGCTTGTCGCCGAAAGCATCTCGCTTCTGCGCGCCGCCCATGGCCGCCGCGCGCGGTTCGCCTTCGACCAAGACGGTGGCGATCATTCGGTCTTAGGCGACTCTGAAGGCCTTCAGCAGATCGTCATGAACCTGGCTTCCAACGCCGTGCAGGCCATGGGCGGGGCTGGGGTGGTGAAGATATCGCTTTACCGGCGTAGCAATCGCGCCCCTGTCGAGCTTTCAAGCGGCGTCCTGATGGCCGGCGACTATGTGGTGCTGCGGGTCGAGGACCAGGGCGCGGGCATGTCCCAGGCTACTCTGGCCCGTATCTTCGAGCCCTTCTTTACGACCCGCGCCCAGGGGAACGGCCTTGGGTTGGCGACGACGGCCGAGACCGCCAGGGAGTTGGGAGGCGCGGTGAGCGTGTGGTCCGAGCCCGGCCAGGGCGCGGTTTTCGAAGTCTGGCTGCCCCGCCAGGCCCAGGCGCCATCGCCGGAAGCGCTTACTTGCGGACGCGGAGAGACCGTCCTGGTCATTGGGCCTGGCAACTCCGCCCTGGGTCGGGACGAGGAGCGCTTGGCCGCCCTGGGGTATGAGCCGGTTGGGTTCGTCGAGCCTGCGCGCGCCCTCTCGGCGTTGCGCGACTGGCCCGAGCGATTCGACGCCATCGCCGTGCGCACCGAGGACGAGGACGTGATTGTCGCGCTTCGACGGGCCAATCCTGATCTTGGCTTGGTCGTCATCGCCGAAGCGTCGGGCGCGTCCGTCAAGCCTTTGCGGGCGCTGGCCGCGTCCCTGGGGAACTGCAGTCTGGCCGCCTGTCCGCTGAGTTCGGCGGATCTGGCCAAGCTGATGATCGACGCGATCAATCGGCCGCGGGCCTCGGCGGCGCGGCAGGTCGGGCCGTCGGTGAGCAAGCCTGGCTCCGTCGAGGCTCTAGGCGGCCGTTCGGCCTGACGATCCGTGATCGGATCGATCAGGTCAGGATCTCGGGTCCCGCACTCCGCGGGCGGCGCGCCGCGCGAGGGCCCGTAAAAACAGCAGCGCGCAGGAGACATGACGATGAACGACAACGCCACGCCGACCTGCCGGGTCGTCCGTCCCGGCGAGCCCGTGGTCGGTAAGCAAGGCCTGACCTATGAGGTTGGCGTCTCGGCCGAAACGGTCGGCGCCAGGGCGATCCATATGCAAACCTTGACCCTGCCGCCAGGCGCGCGGGGCACGCCGCATAAGCACGAGCACCACGAAACGGCGATCTTCGCCATCGAGGGGGTGTCGGGCTGTTGGTACGGCGAAGATCTAAGGGAGCATGCCCGGATCCACGCCGGCGACTACTTCTACATCCCCGCCAATATGCCCCATCTGCCCTACAATGACGGCGAGGTCCCGTTTGTCGCCGTGATTGCCCGGACGGATCCCAACGAGCAGGAGGGCGTGGTGCTATTGGACGATCCGGGCGCGACACCGCCGCCGGTTGATCATTCCGACGCGTCCTGACGGCGAGCGAAAAGGCGGCAGGCCCAAAGGCCCGCCGCAGTCTCGATTTTCTGGGGGGCGTAGGCCCAGAGCGACGCCGCGGGTCGAGGGCAGGCGTCGCGCATCGAAAGGGGTGTCGTGGGTCTCAATCACGACATCCCAGTTTCGCCTGGCGCAAGCGGGGGGCGGGCGCCAGCACGCGTCGAGCGCTTCGGGTTGGCGCGCCTCTTTGGAGGCTGCGTTGGATCCCGCGCTTCTTGCGATCAACTATCGGGTAGCCGGCGTTGTTGAGCAACATCCAAAGAGTTTCATCGGTAATGTAGATAGAGCAATAATATATGAACCTGACGATCTCAGGCTTTGTGATAAGCTGGGAGTCGCTTGGATGTGCGATCGGCGCGATGACGCGCATGCTTCGCAAGTCGGATATTTAAGTTTTTCCACTCTTTCGGCCTTGAGTGCTTACGGCAGTAACCGGTTCTTAGCTTCGCGAAACTCGCCCGCAACGCTCCCCCGTCGATCATCGCCGCGACCTGCGATCGAGCCGGGTTCTGAACGACGAAAGTACGCGATGGGTGTTGTTGATCGAGTGGCTCGCGCCGTGTCGATGCCGACGTGTTCTCGTGGAATGTCGCGGCCAAACGCGTGCGCGCGCTTTCCGGGCAAACCGGGGTCTCGCCCTTCAAGGGGGCGCTGGCGTTTGGGAGGATGGTGATGGGTGGCTGGGCGGCACGCCGTCCGCCATCGAAGCATGATCCAGATCCGGCCTTGGTGCGATCACCCGAGCCGCCGCTCGATAGTATCCAGGAGGATCGATCCTGGGCGCTAACCAGCCGTGGCGACAGGGCCTCGACGCCCGCGATGTGCCGGAGAAACCGGTTGCTCGAGGCCGCGGCGCCGCTTCTGGGGTTGGCGGCGAGAGCCCGGGCCATGCGTTCGCGTCGTGGCCTTTCCGACCTTTATCGGAGCGCCGCGCCGCGGGCCGACGCCTTCGCGCATCGGCTTTTCGGTCTCGACCTCGAGCCCAAGACGCTTTGGCGCGCACGCTTTGCGGTCCTGGCGACGATCGACGACATCGTTCGCACCCACCCACGGACCAGAACCGAACGCCAGCAAGGGGCGTGTCCATCCTTGGTGCGTGAGGCGTTCGACGAAGACGTCGATCGACTTCATTTCTATGAACTGCTCGAGGAGATGCTTCGCGAACCCCTGCGCTCGCCGGAAATGATCGATCTCTACCATGCCTGCCTGGTGGCGGGCTTTACCGGTGGCTTGAGGGCCGAGGCTGACAGGGTCCGTCGTCTCAGCGGGGAGATCAGTCTGGCGTTCGGCGTCGTGCCGCCGACGAGCCCTTGGAGCGGTAAGGTGCGGTCATCGGGACGTGGCTTTGCGACTTTCGCCGCCGGCCTGCGCGGGGCGTCCGGGGATCCGCTTATCACGTTCGGCTCCACCGTCTCGGCCGAGCCGGGTCGCGGTCGCGCGCGGCCTGATCCGCTGCGCTTGCAAGGGCGGTCTGCTGAATATTCCTTCTCAAACCGGTCGGCGGGCTACTTTCAGCCGCTGCGCATCGCCTCATCGAAACCAGACAGCGGCTGGTTTCTGGTGATCGGGTCAGACGCGGCGTGCGCGCCATCGCGGCTGGCTTGTTCGTCCAAGCGTGAACCGCAGGCGTCAGCGGCGACGATCGAGCCGCAATGGTTCGATGACGACGCGCTGCTTGTTGACGCGGCCGGCGTGGAGGCGCCATCGGGCCAAGCCCGTTGGGTCGAGTTCTTGCGCGCTAGGCGCCAGATCCCGGACCTCAAGCCGCCCGCGGGTGTCCTGGTCTCGATCGGCGCGGACGTGCTGCTGACCCTTGATGATGCGCGAATGAGCGCCTTTGCCCGAGCGATCAGGCGACGTCTCGCGGACATCTCCAGAGAGTTCGCCCGGGGGATCCCTTGGCAACTGGTCATCGCCAAGGTCGATCTGCTCGCGGGGTTCGAAGCCTACTTCGAAGGGCTCGAAGGTAGCGGGCGGCGGGCGGTCCTGGGCGTCAGCCTTCCCATCGGCCGTCATGGAGCTTCCGCTCTGTGCGAGGCCTATGACAAGCTGAACGATGCCCTGGTCACGCGCATGTCTCATAGGCTGGTCGTCGAGAGCGACGCGCGCAAGATCAGCTGGATCCTGGACTTCCCGAGCCAGCTGGAGGGCCTGCGCGTGCAGGTGCGCCGTCTGATCGCCCACGTTGGAGGCAAGGACGATCGCGACCCGACCTACCAGGCGCCGGGGCCGCGCGGGATCTTTCTCAAAAGCGGCGTCCTGCCAAGCGTCGACCCGAACTAAGGGGCTCGTTCGCATTGACGACACTCCCGTCGCAAGGGGGCTATCGATCGGCGGATCGATCGCGGAGGAGGGCGGCTTGCGTTGGTCGGCCGGGTGGACGGATGGCATGGCGCGCCCTTCAGGCGCGCCATGGAGCCGGCGGTCAGTTCTTGCAGTCGGGCGCGGGATCGGAGCGGCCACCGCCACCGCCAGCGCTCGGCGAGCCGCTCGTCGGGCGGCACGTCTGGTCGCCGCGCTGGGCGGTCTGCTTGGCCGAACGTACCAGGCTCGGGTCGCGCAAACCGCGGATGACGCCGCCGCAGTCATAGGCGTTTCCGACCTGCGGACCCTTATGAACCGCGCGGGGGACGCTAATCAATTTGCAGGCTTGGCCTTGGGTGTCCCGGACGGGCGTCGCCTCGGCGTTGGCGATCACGGGCGAGGCCAGGATCAGCCCGAGAAGGGCGCCGGCGATCGGGCGAGATGGCGTGACATTCATGAAGAACTCCGATGAGGGCCCCGCGACGGAAAGGAGCGCGGCGGCAGGTCAATGATGACCCGCTGCTTAGCCGGGGTGATCAGCGCGTGGGTGCGCGATCAAGTTACCGTTGAAATAGAACGTGGGAGTTTGGCTACGGCTGTGGCGTTGAGGGGTTTTCGCGCGCGCAGCGACGTGCTTATCCAGACTTATATTAATCGGCACGAGTCTGTTAATATGTATCACGTCATTGTGGATTGTGAATATTTCTAAGTATCGTCTTGTCCCGCGAAAATTCCGCGAATTATTTCATTTGTAGTCAAATATGACGCCGCTGATGACGGTTCACCATTAAGAGTGCTCCTCAAACCTGCTTTGTCGCGCCTCACGCGGCGGCCGCCAAGCCCGGTCGCTCGCGGAGGGCCTCGAGCTGACCGGGGCGCGAAGGGAGTGACCGTGCGGCCGTTTCTCCATCGGTGCCTGCTGAGCTTCGCCCCGCCCCATACTCAGGTTGGCGATCTGATCATCGTGTCCGGCGTCCTGACCGGACCCCACGTTATCGAAGGGGCCGCCGCGGCGCCTTCCTCCTGTGAGAAGACAGAGTCCATGGCCTTCGAAACGCCGCAGCCCTCGGATCTTACCCTGACGCCGGTGCGCTCAACCGCCGAGCTCAGGCGCTTCATCGAGGTAGCCAATCGCCTGAACGCCAAAGACCCCAATTGGGTCACGCCACTGATTTACGAGCGCATGGCCGCTCTCACGCCCAAGACCAATCCCTTCTTCGAGCATGCCGAAGTCCACCTCTGGCTGGCCGTGCGCGGCGGCCGCGACGTAGGACGCATCAGCGCCCAGATCGATCACCTCGCCACCGAGACCGGCGCGGGCAAGACCGGCAACTTCGGCATGATCGCCAGCGAGGATGATGCCGAGGTGTTCAGCGCCCTGTTCGGAGCCGCCGAGGCGTGGCTGAGGTCGCGTGGCTGCACGCGGGCGCTGGGGCCATTCAACCTCTCGATCAACGAGGAGGTTGGCCTGCTTGTCGACGGGTTCGACAGCAAGCCGATGGTGATGATGGGCCACGATCCACGCTACGCCGCCGCACGGGTCGAGGAGCAGGGCTATCGCAAGGCCAAGGATGTGTACGCCTATGTCTGTGATCCGCGCGCGGCGCTCCCGGACGCGATCGTCCGGCGTCTGAAGCGCGGCCTGCCCAAGGGGGTCACCCTGCGCCAGCTGGACATGAGCCGCTACGACGAAGAGGTCAAAGCGCTCACCGAGATCCTGAACGACGCCTGGTCCAACAACTGGGGCTTCGTGCCGACCACCGAGGCCGAGACGGCTCAGCTGGGCAAGGCGTTGAAGGACGTGATCGACAAGCGGTTGACGCTCTTCGCCGAGATCGACGGCGAGGTGGCGGGCTTCATCGTGCTTCTGCCCAACGTCAACGAGGCGATCGAGGGGCTGAATGGCAAGCTGCTGCCCTTCGGGTGGGTGAAGCTGCTTTGGCGCCTCAAGGTCAAGCGGGTGAAATCCATCCGCATCCCGCTCATGGGCGTCAAGCGCAAGTTCGCCGAGACCCTGCGAGGTCAGGTCGTGCCCTTCCACCTGATGAACGCGGGCCGGGACGCGGGTCTGGCCCTGGGCTACGCCAGGTTCGAGTTCTCCTGGATCCTTGAAGACAACATGCCGATGCGGCGCATCTCAGAGGCCATGGGCGCACGGATCTACAAGACCTATCGCCTCTACGAGAAGGCGCTGTGATCAGGCGGCGCGGGCAGCCCCGCGCTCGAGCTGGTGGGTCTGGTTCGAGGCGTTGTCCATGTCGCTAGCGACCTTCGCCATGGGCCTTTTCGTTGTGCTGGCCGTCGCTTGGCGTCTGACGAGCCTGGCGCGTTCACGCGCGAACGAGAAGGGCCTTCGGCGCGCTGGCGCCGTGGAGGTGGGCGCTGGCGCGAGCCTGGCGCTGACCCTGGCTCACGTGGCCATCTATCTAGGCGCGATCGGCGAGGCGATAGCCAGGGGTTTCTGGCTGGATGGCGTCGCCGCCGTCGGCCTGGCGCTCTACGGGTTCGGCGCGGCCATGCTCGCGCTCGTCATACGGGATCTGGGCCGCGTCTGGACGGTGAAGGTCTTCATCGCTCCCGATCATGTCCTGGTGCGAACCTGGCTTTTTCGAACCTTCCGCCATCCCAACTACATCTTGGCCATTCTGCCTGAGCTCGTTGGGCTTTGCCTGGCGCTCCACGCCGTCGTGACCCTCATCTGCGGCCTGCCGCTCTATGCAGCGCTGCTCTGGATCAGGATTCGGCTCGAAGAGGCCGCCATGCGCGAACGCTTCCCCGCCTACTAAAGGGCGCTTCCGGCCCCGCGCAGGCGCGCGTAGGCGCGCGGGCTCATCCCCATCGCGCGCTTGAAGACGCGGCTCATGTGGCTCTGATCCGAAAAGCCGCTTTCCGAGGCGACGCGGCTGATACGCAAGGCGCGGCCATCCAGCAGAGCTCTGGCGCGATCCAGGCGGCAGGCTTGCAGCCAGCCATGGGGCGTCATCCCGGTGGAGGCCTTGAAGGAGCGCGCGAAGTGCGCCGCTGACAGGCCGCAGGCCGCCGCGATTTCGACGAGCGGTGTCTCGGCCGCCAGGTCGGAGGCGATGATCTCCTTGGCCCGCTTGACCTGCCACGGCGCCAAGCCGCCCTTATGCGCTCTGATGGCGCCGCCGAGCCCGTAAGTGTCGGCCACGTGCGCGCACAAGGACAGGACCAAGTGGTCCACCAGGAGGCGCTCGGCCGGCCCGGCGCGTTTGAGGACCTCGATAATCAGCGGCTCTAGCCTGGACATCATCGGGTCTAGCGTGGACCAGCCATCGCACGCATGCAGGCCGTGTATGCACCGGTCCGCGTCGGTCGCGAGATCTTCCAGCGCGGTCTTGGGGATACGCAGGTGGAGGCTGTCGACCTCTGGCCCCAGAAGCGCCGTGGGGGCCGCCCGCAGGTCCAGGATGTTGGTGCCGCCGCGCTCGATATCGCCGGTGACGCCGGCGGCGCCGTCGAGCCACAGCAAGTGCGAGGGGTGGGGGCGGACCTGGTAGACGACAATATGCGCATCCTCCGCCGGAGCCCCGATGGCGATCCCGTCGTCGGCGCTGCGCTGCAGGCGTGTCAGGCTGACCGAATCGCGACGCGTCCTGACCGTGAGGCCGGCGCTGACGCCGGCTTCCTCGACAAAGGCGTTCACCGGGTGGCGGGGGGCGATCACGCGTAAGGTCCTGATTGACGACGCTCGCATCGCGACCGCGCTTGGCGGACGTGCAACGAGCCTGGAACCACGCCGTGGCCAGGAGCCGGACGTGAGGGGGCAGTTGATCCTTCAGCCCCCCGGCAAGGACAAGACCCGGCTAGCAAAGAAACGCGCCCTTGAGCTTGATCGATTCTGCTGCGTCGCTGAGTTTCTCGCCATAAATAGAACAAGCGAAGCTTGATGTCGTCTCGCTGCTCAAAGCGTGGCCAATACTTAGGTTTTCGCACCCTCCGCCGAAAGGGTGCAGAATCGATCAATAGCATCGCGCCGTGAAGCCTTAGATGAGCCCGGCATGTGATTGGCCGCCGGTTGTTCGGCGACGCCGCGCAGACGTCCCGTCGCATCTAACCTTGGTCGGGGCTCACACCTCAAGAAAAGATCAGTATGTCCATCCAGTATCTCGCGCTTAATTTTATCGTGGCGCTCTTTGCTCTGATCAATCCGATCGGCAACCTGCCGGTTTTCGCGGCCATGACCGCTGGGGCCAAACCCAAAGCCCGCCGACGGATCGCCGTCTATATCGGCGTGTTCATTATCGGCCTCCTGGGAATCTTCTATCTCTCCGGCCTGGCGCTGCTGCAGGTCTTCGGGATCTCACTTTCAGCGTTCCGTATCGCGGGGGGCGCGATCCTCTTCCTGCTTGGGCTGGACATGGCCCGTAACGACCTGAACGGCGGAGACGAGGCCGATGAGCTGGCCTCGCTCGCCGACCATCCAAGCTATGCGCGCCGTCTTTTCGAGCGGATCCTCGTGCCGTTCGCCATCCCGATCCTGATCGGGCCCGGCGCCATCTCGACGGTCGTGATCTACGCCAGCGAGACCCGCTCGATGGGCATGGACGCCATGGCGGCGGGTATGATCGGCATCTGCGCGGCCGCCGCAGCCGTCGTCGCGGTGCTGTGGGCGACGCCGTTCATCTCCCGGCTCCTCGGCCGGGTCGGCATGACGGTCACGGTGCGCGTCCTGGGGCTCATCCTGTGCGCCATGGCCGTGCAGTTCATGATCATGGGCGCGGCCGATGCGACCCACGGCTTCATCCGCCAGGACGCGGCGCGTCCGTATCCGGTCGCTCAGTAGAGCCTGCGAGAGAGCGCCGGCGTCCGCGGCGTCTTGATTGCGGCCGTAACCGGATCCGCGCGCGGCGACATCTCCGCGAAGCCGGCCCAAACGAAAGTGAGCGACCCATCGCTAGGCGGTGGGCCCCTTCCTCTGCAGCGGAGCGCGGCGCCAGGACCGCGACCAATCCCATGAAAATGATCGTCGCCTACGTCAAACCCTTCAAGATGGACGCGGTCCGCCAAGCGCTCGCCGAGGCCGGCGCTGAAGGCTTGACGATCTCGGAGGTTCGGGGCTTTGGCCGCCAGAAGGGAAAACTCGAGATTTATCGCGGCGCTGAATATGAGGTTCTGCTGATCCCGAAGATCAAGATCGAGGCCGTGATGCCGATGGCCGCCGTCAAGGGCGCCCTGGCCGCCATTCAGGAAGCGGCCGCGACCGGCTCCATTGGCGATGGCAAGATCTTTGTCCTGGATGTCTCCAGCGCCGTGCGTATTCGCACCGGTGAGACTGGCCTTGCCGCGCTCTAGACACGCGTCGAACCGGAGCGATGCAATCTAGGCCTCACACGAACCAGCGCCCGCCTGTGGCGGCTTGAGCCCGCCCAGGGCGTTGTTGAGGTGTCGGCGATAGGTGCCCGGGCCATGGCCCACGGCGCGCTTGAAGAGCCGACTGAAATGGCTTTGGTCGGCATAGCCGCACGCCACGGCGATTTCGGCCAGCGACTGATCCCCCTTCAGCAGCTCACGAGCCAGGTCCAGCCGCCGCGCCTGAAGCCAGGCATGGGGCGCCTCGCCCGTGGAAATCTTGAAGGCCCGGGAGAAGTGAGCCACCGAAAGCCCGCATTGTTCGGCCACTTCGGGCAGCGACATCTCCTTGCGCAGGTTATCGGCCAAGAGCGACTTTGCGCGCTTGAGCTGCCAAGGCGCCAGTTCTCCGGTGCGGAACACGTGCGGGCGCAAGCCACCGTAAACGTGGGCGATATGGCCGGCCAAGGCCTTGCCCAGGTGATCGACAACCTGGCTGCTGGTCGTGCTCGCGGCGTCAAGAGCCGAAAGCAATGATGCGCGCGCGGCCGACAGGACGGGGTCTATGGTGAGCCAGTCGATCGTAGGGGCGAGGGTCTCCACGGGCGCCGCGCCGATTTCCTCGGCAAGGTCACTCAGGACCAGACGCGGTATCTTAATCAGCAGCGTGTCGACCGGGCCCGCGAGCATCTGGATCGGCCGCTGGGCGAGGTCGACAATGTGGACGCACCCCTCGGCGCTGGCGGGGGCGGGAAGGTGTTGACCGCCGATCCAAAAATCGTGCGCAGGAAGATCCCTGAGCTGAAGAAGCACGAGGAAGCCTTCGGCGTCCCGCACGCTGAAACCCTGTGGGGCGGCCAGCGCATCGCGGGAAAAACGGGTGATGGTCAGATCCGACCGGCGTGTGCGCGGCCGCAGAGACCGCGTTCCGGGAGCGGGAAAATCCGTCGGATCAAGAAGGGCTGAGGGCGGCGGTTTGGACATCTGGGGATCGGAGTTTGAGCGTTAGCGCCGATGCGCCGGCGCTAACGCTTAAGCCATCCCCGTGCTCGACCTTGCCCGGCCGCGTCTGGAGGTGGCGATGGGGATCATGACGACGTGAGCGAATGCTGTCACCTGAGCCCTGGCGCGCAATCGCCGCTTGGCCGCGAATTGGGCGCCGGGACCTTGGTGGAGCTCGCTCGGAGGCGCGGCCTTACTCCCCCTTGGGCAAGACCGGCGTCATATCGAGGTAGGGGGTGGTGGGCTTTTCCCCCGGCGCCAAGCGCTCGGGAACGGGTGGACCCGCTGGCCCTAGGGATCGGATGTAACGGTAGAGGGCTCGCTTGTTATCGTCGCTGAGCGCTTGAGTCGAAGGCCAGGGCATCGGCGGGCCATAAGCGCGAGTCTGCAACATGCCGACCCACTCGTTCTCCGAGAGCGTCTGGACGGTCTGGCGCAGGTTGGCCGCATAGGTGACGCCCCAGGGGCCGTAAAAGCCCACGGGGTTGCCCACCAGCCACTGGTCTTCGGGGGTCTTACCGCCGTCGCTGACGAAGCCGGGGGTGTGGCAATCGTTGCAGCCGCCGACCTTGACGAGATAGCGGCCGACTTCGATGTCGCTCGGGCCGGTGACTTGGGCCGGTGTGTGCGCCTGGGGGGCGCACGCGGCGACCAAGCCAGCGGCGAGCACCAGTGGGATGAACTTCATGGCCTGGATCCGAAAGGTTTCATGCCCTTTCGATATTGGGCCGCTGCGCTTCAAAACCGTGTCGAAATTGGATCGATCTATTGCAGACGACACGATTGGCGGCGCCACATCAGTCGATCGTGAGAAGATTTGGTTTCTTGGGTGGCCAAACCACAGAGCCCAAACCAGGCCGCCCCCGCGCTCCAGGCCGCGACCACGTCGCTCGTCCAGTGAACGCCGAGGTAGATTCGGCTCAGCCCAACGAGGCCGGCTGAGATCACGGCCGCTCCCAAGGCCAGAGCGCGCGCGCTCTGTCGCGCCGTCGATCGGCGAACAACGAGCGCCAACGACAGGGCAAGAGCGGTGGCGAACAGGGTTTGGGTCGATGGAAAGCCCGGACCATTGGCTTCAGCCAGGCGCCATGCTTCATCTGGGCGCTCGCGCTCAAACATGGTCTTCAGGAATAGGCCCAGGACGACGCCGCCCGCGCCCGTGGCGGCCAGGAGAACAGCGTCGCGCCACCGCCGCCGGACGATCAAGGCAAGAGCCACAATCGCCGTGGCGGACCCTGCCAACGCAGGTGACGCGGCCGCGCTCGCCGCTGAGGCTATCACCGTAATTGCGGCCGGGCCGACGGCTAGGCCTGGCGTCTTCGCCGTCCTGAGATGCTCGAGCACCCAGAGGTCGGGCAGGGGGGCGTTGCCCGCCATGACCAAGGCGGCGGTCGCGGCGAACGCGCAGGCGCCCCCGACCGCGGCGGCGGCCAGGACCTTTGCGTCTTTGTGGGAAGTTTGAAGTTCCATCACCCTGGATACTCATACGGATGTCGACGGCGAAGGGCCGGACGAACGGCGGTGCGGCTCGTCCGGCGTCCCCGTCAGATGAATTGCGAGGCGTTGCGCGCGCGCGCCTGCTCGAGCGCCTCGACTAAGGCCACCCGAGCGTCATAGCGCTTGAACTCTTCGGCCAAGGCTTGGGCGCGTTTACGGAACGCTGGTTTCTTCAGAACTTGACCCAAGGCATCGGCCATCTGTTCGTCGCTGGGGGTATCGGTGCCGAGGCTCACGCCCACGCCCGACCATGACACGCGAGCCGAAACCTCCTTCTTGTCTTCCGTCGTGCCGGCGACCACCAGCGGCACGCCCAGGGAGAGCGCCTGCAGCACGCCGCCAAAGCCCCCGTTCGTGACTAGAACGTCGATCCTGGGCAGGATCCAGCCAAAGGGGATGTAGTCGACGATCCGGACATTGGCGGGCATCTGGTCGGCGCCAGCCACCGCGCGTCCGCCACTGGTCGCCACGATCAGTGTGTCGCTGTCATTACCCAGCGTCGCGATGGTCGGCGAAAGCAACTGGCGCAGATCGGCGTTGGCGATCGTGCCCTGGGTAACCAGCACCACTCGGCGGTAGCGGTCCAGATCTGAGGCCCAGGCAGGAACATCGACCGGAGCGGGCGGCTGGGGCGGCAGCCCGATGAAGCGGAAATTGTCGGGCAAGGGGCCGGCGGGGTATTCGAACGCCGGCACGCCGCTTTGCAGGAAGATGTCCGCGTTGAGTAGGTTGGCGCGCAGAAAGTCGCTGTTGGGCTCTCCCAGATTCAGGTCCGACAGCACACGGGCGTAGGTCGCCTGCAGAGGCGCCAGTAGGTCCCTGACCATCGGCGCGACGACATCGCGGTAATGGGCCCGCTCTTCAGGGCTGTCGGTGAATGGTGCGCCAGACCCGTATGAGCCAAAGTCCATGCGCGGCAGCGGCGGCGGACAGACGCCGCACTGGATCACGGTCGGCCGGGGCTCGTGGTTGCGCAAGATCAGCGGCAGGACACCGTAGAAGAGACCCTCGGCCAGCACGACCTCGGCCGGCCATTGGAGAAGCAGCTTCTGCAGACCAGCATCTTGCTCGGCGATGGCGCCCAGAAACATGTTCTCGAAGTCGAGCGCCACCTGATCGTGCTCGGAGAGCTCGGCGCGGCCCTCGAAGCGGGCGTTGATGTCGGAAAGGTCGAAGTCGACGGCTTCGGGCAGAGGATGAAACTTGAGCCCCAGAGCCGTCACGCGCGATCGCATGGTCGTGCCGGTATAAACGCAGATCTCGTGACCAAGCTCTGCCAGGAAGCAGCCGATGCCAAGCATGGGGTTGAGGTGGCCGGCCGCGGGCAATGCGGCGATAATGATCTTCATGGAGGAAGCCTCTTCTAGGCCGCGTACTAAGCGGCGGCGGGGGCTCGACTTAGACAATGGCGGCCGAGGGCTTCTTGGCCACTTCCCGCGCCCGGTGTCAGATCATGCTGTCAACGCGAGCACAGGCCGCCGCACCTGGTACGCGCCGCTCTCGGAGCTTGGCTTGGCCCGTGTCGTGGCCGTGGATCGGCCATGCGTTCTCGGGCGGCGCTGGTCTGATCAGCAGAGGTGGTAGCCGCCGTCGACCAGGAAATCGACGCCATTCACGCCAGGCGCATCAAGCAGGAAGAGCACCGCGCGTGCGATGTCGTCGGTTTCCACCAGCCGGCCCTCGGGCGTTCGTTCCAGAATGCGATCGAGCATGGCTTTTGGAGCCTTGGAGAACGCTTCAGTGTCGGCGATGGCGCCGGGGTGGACCGCGTTGACGCGCACCGGCGACAGCTCCACGGCGAGCGTGCGCGTCAGCCCTCGCACACCGCCGTTGATGGTCGAGATCGATGTGGAACCGGGATAGGGACGCTCGACGGCGATGCCGCCCACCAGAACGATGCTGGCGGCTAACGCGAACCGATCGGCCAGCGCGGCGGCGACCGTGGCGTAACCGACGAGCTTAAGCCCCACCGCCCGCTGAGCCGCCGCGATGTCGTAGCGATGGATCGTGTTCTGGTCGCGCTCCACCGCGCTCAAGACCAGATGATCGACCTGTCCGAGCCCGGATAGAGCATCGACGATGGCGTCAGGCCGCGTGAGATCGAGGGGCAGGCCCAAATGGCCCTGGCCCAATCGAGCGGCCGCGTCCGTGGCCCGGCCAGCGTCGCGACTGGTGAGGATCACGCGTTCGCCGCGCGCGGCCAACGTGCGGGCGATCGCGTTGCCGGCCCCGCCGGTGCCTCCGACCACGAGGGCGGTTTTGTCGTGAAAGGTCATCGAAGCTCCAGCACGAAGATTTGCTATAGGTCGGGCGTGGGCCAGACTCTTCGGCGGCTTCTATGAGTGTTCGAGAAGGTGATCTTGCCGTCTACGCGCGCGTTGGCGGCAATTCTGCTGTTTCCAATATCGAGCTGCTGACAGATCTATAGGGAACAAGGGCGATCCAAGCCCCGTCGCCTCGTGACACACGTGAGCGGAGGCTCTCGAGGCGGCCGAGTAGGGGCGTCGTTGAGGCGTCCGGCGATCAGGTTTCATCGCCGATCGCCTCACAGAGGTGGTCGACCAGAAGCCTTCCCATTGAGCGACAGCGCGCCTAGCCTATCCTGAGGCGGACCGAGTCAGAGCGTAGCAATCGCTCGGCCCAGCGGCTTCGTCGAGTTGAGGGCGTGCTTCCCAGTTTGCCAGTGTCGTTTCGTAGCTAAGACCCGCTTTGCGAAGGACCGCATCCGACGCTGCGTTGTTGGGGTGGCAGGCCGTGTTGGCAAGCCTTTGCTAGGCGGCGCCTAACCCCGGCTTGCCAACGACGGCGCGGCGATCTAAGGGTTCGGCGTCGAAAATGGCAGACCGGTTTTTTGGTGAGCCCCGGTCAGCTCAGCGCTTTTCAGCGCTGGGCCACGATCCAGCCCCGTAGGGGCCGCGGACCACGACGGAAGGCGGACGTGCGCCTTCTCGTCGGGAGTCCTATGTCGATGACTGTTCAACGAGAGATCTTTCCGATCGCCAAGCCCCCGCGGGTATGGCGTGAGGGAACGCGCGTCCTTCGCCGTGCCTGCGGCGTCACTCCTCTAGGACGCTCTTTTCGTGCAAACTTCTCAAGACACCACGCCGGTGCTGGTCATCGGCGGCAGCCTGGTCGGCCTGTCGACCGCGCTGTTTCTCGCCTGGCGCGGGGTCCCGACCGTTCTGGTCGAAAAGCACCGCGCCAGCGCGGCCCATCCGCGCGCGATCGGCTTCACCGAATTGACGCTCGAGCACTTTCGAACAGTTGGCATCGCCGATCAAATTCCCCAGGTCGCGCCTGACCTGCGCCTGCGTCGCGTAACCGTGGAAAGCCTTGGGGGCGCCTGGGGCGAGGAAACGCCCTGGACGCCGGGCCAAGCCGAGCCGGACAAGGGAGCGGCGTCGCCCTGCACCGGCGCGGCCATCGCCCAGGACGTCTTGGAGCCGATCTTGCGGCGCGCCGCCGCCGAGCGCGGCGCTGATCTGCGGCTGGGCGTCGAAATGCTGTCGTTCGAGCCCCAAGACGATCGGGTGGTCGTGCGCACGCGTGACCGCTCCGGTGGGGACGAATGCGAAATCCAATGCGCCTACCTGATCGCCGCCGACGGCGCCGACAGCCCCGTGCGTGAGCAGTTGGGCATCGCGCGCAGCGGCGTTGGACACCTTCGGGTTCTGCGCAGCGTGCTCTTTCGGTGCGAAGCGGCCGAGCATCTGCTGAACGGCGACGTCCAACAGTTCCAGATCGAGCAGCCGGGATTTAGCGCCTTCCTCACGCACTATCCCGATGGGCGCTGGGTGCTTATGTTCGCCGATGACGCCGAACGCGACGCCAGCGAGCTGGCCGCTTCGATCCGGCGCGCGCTGGGGCGGGATCTTGAGTTCGAGATTCTGGCCACGGGCCGCTGGGAGATGGCCGGGCGGATCGCTGATCGCTATAGCCTGGGACGGGTGTTCCTGGCAGGCGACGCAGCCCACCAACTGCCGCCGACCCGCGGCGGCTTTGGCGCCAATACGGGGATCGACGACGCCTGGAACCTGGCCTGGAAGCTGCAAATGGTCCTGGCCAGCCAGGCGGGTGAGGGCTTACTCGAGACCTACGCGCAAGAGCGTCAGCCGATCGGCTGGCTGCGCCATCATCAGACCTTCGCGCGCCCGGATTACAGCCGCTGGGTGGGTCAAGCTCCGCAGACCGAACTCTATGGCGCGCAGGCTCTAGAGCTTGGCCAATTGGTCCGCTCGGCCGCTGTGATCGGGGCTGGACCGGAACTGCCGCCGGCCGCCGATCCGGTCGTCTGGGCCGGTCAGCCGGGTGTGCGCGCGCCACACGTCTGGGTGAGCCGGGACGGCGCGCGGATCTCAACCCACGACCTGCTCGGGCGAGGGTTCATGCTCCTGGCCGAGCCTTCTGATTGGGGAGAGGCCGCTGCGGCCGCGTCAATGGCCCTGGGCGTCGCCGTTCAGTGGGTTCGACCGGGTGTCGACGTGATCTTTCCAGCGGACGCCACGTTCGAACGGACTTTCGGCGTTTCGCCGCCAGGCGCTTGCCTGGTTCGTCCCGACGGCGTCGTCGGCTGGCGATCGCAGCGCTTGTCCGACGCGCGGAGCGGTGCGCTCACGACCGCTCTGGCGACTGTCTTGGCGCGACCGAACGTAAAGCGCTAGGACCGAGCGTGAAAAAAGATATCGCAATAAACATTATTGCGCTTGACGTTCGGCGTGGTTGAGGGCAATTGGATATCACGATAACAAATGCCGCAATAATCAAGTCCGAGGAGCTGACCATGTTTAAGACCGTTCTGCTGTCCAGCGTTCTGGCCCTGACCGCCACGGCGTCGGCCTTCGCCCAGCCCGCCGCGCCGGCTGTGAAGAATGTCGTCCTCGTACACGGGGCCTTCGCCGACGGCGCGGGCTGGCGCGGCGTCTACGACCGGCTCACCGCCGACGGCTACAAGGTGAGCATCGTCCAGAACCCGCTGTCCTCGCTGGCCGACGACGTCGCCGCCACCAACCGCGTGATCGCCCGGCAAGACGGTCCGGTGATCCTGGTCGGCCACTCCTATGGCGGCGCGGTGATCAGCCAGGCTGGCGACAATCCCAAGGTCGCGGGCTTGGTCTATGTCGCGGCCTTCGCGCCGGACGTCGGCCAATCGGTGCTTGACCAGTACGCCGACATCCCGCCGCCGCCCAATTTCCAGCCCCAGGAAACGCCGGACGGCTTCGCTTTTCTCAAGGCTGAGAGCTTCCGGGCAGGCTTTGCCGGCGATCTGTCGGAGAAAGACGCGGCCTTCCTGCAGGCCTCGCAAAATCCCGTGGCGATGGCCGCGCTCAGCGCCAAGCTGACGGTCGCGGCCTGGAAGACCAAGCCTAGCTGGGCCGTGGTCGCCACCGAGGACGGTGCGATCGCGCCCGAGCTCCTGCGCAAAACCGCCCGCCGCATCGGCGCCAAGGCGACCGAAGTGAAGGGCAGCCACGTGGTCTTCGTCTCCCAACCCAAGGCGGTGGCGGCGGTGATCGAGGCGGCGGCCCAAGGCGTCTCGGCCAAGTAGGTTTCGCCGCACCTAGTTATTCAGAGCCCCCGCGGCTCGACTTTTGAAGGAGAAGATCATGCGTAAGATTCTGGGCCTGGCCCTGGCCACCGTCTTCATCGGCTCGGCGACGCTCGCCGCGCCGATCCCGCCGCAACCGAGCGTCAAGCGTACGGACCTGCAGCGTCACGACCTGTCGATCCCAGGTCATGAGACCGTGCAGGCGCGCATCGATATCGCGCCGGGCGCGACCGCGCCCTGGCATCGTCATCCCGGCGAGGAGGTCATCTACGTCCTCGAAGGCGTTCTGGAGTACCAGCTCGAAGGCCAAAGCCCCGGTGACGCTGCAGCCCGGTCAGGTTCTATTCGTGCCCAAGGGCGTCGCTCACAAGGCGCATAACCCCGGGACGACAAACGGCGCCGAATTGGCGACTTACATCGTCGAGAAGGGCAAGCCCCTGGTCGCGCCCGCGCCGGACGTAGCTCAGCCGAAATAGGCGCCAAGGTCAGACGAAAGCGTTGTCCGCCAACCTAGGGCGGACAACGCATCTTGGCCGAGCTGAGTAAACGACACGCAGGTTTGGCTAAGGCGCCTTTTGTGACCCACGCTTGATGCGCAAGCGCACGGAAAGTCGCAAGGCTGAAGTGTTCGTGATTCAACCCATAAGGAACGTCTCGATGTGGCTTTCCCTGATCGCCTCTCTGCTCGGAATTGCAAACATCGCTAGTTCTGACCGTGAGGCTGCGGTCGTCGAGGCCTGCAGGGCATGGAACCGCCCTGGCAGCGCGCGAGTCCTTCCCGTCCAACGGGTCGCGCCCGACGGTCTGTGCTTCTCCGGAGAGATCAATAGCGCCAGTTCCGCGGCGTTTGTAGACGCCTTGGCGACGCTCGAGCCGCGACGCCCCTGGTGATCGTGGTCCATTCGAATGGCGGCGAAATCAACGCCGGCATGCTATGGGTGGGAAGCGCTTGCGCCGCTAAAGACCACCGTGGTGGCGCAGAGGGTCTGCGCTTCTTCATGCGCCAACTATCTGTTCACCGCCGGCGACCGGCGAGTGATCGACGACGACGCCTTGCTATTGTTCCACGGCGGTGCGCATCCGATCGATGAAGGCGCACTCCGCAAGGCGATCGGCTCGCAAATCCCCGCCGACCAGGTTGAGGCGCAGGTCGCCAATATCCGTGCGGACATCGATAGGCAAATCCGTCGCCAGGACGCTTTTTCCACTATGGCCCGCATCGACGTGAACTTCTTCCGCTGGATGGCTAGCTTCAATGACCTGCCCGAAGACGCCTTCCTGACTTTGTGCCCGACCCGAGACCCAGTGATGATCCTCTATTCCGACCGGCTTCTTGCGATGCATGGCGTCGCGGTGCACGAGAACCGCGGCCCGAACTCTCAGGAAGCCCTGACGGCTAGGGTCGCCGCGTTGGGCCGCGCTGAGCCCGTCTGTTTCATGGAATAAAGAAGTGGAGGAAGTCGCGAGTTTTGCGAGGGGGCTCAGGTTCTAAGGTCTTAGGCCTGTGGAGGAAGCGCGGCGGCATAGACGTCTGCTTTCCGCTGGTGATGCGAAGGCCGCTGTTGGCGCGTCGCCGCCCCCGGAGCAGGAGGCGGCTAAGAATGGCGCGGCAGCCCCGTCTATGCGCCGAATATGAAGTCGGCCCTGTAGTAGCCCTTGGCCGGATCAAGGATGTCGATCGCGAACGGCGCCGCGCCGTCGGCCAGGTCAGTCAGCCAGGCGTCGTTGGACTTGGCCATGACGCCAATGTCGGCCTTCACCGCCTCGGCCAGCAACCAGCCGACCATCGCCGCCTTGCTCCCTTGTCCGCTCGGGCCATCGCCGCCATAGCTGACGAAATAGTCAACTCGCGTATCGATCAGGGCGTGCACCTTCGCGTCGGTCGGCGTCGCGCCGAAGATGGCGGCGTAGGCTTTCCGGGTGGCGTCAAACAGCGACAGGTCGCCATAATCGGCGGAGAACTTCGCGCTGCCCTCGCCGACCTTGCCTAAGTTGACCGCGAAGTTGATATAGCGGTTCTCCAGATTGAAGCCCTGGTAGTAGGCGCTGTTGAGATTGTTGGCGTTTGGCCCGGTGGATGACACCAGATAGTCGACGCCTGCCTGGCCGGGTATCTTGCCTGTGAAAAACTGATAGCTCATCGAGGCGACGGAGGTGGTCGCGTCGGCCTTCGCGACGATCTCGCCGACAGCGGCCTGGACCGTCAGGGTCCCGCCGCTCACCTTCGACGACAGGGCTGAGGTCATCACTGGATCGATCGTTCGCAGGAGCAAGCGTGTCGCCTGGCTAAGCTCGGGCAGGGACATGCCCGGCGCCGGGGCCGTGTTGATGACTGTGTAGGCGGTAAGCTCCGCTGGCTCGGTAGTGGGCCAGCGGTTGAAGGGCGTCTGGACCGTCCCGATGAAATCCACGCCGCCAGATTTGTCGATATCGATCGGGAAAAGGCGCGCCAGGAAGTCGCGCTGCTGGAAGGGTTCGGCGCTTTCGAAGCCGGTCAACTGGAAGCCTTTGATGTCGGCGAACACGGTTTGCGGGAGCCAGGTGAAGACGCCCTTGCCGTCGTTGACCGCCACCGCCACGCCACCGCCCATGATCTTGCCCGAGCTGTCGTAAGTCCAGTCCGTGCTGTGGATGAGATCGACGTCGCCGTCGCCGTCGATATCAACCATGTCCAGTTGGCCTTCGCCGTGCCACTTGTCCCGTGGCGCGTTGTCAATGCGCGCGGCTGTCTCATCGGCGAACTTTCCCTGGCCCTTATTGACCAGGATCTGCAGAGCCGCGCCCTGATAGTAGGGCTCCGCGCGCGTCACCCCCACGATAATATCAAGCAAGCCATCGCCATTGACGTCGGCGACGGCGGCGTCGTTGGGCTTGGTGTTGGCGCCGAACAGCGGCGACGGACCGGCTGCGACCTGCCACCCGCTCGCGGCCCCGTTCCACCGCGATAGGGCTATGTACTGGGTCCCGTCCAGGTATGCGGCGAAGATATCGGCCTTGCCGTCGGCGTCAAAATCACCCATCGCCGATGCGGTGAGGATCGTGTTCGTGGGACGCACCTGGCTCGGGAGCGCATTGGCGGCGTTCGCGAAGTTAGCCTTGCCGTCATTGAGGAACAGGATCTTGCCGCTGAACAGATCAAGGTCGCCGTCACCGTCGACGTCGCCGAGCGAGATCTCGTGTCCCACGCCATATCCCGCCGCCGGGCCGCCGGTCTCCTGGCCCTGGATCTTGGCCGTGCCATTCACCAGCTTTCCGCCAGGCGCCGACAGCAACATGACGATCGGATCGTATTTCGTCGTGTAAGTCCCGTCGGCGTTGCGCTGGTTTAGCCCTTCGCTGGCCTGGACGATGTCGTCGATCCCGTCGCCGTTGAGGTCGCCGACAGCGAACCTTTGGCCTTTGGTCACGATCGGGATCGTCTCCACCTCGGCGGCGGTGGCCAGCCGAAGACCGCCATGCTGGTCATTGAGGTAGATCGCTGGCCGGATCGCGGTTTGATGCGGCACCGTATGAGGATAGACCGACCAACTGACGATCGCGTCCTGAAAGCCATCGCCGTTGAAATCGCCAACGGCGCTGTAGGTCATGTTGACGGTGAAGATGCCCGGTTCGTGGCGATCGGCGGCGGTCGGATAGTAGTAGACCCCATAGTCTTCCCGGATGGACACCGTCTGAAGGCCGAACTGCTCCACCTTGTAATAGGCGGTCGAAACCGGTGGCTTTTGCGTGCTGAGCGTGACGGGCAAGGTAATCTCCACGGTGAGCCGGAGGTCGACTCCGTCGCCGCTCAATTCCATGCCCAGCGCGCGCGCGCATCGCCGATTGTAGGGTCACGGCGCGCATAGCCTTGCGAACGAGGGTGGCGTTGAGCGCTGCGTTCATGGATCCGCGCCAACACCACGCGGGCGCGCCGTGGCGATCTTCATCCGCCTCCGAAGATGAAGTCCGCCTTGTAGTAGCCCTTGGCCGGATCAAGGACGTCGATTGCGAAAGGGGCGGCGCCGTCGGCCAAGTCGGTCAGCCAGGCGGCGTTGGATCTCGCCATGACGCCGACATCCGCCTTCTCCGCCTCGGCCAACAACCAGCCGACCATCGCGGCCTTGGTCCCTAAGCCGTTCGGGCCGTCCCCGCCGTAGCTGGCGAAGTAGTCGACGCGAGAGTCGATAAGAAGGTGGACCTTCGCGTCGGTGGGCGTCCCGCCGAAGATCGCCGCGTAAGCTTTCTTGGTGGCGTCGAAGAGCGTGAGCGCTCCGTAGTCGGCCGAGAACTTGGCGGCGCCTTCGCCGACCTTGCCGAGATTGACGGCGAAATTGATGTAGCGGTTCTCAAGATTGAAGAACACTGGTAGTAGATGCTGTTGAGGTTGTTGGCGTTGGCGCCGGTCGGCGAGACAAGATAGTCGACGCCCGCTTGGCCCGGGATCTTGCCGGTGAAGAACAGATAGCTGAGCGTCGCCACCGAGGTCGTCTGATCGGCGGCCTTCACCACCTCGGCGATGGCGGCGGACGGGTTCAAGGCGCCGGCGGTGATCTTGGCCGTCAGATCGGCCGTAAGAGTTCCGCCGGCGCCCGCCGCTGCGCTGACCCGCAGCAGCGAAGCGATCGCCAACCCCACCGTGGCGTCGCCCAAGCTGATGGTCTTGTCCGCGAAGACCAGGTTCTCGACATTGATCAGGGTGTCGGCGCCGTCGCGCGGATTGGCGCGGGCGTCGGAAACGGTCCAGCCGGACGCGGTGACGCCGATCGCGTACTCCGACGCCAGGCCGCCATAGCGCGCCTCGTCGACGTCAGCCCCGCCGTCGATCCGGTCCGCGCCCGCGCCGCCGACCAGGATGTCGGCCCCGTCGCCGCCGTTCAGCGTGTCGTCGCCCGCGCCGCCGAACAGCCCGTCGTTTCCGGCCTGGCCGCTCAAGGTCTCGGCCCGCGCGTCGCCGACCAAGGCGTCGGCCGCGGCGCCGCCGCTCACCGAGACACCGGCGTCGCCGGAGAGGTGCGTGGTGATGTGTTCGGCCCCTTCCCAGATCCCGCGCCAGGCGATCACGTCCGCGCGGCCGTCGCCGTTCACATCGGCCGCCTGCAGCCGGTCGTACTGCGAGATGTTCAGCCAGCCCGCGGGAAGTTGCACGAAGCGGCCCGCGCCGTCGTTCAGGAACACCGCCTGCTTGTGGCTGTTCGAGGCAAGGAGGTCGACATAGCCGTCGCCATTGATGTCGACGAGCTGCGTGCGGGTGTACCAGTCTTCGGTGGTTTGGACCGGCAGGCGCTTTGCCGTCTCGTTGGCGAAGCCGCCGTGGCCGTCGTTGATCCAGACCTGGGTCGTGCCGGGCTTGAACAGATCGACGACCGTCGTCATCACCAGATCGAGCTTGCCGTCGCCGTTGATGTCGGCGGCCTTGGCGTCGATCACGGCCTCGGACTCGCCGTTCTTGGGCATGGCGAACGAAGACAGGGCCGTGAAGTTGCCCTTGCCGTCGTTCTTCAGAAGGCGAGCGCTCTGGGTCTGGGTTTCGTTCGGTGTCAGCAACAGGTCGAGGTCGCCGTCGCCGTCGGCGTCGAACAGCAGGCTGGCCGGCGAATTGTACTGGCCCGCCACGAGGTCGGCCGGCAGGCCCGCGCGGCTCAGGGTGAAATTGGCGGCGCCATCGTTGAGCAGGACATACGGCGCCTCTTCGGTTCCGCCGTTGTAGTTGCCGACATAGAGGTCGATGTCGCCGTCGCCATCGACGTCGCCGGCCGCGGCCGAGTGGCTGTAGTCGGCCAAGGTCGGCAGGCGCGTGGTGGCGTTGACCAGGCCCGCGGCGTTGGATGACAGGAAGAGGGCGTTGCGAGCCCCGGGGAAGGGCGCGGCGTCGTAGCCATGGTCGGCGAAGAAGGCGTCGCCGCGACCATCCTTGTTGAAGTCGGCCACCACGATCTGGCGCCCGTGCACCGTCACGGGCGGCTGATCGCCGAACAGCGCCGTCGTCGAGTCGACGAATTTGCCCGCGCCGTCTCCGGTGAGCACCCGGATCGGGACCGCCCGGTCCTCCAGCGGATAGAGGAAGTAGGCCAGCGCGATGTCGACCTTGCCGTCTCCGTTGAAGTCCGCGACGGCGATCTCGTGAACGGACGCGGTCGTAAAACCGGCGCGCAGGTTGAGCGCCAGATCCTGGGTTTGAAAGGTGATGGCCATCGAACTTCCCTCAGGCGCGGCGAAACGTGCGCCGGCGCGCGGCCTCAGCTAATCCACCGCTCCACCAGCGGACATCGCCGTTTGTAGGGTGCCGCCAATGTTCTCTGGACGTCGGGCCTGGCCCGCTCCAAGGTTCAGTCAAGCGTGACGGTTCGATTGCTCGGCGACATGCGTTGGTGATGGCGGCTTTGGGTTCAGTCCTTGGTTGAAGGTGGCTTTCCGTCGTTCTTGCAGGCGGTCCTGGAGGATGCGGACGCCGTCCTCGCAACGGCCCAATCCTCGCCCGGCGCCCTGACGGACTTGATCGAGACCGATGCGGCTCGGGCCCGTTTCCTACCCCTACTGGACGCCCAAAGCATCGCGGCGGCCGTGCTGGACGCTCATGGCGCGGTTAAGATGGCCTCGCGCGTTTTTTCCGAAGAGCGCGGCGAACGCTACATCGACGCGGCGCTGGCCGACCGCGCGCTGCGGTCGGCCAAGCCGGTCGTGGTCCCGGTCGCGGTGGAAAACGACACCGGTTCGGAGTCGGCCATCTTTGTCTACGCCTCCGCTGTGGCGGCCTTCCCGCTGTGGCATCTGCCGCCTGAGCTCACCGCCGAAGCGCCGGCTGGCAAGGTGGTGGTGCTGACGACCCTGGCCGCGCGCGCCGGGCCGATCGAGCGCGCGTGCGCCGCTTTCGGCCTGACGGAGGCGCAGATCCGGGTCGTGTCGGCGGTGATCAGGGCGGGGTCGATCAAGGCGGCGGCCGCGAAGTTGAACCTCTCCCACGTCACGGCGCGGGAGACACTGTCGGAGGTCTATCGCCGGACGGGCGCACGCAGGTTGCCGGAACTCGTCGGGCTCCTCTCGAGCCTAGCGTTCGGACTGTTGCCGTCGCGCGCCGACCACAGCGAGTTGCTGGTCGATGTCTGGGGGCTAACCCAGAAGCAGGCCTCGATATCGCTTCTTATCGCCAGCGGCGCCTCGCGCGAGGAGGCCGCTCGGACGCTGGGTCTTTCGGTCTCGGTCGTGCGCAAGGATCTGGAGCAGGTCTTCGCCACGTTGCGCTTGACGTCGGCCAGCGAACTGGCGCGCACGGTGTCGACGATGAGCATGCTCGGCGCGCTGCTGGGTGCGACGCGCGGGCAGTTGGGGTTCTCCGATCCCCGCGCCGAACCGTTGCGACTACTGCCTCGGGCCAACGGAACGCGCATCGCGTGGAGTGACTACGGTCCGGCGGGCGGACGCCCCGTCCTGATCGTGCACTCCAGCATGACGTCGCGACTGGCCCCCTCCGGTCTGGTGGCAGCGCTGCAGGCCGAAGGTTTCCGAGTTCTGTCGATCGACCGTCCGGGCTTTGGCATGAGCGATCCGATCCCGGGGCTGCGCGCGGGCGAACACGACCCCTTCGACGCAGCCGCCGAGGACGTCGTCACCTTGCTGGACGCCCTGCGTCTGCCGACGATCGACGTCGTCGCCCGGGGCGGCGCCCAGGCGGTGCTCGCCATGGCCCGGCGCGCGCCCAAGCGCCTGGGCAAGGTGGTGCTGGTCAATCCTGACCCGCCCACGAGCGCCGACGGCCGTCGGCATGGGCCGTTGGGCGCGTTCAAGGAGGCCTATTTCCGCCGTCCCGAACTGATCGCGACCTTCGCGCGCCTCCTGGCCGGCAGCCTGACGCGGGAGCGTTTGGACCGCATCATGAGACAGTCGATGCGCGGCAGCCCGCCCGATGAGGCCGCCGCCGCCGACCCGCGTATCGCAGAAGACTATTGGCGGTCGGTGCGAATGTTCGCCACGGGGAGGATCGAAGGCTATGTCAACGAGCAGGTTGCGATTGCACGCGGCGGCGACCCCTCGCGCATGGGCGGTCTCTGGCACTGGTCGATCCTGATTGGCGGACACGACACGATGCATGATCCGCGGCATGTCGAGCGCTATTGGCGCGACGTGCTCCCAGACAGCAACTTCGAGCTCGCCCTGGATGCGGGGCGCTTCTTGGCGATGACCCATCCTGAACGCGTCGCGCAGGCTCTTCAGCGCTGATGCGCGGGAGGCGGCGACGCCTGCGTCACCGTCGGTAAGCGCTGGAGCGCCATCTATGGCAAGTGTTCCGCTTGCCAGTCGCTGCCTTCTGGCGTTTCGGCATTGAGGTCGACGACGTGAAGGAAATCTCCGAGCAGATCGACCTCTAGCGTATCAATCTAACAGCTTTGACGCGGTCCAGAGCATGACGCGCCTACACCGAACGTCGCGTTTCTGGAGGTGCGTCAAGGTCGGCTTCTGGCGCGCAGAAGCCGATGACGATGCCCCTCTGTAACAGCGGCCCCTAGGTCGGTTTCCCTCAGCTTCTGACGATGTGAGGTTCTGACCGCGCCGCCATGCCAATATGGCCGCCTTTCCACCTGGAATGAAATCCTCTCAGGCCTTCAGTTGTTTGCGTTTGAGAAGCCCCGAGAAGGCGGATTGCTTTGCGCGCAGGCCGATCAATCACCGTTGTTGGCGTCGCCGCCAACGCACGACGCCAACCAGCAGAAGCTGGCCTGGCGCTAGGCCGACGATCAAGGCTAGCACCCTTCCCGGCAAGCCGCCGGCTGATCCGTCGTGCAGCGGATGGATCCAGTTGAGCACCCGGTCATGGGGATTGGCCTGGCGCGCGTCGGTGATCGCGAGCACGCGGCCGCTGTCGGGGGACACCCATACGAAGCTGTGCGGGAAGCGGGGGCTCGGGTCGCCGTTCTGCCGCATCCTCAGGCGGTAGGTCCCATGATCGACGGCGGGCGTCTCGATCCAGACGAGGTCGGCGCAAGGGAGCGCCCCGTGCGCGATCGCAACGGCGCGATCCACGCTGATCCGCGCCTCTGGCCTGAAGGCGACCGACTGGGCGATCTTCGGCGACGGCGACGCCGAGCCGAGGACGGGCCTCAGCATCATCAAGCAGTCCTTGGGCATGGCCAGCAGGACGCCCGTCGCCGTCAGCAGCACCAGAAGCCCCATCGAGGCCAACCCCACCAGCTTGTGGGCGTCGTACAGCCGGCGGATCGGCGAGGCGTTGCGCTTGATCCGTAGCGCCTTGCCCAGCGTGCCCGGACGCGGCCACCACGCCACGAGACCGCTCAGCAGCAAAACCAACATCGCGATCCCGGACCACCCCAGGATCCTGGCGCCGACTTCTCCCACCAGCAGCCTGTGGTGCAGGTCGTAGATCCAGGTGACGGCGTACTCGCCCCAATAGTCCTTGCGCAGCACCCGCGCTCCGTCGGCCGAGAACCACACCATCATCGGGGCGAAGGCGCGGCCCGCGCGCTCGGGCGGCGCGTAGTAGCGGGCGGGGATGTCGCCACCGCGGCCGGTGACCTCGAAACGCCAGGGTCCCTTCTTGTCAGGATAGGTGGTCCGCGCCGTCTGAAGGACATGCTCCCAGCAGGGCGGCGGGGCGGCGCCCGACAGGCTGATCTCCGGGTGCAGGGCGTCATCCAGCGTGGTGTAGAACACCAGGATCGATCCGGTCAGCCCAAGGATCGCGAACAGCACGCCGATCGACAGGCCCAGCCACAGGTGGACCTGCCGCGCGAGCGCGCGCGCCGAGACTGTCGGACGCGGCGCCATCGTCAGTATCGGACGCGCGCCGAGACATAGGCCGCGCGGCCCTCGCCCGGGCTATGCAGGGTCTGGGCGCCGTCCCACCAGACGTACTCGCGGCTGGCGTCGGTCAAATTCTTGACCTGCAGGCGCAGCTCCAGCCGGGCATTGACGCGATAGGCTGCGTCCAGGTCGACCGACACGTAGTCGCCGTAGCGCCCATGGTCGTTGTTGGTCGTCAGCTCATAGGCCCTCTGGTCCGAGGCGGAGGCCGACAGGGTCAGGCGCTGGGACGCCTTGAAGTTCACGCCGCCAGAGAACATCCGCTCCGGAAGGTGGTCGATCTTCTTGCCGGCCAGGTTGGGCGTGGCGGGATCGGGGGTGCGAATGCGCGCGCGCTGCCAGGCGGCCGCGCCCCAGATCGCAAGGCGCGGCGTCAGCTTGGCGTCGACCTGCAGGTCCACACCCTCGCGCTTGGTGGAGCCGAGGTTGTCGAAGTCGCCGCTGGGATCATTCAGCTTGCGCTTGAGCTCGCCGGTCGCCGTCTGGCCCCAGACCGACAGGCGGGTGGTGAAGGCGTCGGTCGGCGCGTAGCGGGCGCCAGCCTCCCAGCCCTCGTTGATCGAGGGATCGAGGTCCGTGGTGCGTGGCGGGATCAGATAGGCGCCGGAGCCGACACCGATCTGGAAGCTCTTGCCCCAGTTGCCGTAGACGGTGACGCCTTCGGCCGGGCGCAGGGCCAGGCTGAACTTCGGCTGCTGGATGGCGCCGTAGTCGTTCACCGGCGAGGCCTTGCCGGTCAGGCGGTTGAGGAACTGGCCGTCGACCCAGTCGATCCGCCAGGCCGGCGTCAGGGTCAGCCAGGAGGTCGGCTCGATGACGCTCTGAACATAGACGCCGCCCACCGTCAGGTTGAATTTCTGGTCGCGGGTCTGGGACGTCACGACGCGCTCGATGGTGTTGTAGCGCAGCGAGATGTTGTCCTGCCGCTGCACGTCGCCGCCGACCTCGAAGACCAGGCGCGACAGGGCCGCGACCTGGGGCTCGTAGCGCAGCGCGGTCATCGCGCCCCAGTGCTCTTCGTCGGCGTAGCGGCGCTGCTGGCTGGCGCCTGCGGAGTACTTCACATAGCGGTCGTCGCGCAGCGTGTTCAGGTACAGCGAGTTCGACCATGAAAGGGCGCTCGTCGGCGTCCAGTCGAGGTGCAGGCTGTACTGGCCCATCTTCCGCGTATCGCCGTCGGTGCGGTTGTAGTCGTTGGTCGAGCGCGGCGCGGCGACCGCCTGGGTCTCGGTCAGGTAACCCGGCTCGTCGGCGTTGCCCTTGTAGTAGCGGGCGATGACGCCCGCGCGCAGGGCGTCGTTGGGCTGATAGAACCACTTACCCGCCAGGCTCACTCGGTCCAGGGCGGCATGGTCGCGATAGCCGTCCGACTGGCGATAGGCCACCAGGTAGTTCTGGCTGATGTCGCCGCGCTCGTAGCCAGCCGAAACCTGGCCGTCATAGGTGGCGTAGGTGCCGGCCAGGACCTTGGCGTCCAGGTAGGTTCCGCCGACGCGGGTCAGGATATTGGTCGAGCCGGCGATGGCGTGCAGGCCGTAACGCGGATCGCTGGTGCCGCGCACCACCTCGACTCCGGCGATGTCCAGCGGGAACACCATGTCGAGATAGGGCATGTTGCCGTCGTTGCCGTTCGACGGAACGCCGTCGATCAGCAGCTTGACCGCATTGATCTCGCCCTCGCCGTTGAAGCCCCGGAACGAGAACTTGCCGCTGGTTGTCCCCTGGTTGAAGTCGGTGACGAGGACGCCAGGCATCTTGCCGATCAGCTCCCAGGCGTAGTCGACATTGGCGGCCTGGGCGACGTCGCCGCCAAGGCGGTCGACCGAGGTGAGCAGCGACTTGGCCGAGCCGGCCGCGCCGGCGGCGGTGATCAGCACCTCGCCGACCGTGAAGGACACGCCGTCGCGTGCGCTGGAGGCGTCCTCGACGGCGGCGGAGGGGGCGGCGGGCGGTGGCGCGGAGGCCGTGGTTTCGGCAAGCGCGGGGGCGGCCAACAACAGGGTGGCGGTGCTCAGAAGCGTAAGGCGGAAGGACATGGAAGCGAGCCTTGTCGTATTGATCCGCGTCTAGTCTGGACCGGCGCGCCCGCCCGTCTTTGCCCGTGAGCAAGTCCATCTCGGGCGCGCGTCATCACCTTGCGGAAGCCGTCGTATCCAGAACCAGAGCCAGGGGCGGCGCATCAGCTCTGGCGGCGTGCGAAAGGCCCCTACGACGTCATCGTGGGGGCCTCGGCAGGCAGACGCTTAAGGGCTCGCGCCCTTCGACTCTCAGGCGCGATCGGGACGCGGTCCGACGAGCATGGGGCCATAGAAGGCCGCGAAGCCGCCATAGGCCAGCGTCCAGCACAGCGCCGCCAGCACGAGCAAACCCGCCTGGTAGTCGGCGCTGAAAGCGGCGGCCAGGCGCAGCAGCGCGGCCAGATTGATCGCCGCGAAGATCGCGACCGTCGCCCGGTCGGCGCTCAACGGACGGCCGGTGTGGCCTCGACTGGCCCGGCACATGACCGCCAGGCAGGTGACGCCGATCGCGCCGGCCGACAGCGCGTGGATGCCAGCCGGGCGCGGGACCAGAGGCGTCAGAACACTCGCGCCCAACAGCAGCAGGCCAAGACCCAGCCACACATAGCCGAGATGAAGGATCGACAGCAGGGGCTCGGCGGTCGTCCTGTTTCCGCGCCAGCGGGTGAGGCGCGCCAGGTTCACGCCTCCGGCCGCGACCAGCAGCAGGCCCGACGCCGCGTGTCCGGGCGCGATCGCCCAGCTCAGAGCCGCGACGGCGGCGCTGATCACGGCGACCTTGTCGAAGGTTCCGAACGGCGGGGGCAGTTTTGTCTCGCCGCGCTGACGCAACCAATTTTGAGTGAAGCTGGGCGTGATGCGGCCGCCGATGAGGGCCAGCATGACGGCGGCCACGGCCAGGGCGACACGCGTTCCCAAGCCTTGCAGGCCCAGGGCGGCGTCCAGGTGGAAGGCGACATTGGCGGCGGCCATCAGGGCCGTCAGCAGGCAGATCGGCAGGTTGCGCCAGTTCTTGCCCGACAGCACCTCGCGCCAGACGACCGCCGCGAAGACGAACAGGAACGCCGCGTCGATCCAGGCCGCGGCCGGTCCGATGAACACCTGGAAGAGCATTGCCAGTCGACCGGCTAGCCATAGCGACCAGAGCGCCGCCAGTTTCGCGCCGATCACCGGCATGCGGCCTGTCCAGTTGGGAATGGCGGTTGTCAGGAAGCCCGCCAGGATCGCGCCGAGCATGCCAAACAGCATCTCGTGGACGTGCCAGTCGAGGTGTCCGGCGACCGTCTGGCCGCCAAACAGGGACCAGATCCAAAGCGGGATCGATAGGGCCGACCAGATCGCGCCGGACAGGAAGAACGGCCGAAAGCCATAGCTGAACAGGGCGGGGCCGGCATAGGCGCGGCGTTGTTGGGCGGTGCTCATGGCGAGACTCTGGTTAGCGGTCGAGGCCGGGTCGTTGTGCGTCGACAACTCCCCGCAGAGCCGCCTCGAGCGCCTGCGGCAGGGCGTCGCCCATCAGCGGCTTTTCGATCAGCGACACGCCGTCTCGGCGGGCCGCGCGGCGCAGATCGGCGGCGGGATGGGTCGCGGTCATCAGGATCGCAATGTCGTCGCCGGCGTATCGGGCGGCCTTGGCCATGGGCGGTCCGGCGATCGCCGGCGGGGCATGGCCGATGATCACGGCGTCCACCCCGCCGGCCTGCAGCCGGTTGACGAAGCTCTCGGCGTCGCCGAACGGCTCGACGCCGTAACCCTCCAGGCCCAGCGAGAAGCAAAGCGCCTGGCGAACCGCCGCGTCCTGGTCGAGCACCAGGACGCGGGGCGCGCGGACGGGAGGGGCTTGGGACACAGTCGTCGTCCTTGTGGGCCGCGGGTCTAGGCGGCGGCCTTCCAGTTCGGCTCGAGCACGACATGCGGCGGGCAAGGGGCCACCTCGCCGACGGGCAGGCCGCACAGTTCGTTGGCGAAGCCGTGGTTCACGTCGCGATGGTGGGCCTCGTCGGCGCGGACCACCTCGACCACGTCGCGCAGCGTGGCGCCGGTCGGCAGCTTCCAGTAGTCGAGGGCGATCTGGGGCGCGGCGACGTTGGCGCTGCGGCCTTCGTCGATCTCGGCGAGATAGTGGGTGTAGCTGATCACCGCCTCTTCCTCGAAGTAGCCGACCACCCGGTGAGCGGTCTTCGAGGAGATCAGGTAGAGGGCGAAGAAGAACAGGTAGAAGACCCACTGCGCGGCGACGACCACGAAGCGCTCGAACAGGGTCGGCTTGGCCACCTCGATGAAGGTCATCAGGTGCATGCGCTCGTTCTCGGCCTCGTCCATCAGGGTCTTGATCCAGCCCTTGTCGCCTTCCATCCGGCGCAGGCACTTCAGGTGGTTCAGCGTGGCGCCGACCATTCCCGGCACGGCGGCGACGGTCTCCAGGACTACCGCGCGGTGGCCGTAGCGCTTGGCGAAAAAGGTGTCGGCGCAGAAGCGCAGGGCCTTCACGAAGCCGAAGGCGATGACGTCCGAAACGCCTTTCGGCTGGTGGTGGACGTCGAGATCGATATGCGGAGCGGTCATGGCTTTTCGCCTTTTCATCCTCTGGCGACCCCCTGGCCGCCGATGAAGCGCTTGATACCGCCGCCTGCCTGACCCAGACATTCTGGTCTGATCCTAAGGAGAATCCCTGAGTGGCCGGAGGCGCCCGAGGGGACTAGCGCGGAGCGATGACCATCGACGAGTTCCTAAAGGCCCGTCCGGACCCCGTGCGGGAATGGAGCATGGCCGTGGGCATCGCGGCCGGGCTGGTGGTCATCGGCACGGCCGCCCGCCTTTTATTTGAGCCGTTGCTTGGCGATCGCGGTCTCTATCTCTTCTTTTTCCCCGCCGTCGTCGCTGCCGCCGCGTTTCGCGGCCTGCACGGGGGGCTCGTCGCCTGCGCGCTGGGTCTTGTCAGCCTGCTGGCGCTGAGCGCGCGCGGCGATGGCCTGGACCTCGGCGACTGGGCCGGCGCGGCGCTCTACGTCGCCGTTTGCAGCGCGATTAGCTTCGGCGGCGAGCGCTTCCGGATCGCGCGTCAACGCACCGAGGCGGTGACCGAGGACCTCCTGGTCCGCGAGGCGCATCTGGCGTCGATCCTCGACACGGTGCCGGACGCGATGGTGCTGATCGACGACGCCGGAAGCGTGGTTTCGTTTAGCTCGACCGCCGAACGGCTGTTCGGCTGGACGGCGGCCGAGATTACCGGCCAGAACGTCAGCCGCCTGATGCCCGAGCCCTACCGTTCGGCGCACGACGGCTATCTGAGCCGCTACTATGAGACCGGGGAACGCCGCATCATCGGCCTGGGCCGCGTGGTGATTGGCGAGCGCAAGGACGGCTCGACCTTTCCGATGGAGCTTTCGGTCGGCGAAATCCGCGCGCGTCATGGTCGGTTCTTCACCGGCTTCGTTCGCGACCTGACGGAAGCTCAGCGCAGCCAGGCGCGGCTGCAGGAATTGCAGAACGAGCTGGTGCACATCGCGCGCCTGACCTCGATGGGCGAGATGGCCTCGGCCCTCGCCCACGAGATCAACCAGCCCCTCTCGGCCCTGACCAACTACCTGAAGGGCGGGCGGCGGCTGCTGGAAGCCGCTGAGATCGACCGCGATCTGCTGGGCGCGGCCCTGGAGCGGGCGGGCGAACAGGCGTTGCGCGCGGGCGCGATCATCCGCCGGCTCCGTGACTTCGTCGCGCGCGGTGAGACCGAAAAGCAGGTCGAAGACCTCAACCGCATGGTCGAGGAAGCGGTGGCCCTGGCCCTGATCGGCGTGCGCGAGGTGGGCGTCGATGTGCGTCTCGACCATGGCGCGGGCGGTGAACGGGTGTTGGCCGACCGCGTTCAGGTCCAACAGGTCATCGTCAACCTCGTCCGCAACGCGCCGTCGACGCCATGGAAGCCAGTCCGCGCCGCGACTTGACCATCAGCGTCGGGCGCCTGGACGATCAGGCGCTGATGACCGTCGCCGACACCGGTCCCGGCATCGCGCCCGAGATCGCCGATAATCTCTTCGCGCCGTTCATGACGACCAAGCGGGACGGCATGGGCGTGGGTCTGTCAATCTCGCGCACCATCATCGAGGCCCATGGCGGCCGGCTATGGGTCGAGCCCACGCCGGGCGGCGGGGCGACGTTCAAGTTCACCCTGAAGCTCGTCGAAGGAGACATCGACCTTGAGTGAGGCTGTCGTTCACATCATCGACGACGATGCGGCCATGCGCGATTCCCTGGCCTTCCTGCTGCAGGTGAACCGGATCCCGTATCGCATCTTCGAGTCCGCGGTCGCTTTCCTGGACGACCTGCCCGAGGATGGCGGCTGCGTCCTCTCCGACGTGCGCATGCCGCAGATGAACGGCATCGAGATGGTCCGCAAGCTCAAGGAGCTGGACTACCGCGCGCCGATCATCGTCATGACCGGCCATGCCGACGTGCCGCTGGCCATCGAGGCGATGAAGGCTGGGGTGTTCGACTTCATCGAAAAGCCGTTTGACGAGGACCTGCTGCTCCACGCCCTGCGCGCCGCGCTTGAGAAGGGCAAGGCGCGAAGCCAGCAGGACGAGGCTCTGGCCACGACGCGCCGGCACATCGCCGCCCTGTCCCCTCGCGAGCGCGACGTTCTTGAGGGGCTGGTCGACGGCAAGGCCAATAAGGTCATCGCCTTCGACCTGGGCATTAGCCCACGCACAGTCGAGATCTACCGCGCCAACCTGATGTCCAAGATGCAGGCTCGCAGTCTGTCCGAATTGGTGCGCATGGCCCTCTCGGTCAGAGGCTAGCCAAAACGCCGGAACAGGACGTTGTTCTCCAGGTGCATGTGGTCGCGCAGATCGGCGTCGATCTCATGGCAGAGGGCGTAGAGCGCGCGCCATGTTCCACAGGCGTTTTCAGGAGGCGTGAAGTCGTTGGTCAGTCGCGCCAGCCCCTTCAGTTGCTCGACAACGTCATCATGCTCGGCCTCCATGCGGGAGATCGGAGCGCCTAGACGGAGCTCGCCACGCCGCATCATCGGAAACAGGATCATCTCCTCCTTCTGGTGATGCGCTTCCAGGTCGTCGAACATGAAGGCCAGGTGCTGGGCGATCCCCGTCGGACAGTCTGGGCGATCGCCGTGTACGCTCTCAACCCGCGCCGCTAGGAAGATAGCCTCGGGGAACTGCCGCCGGTGCACCTCGTGATAGCGATCCAGTAGATGATCGATCAGGGCTTCGGTGTCGGCGGGCGCCGCCGCCTCGGCCCGGTCCAGGGCGTCCAACTGCGCTATGAGCCCCGCTAGATCGATCCCGCGTTCCTCGGCGGCCTTCGCGAGGGGCGTTCCACCTCCGCGGCAATAGTCGATCTTGTGACGGCGGAAGATCGCGGTGGATCCGGGGCGGCCGATGGCGATGTCGCGAACGGGTTGATCAAGAAGGGGCGGCGCGGTGGTGATGTCCATGACGGGTCTCCTCTGCGACCTGATTAGGCGGCCGGAGGGCGCGGAACGTTGCGCGCCGCCAAGTTCGCGCGCGGCCCAACGGCGGCCACGCGCCGCTACTTAAGGAAGCGCGGCCTTGGCGGCGGCGGAGCGGCGTTTTGCGCTGTCTCGAACGCAAGAAGGCCGCAACGCCCAAGGCTTTGGAGCGAGAGAACCTCCAGAGGACCCCGCAGCGCGACCAGCAATCCGTAAGGCGCAGTTTGTCCATGCACAAAGATCGGGATGCTCGGAGGTCTACCCGTCCGTTCATCGGCGCCGTTCGGGCGTCGGAGGATAGGAACATGAAAGCCCTCGCTCTCTTCGCCACCGCCGCGGCGTTCGCCCTAATCGGGACCGCCGCCATTGGCGCCACGCCGGACGCCCCGGCCCCCGCCGTCGCCGACACCGTCCGCTTGGCGACCGACTTGCCGCCGCCGATCGCGCGCCGCGCGCCCGCGACTGTAAAGGTCGACCTTGTCACCCAGGAAGTGGTCGGCAAGCTGGCCGATGGCGCGAACTTCAAATTCTGGACCTTCAACGGCAAGGTGCCAGGACCCATGGTCCGCGTCCGGGTCGGCGACACCGTGGAGGTCTCGCTGAAGAACGCCGCCGACAGCGAACACATGCACAATGTCGATTTCCACGCCGTGACCGGCCCCGGCGGCGGAGGCGTCGCCACCATGGCCGCGCCAGGCGAAACGCAGGCCTTCACCTTCAAGGCGATGGCGCCGGGTCTCTACGTCTATCATTGCGCCACCCCGATGGTGGCCGAGCACATCGCCAACGGCATGTACGGCGCCATCTTGGTTGAGCCCGAGGAGGGCCTGCCCAAGGTCGATCACGAGTTCTACGTCATGCAGGGTGAGGTCTATACCGACGAGGCCATGGGCTCGAAAGGCCTGCTGAACGAGAGCATCGAGAAGCTCCTGAACGAGCAACCTGAGTTCTACATCTTCAACGGCGGCTCCAAGGCGCTGACCGGCGACAAGGCGCTACGCGCCAAGGTCGGGGAGACGGTCCGGATCTTCTTCGGCGTCGGCGGTCCCAACAAGACGTCCAGCTTCCACGTGATCGGCGAGATCTTCGACCACGTCTATCCGTACGGTTCGCTGACCAGCACGCCGATCAAGGACGTCCAGACGGTCACGGTCGCTCCAGGCGGCGCGACGGTCGTCGATTTCAAGCTGGAAGTACCCGGCAACTACATCCTGGTCGATCACGCCCTGAGCCGCCTGGAGCGTGGCGGCGCCGGCATCCTGACCGTCGAGGGCGCCGCCAATCCCGAGGTCTTCAACGCTCCGCCGAACCCGCACAAGGGCGGCGGCCACTAAGACGATGTCCCCTGGGGCGGCGCGCGTTCGCCGCCCCTTTTTTCTTCTCCGACAGACAGTAGATTGATCCATGAGACAGCATGTCCTGCTGGCGCTGGCGGGCGTGAGCGCGCTCGCCTTCGCCGCGTCCGCGCGGGCCGCCGAAGCGCCCGCGCAAACCGGCCAGCTCCTGCTCGAGGCGCGCACGCGCTATGAGCTCTATGATCCCGACGGTCCGAACGCCGAGGCCGTCACGACGCGGCTGCGCCTCGGCTGGCGTCAGCCCCTGGCCAAGACCCTGACCGCCCTGATCGAGATGGAGGCCGTCCGCGCCCTGGTCGACGACTATGCCGATGGCGTCCACGCCAAGTCCGGCAAGGCGACCCTTCCCGATCCCGAGACGGTCGAGCTCAATCGCGCGGCGCTGGAATGGAAGCCGACCGCCGCCGTGGGCGTCGATGTCGGCCGGCAGCGCATCGTCTTCGGCAACGCCCGCTTCGTCGGCAACAGCGGCTGGCGGCAGAACGAGCAGACCTTCGACGCGGTCAAGCTGACCGCCAAGCCGGCCCAGAGCGTGACCCTGACCTACGCCTATGCCGATCGCGTGCGCCGGCCGCTGGGTCGAAAGTCGTCGCAAGGCGTCTGGCGCGGCGACGCGCATATGCTGCATGCCGAGGCCGATCTGGGCGCGATCGGCAGGGCGACAGCCTACGCCGTGCTGCTGGATTTCGACAACGCCGCGAGCCAGTCGTCCAAGACCTTCGGGGCGAGGCTGGCCGGCGCCCGTGTGCTGGGGCCCGGCCTCAGCGGAACCTGGGAGCTGGAGCACGCCCACCAGACCGACTGGGGCGGCAACCCGCAAGGCTTCTCCCTGGACTATGACGTCGCCGCCCTGGGCTTGAAGACGACCCGATCAGCGCTCTCGCTCAACCTCGAACGGCTCGAGGGCGACGGCGTCCACGCCTTCCAGACGCCGCTGGCTTCCCTGCATGGCTTCCAGGGCCTGTCGGACGTGATCGGCGCCACGCCGGCCAAGGGCGTGCGCGACGTCTTCCTGCGCGGAACGACGACCGTCGGCGTCAAGCAGCCGCTGAAGTTGACGGGCGAAGCCCACGACTTCGACACCACCGTGGGATCCCAGAACCTGGGGCGCGAAGTCGACGCGATGGTCTCGACGCCGATCGCCAAGGGCTGGACGTTCGAGCTGGGCGTCGCCCGGTTCGAGACGCAAAGCCGGACCTATCCCGACGCCACCCGGGCCTGGGTCAGCCTCGACTTCAAGCTCTGATCGCATTGTCCCTGGAAAGAGGAAGGGCCCGCGAAAGCGGGCCCTTTTTCGTGGGGTCTAGCCGCACTTGGAGTAGCCGCAATCGGTGCAGGTGTCGCAACCTTCCTTGCGGATCAGGGCGGGGCTGGCGCAGCGCGGACAGACTGCGGGGCGGGGCGCGTCGGCCTGGGGCGCGAGGGCCTCGGCGACCCTGGGCGCGGGCGTCGCGAGGTCCTGGCGCAGGTGCCGCTCGACCACGCCGCCGATCGCCGCCGGCAGCGAGGGCACGTAGCGGCCCGACAGCCAGGCGCCGCCCTGCGGATCGAACACCGCCTTCAACTCCTCGGCCACGAAGCCGACGTCTCCCCCGCGCCGGAACACGGCCGAGATCATTCGCGTCAGGGCCAGCGTCCAGGCGTAGTGCTCCATGTTCTTGGAGTTGACGAAGATCTCGAAAGGTCGCCGCTGGCCGTCCACGACCGCATCGTTGACCGTCACGTAGACCGCGTGGGCGCTGTGCGGCCACTTGATCTTGTAGGTCATGCCCGAGAGCGCCTCGTCGCGGGCGATCAGCGGCGTTTCGCCAAGCGTGGCCTCGGGCGTCGACGCGGGGGGCTCGGCGGGCGGCGTATCCACCGACAGGACCGAACCGGTGACGGCGTTGGGGCGATAGGTCGTCAGACCCTTGCAGCCCATCCGCCAGCCCTCCAGATAGACGTCGCAGAAGGCGTCGAAGGCGATGTCTGCCGGGCAGTTGACGGTCTTGGAGATCGAGCTGTCGATCATCGACTGGGCGGCCGCCTGCATGACCAGATGCTCGCGCGGCGTCAGGGTCTGGGCCGAGACGAAGACATCGGCCGGGGGCTCGGTCTCGCCATGCAGCCGCTTCCAGACGGTCAGGGCGTAGTCCTCGACAGCCTCCTGGCGGGTCGAGCCGTCGGGTTGCCGGACCTTGCGGCTATAGGCGTAGGCGAAGACCGGTTCGACGCCCGAAGAGACGTTGCCCGCCACCAGCGAGGTGGTGCCCGTGGGCGCGATCGAGGTCAGGCAGCCGTTGCGCAATCCATGCTTGGCGATCAGCGCGCGGGTGTCGTCGTCGAGCTCCAGCAGGTTTGGCCGATCCAGCACGCGCGGGTCCCAGAGCGGGTAGGGGCCCTTTTCGGCGGCCAGGGCGGCCGAGGCGCGGTAGGCCTCGCGCTTGATGATCCCCAGCCACCGCTTGATCGTCTGGGCGGCCTCTTGCGAGCCATAGCGCTGTCCGCAGAAGATGAGGGCGTCGGCCAGCCCCGTAACGCCCAGACCCAGGCGCCGCTTGGCGCGCGCCTCCTCCGCCTGGGCCTCCAGCGGGAAACGCGAGACGTCGATCACGTCGTCCAGGAACCGGATCGCGACATGGGTCAGTTCCGCCAGCTTCTCCTCGTCCAGGACCGCGCCCTCCGTGAAGGGGGCGGCGACTAGGCGCGCCAGGTTGATCGAGCCGAGTAGGCAGGCCCCATAGGGCGGCAGCATCTGCTCGCCGCAGGGGTTGGAGGCGCAGATCGTCTCGCAATCGGCGAGATTGTTTCGGGCGTTGACCCGGTCGACGAAGATCACGCCCGGTTCGGCGTAGGCATAGGTCGCCGTCATCAACCGCCGCCAGAGATCGCTGGCCCGAACCGTCTTGAACACTTCGCCGCCAAACACCAGCGGCCAGTCCGCGTCGGCGGCCAGCGCCTCAAGAAAGGCGTCGGTGACCAGGACCGAGAGGTTGAAGTTGCGCAGGCGGGTCGGCTCGCGCTTGGCGTCGATGAAGGCCTCAATGTCGGGGTGGTCGATGCGCAGACAGCCCATCATCGCCCCGCGCCGCTGGCCGGCCGATAGAATCGTGCGGCACATCGAGTCCCAGACGTCCATGAAGCTCAAAGGGCCCGAGGCGTCGGCCCCGACGCCGCGCACCGGCGCGCCGGAAGGGCGGATGGTTGAGAAGTCCATGCCTACGCCGCCGCCCTGTTGCAGGGTCACGGCCGCCTCGCGCAGGTGCTCGAAGATGCCCGGCAGGTCGTCGGGCAGGGTTCCCATGACGAAGCAGTTGAAGAGGGTCACCGCCCGCCCGGTGCCGGCTCCCGCGAAGATGCGGCCGGCGGGCATGAACTGGAAGTCGCCCAGCGCGTCGAGGAACTTCTCGCGCCAGGCCTCCCGGGCTTCGGCGGGCTCGGCTTGCGCGATCGCTTCGGCCACCCGTCGCCAGCTGTCCTCGACGGTGACGTCGCCGTCGCCGGCGTCCGGCGCGAACCGATATTTCGCGGCCCATATCTCCGCGGCCAGGGGAATGTCGAAGGCCATGATCCGGCTCCTGTTCCAAAGACCAGGAGGCTGGCGGATTCGAGCCGGCGGGGGATTGTCGATCGACAAGGAGGCCGCGCTCGGACGACCGAGGCGAATTCGCGCCAGCTTGCTTTGGAGCAAGGTTCCCGTCTCGCGCCCGGTCTATCGGTGGCGGCGAGCGGGCTGATCGCCCGCGCCCAGACAAAGGTGAGTGAAGATGTTGAAATCCGTTCTCGCCGCCGGCGCCATGATCGGCGCGGTGGCGATCGCCGGAACCGCTGGCGCGGCCGAGCTGCAGGTCAAGATGCTGAACCAGGGCTCGCAAGGCATGATGGTGTTCGAGCCGGCGACCGCGAAGCTGAAGGTGGGCGACACCGTCCGCTTCATCCCGACCGACGTCGGCCACAATGCCGAGACGATCCCGGGCATGTGGCCGGCCGGCGCGGCGCCGGTCAAAGGCTTGTTGGGCAAGGAAGTCGTAGTGAAGGTCGCCAAGCCCGGCGTCTATGGCTTCAAGTGCGCGCCGCACTGGGCGATGGGCATGGCCTTCGTGGCCAAGGTCGGCGACGGCAAGCCGAACGCCGCCGAGGCGGAAGCCGCCATCGCCACCGCTCCCAGCATGGCCAAGAAGCGCCTGACGGCCGATTTCGCCGCGATCAAGTGATGTCGCCAAAGCGCCATCGCTCCCGGAGCGGCGGCGTTGTCACCTTGCTCGGATTGGAGAGCTTAGCCCGCCTCGGCCAGGTTCGTCAGAACATCCAGCCGGCGGACGACGATGCGGCGGCGCGCGCTGGCGGTGACGCCGCGCTCATCCCAAGCCGCCAGCGTCCGACTGACCGTATGCAGGGTCGAGCCGGCCATCTCGGCCAGCTCCTGTCGGGTGATCGGGAAGTCGATTTCGATGCCGCCCTCGGTCTTGCGACCGGCCTGCTGCACCAGACGCAGGAGGGTGCGAGCGATGCGCTGTTCGACCTTCTCTCCAGCCATCTCGCCCACCCGGTCCTGCAACTCGAACAGCCGGTGTCCAGCGGAGGCGGCCGAACCCATGGCAATCTCGGGGTAGCGCGCCATCAGCTGACGCATGGCCGCGACGGTCCAGTAGATCTCGAGGCTGTCTACGACGGCCACGGCGTCGGCGGGGAACGGCTTACCCATCAACGCGGCGACGGTGCCGTACATCTCGCCGGGGCCAATAAAGCGGATCACCGACTGGCTGCCTTCGGGGCGCGCCTGCACGATCTTGATCCGCCCTTCGAGCAGCGTGTGACAGGTCGATCCGGGATCGCCCTGGCTGAAGACGACGCGCCCGGCGGCCAGTGGCCGCACGGTTCCGGCGCCGAGTACGTCGGCGGCGGCGACGTCGTCCAGATGGCCGAACATGTCCGCGCCACGGAGACTATGGGGAGCGATGCTGGCGAACATGGGGGGCGGCTGACCTTAAGTGAAATCCTGGCGCCTGCCCTAAGCCCGACCGTGCTCGAGCTTAATCCCGGAATTCTACCTAGGGCGATTTCCCGAATAACGGCGCGACCGGCGCGGTTGCTAAGGCTCAGGTCGACACAAGCCTCAGCCGCCGGGCCGCTCATGACCCTCGCCTTCGCCAAGTTTGATCCGCCGCCCTCCCCGACGCTGGTCCCCGCCGGGGTCAGTATTCGCAGGGCGACGGGCGAGGAAATCTTCGCTCAGGGCGAAGCGGTCGACACCGTCTATCAGCTCCTGGCGGGCGCGGTGCGGACTTACCGGCTGCTGGGCGACGGACGTCGGCACGTCTGCGACTTCCACGTCCCGGGCGATGTCCTAGGACTCGAGCCAGGCGGCGAATATGCCTGTTCGGCCGAGGGTATGACCGACGTGATCATGCTGGCCATTCCGGTCGCCACACTGCGCCGCCTGTCGGCCCATGATCCCTTGCTGGGCCAGCGCCTGCTGTCGATCGCGTCACATGGGCTGCAACGTAGCCAGAACCACGCGACCATGCTGGCGCGGCTAGGCGCGGTCGAGCGCGTCGCCGCCTTCCTGATCGACTTCGCCCAGCGCTTCGACGCGGACGACGAATTCGACCTGCCGATGACCCGCCAGGACATCGCCGACTATCTGGGCCTGACCATCCACACCGTTTCCCGCACTTTGTCGCATCTCCAGGACCAGGGGCTGATCGACGCGCGCGCCTCCCGCCGCGTGCGTCTGCGCCGGCAGGACGAGCTTCTAGGACTTTGCGCATGACCCCTTCGGTCCTGACCCCGGCCCAGCGCCAGCACGCCGAACGGAACCTTCCTCGCTACACTAGCTATCCGACCGCCCTGGCCTTCGACGCCGAGCAGGCAAGCGCGGCCAAGTCCTGGCTCGGTCGGACCCGCGTCGAGGATCGGCTGTCGGTCTACGTGCACGTGCCGTTCTGTCGGCGCCTTTGCTGGTACTGCGGCTGCCACACGTCGATCGCCCATAGCTACAAGCGGGTCGGGACCTTCTTCGAGACCTTGATGCGCGAGGTAGACCTGGTGGCCGCGCGCCTCGGCAAGCATGACGGCCTGGCGCACCTGCACTTCGGCGGGGGAAGCCCCAACGCGCTCAGCCCCGAGGATTTCGCCGCCCTGGTCACCCGGCTCAAGACGGTCTTCCGTCCACGCCCGGGCGCGGAGATCGCCGCCGAGCTGGACCCGGGCATGCTGTCCGAGGCCTTTGTCGACGCGGCCGGCGCCGTGGGCGTCAATCGAGTCAGCCTGGGCGTCCAGACCTTCGACCCGACCGTGCAGGCTCTGGTCAATCGCATCCAGCCCTACGACCACGTCGCTCGCGCGACCGAGCGCCTGCGCGCCGTCGGCGTCAAAGGCCTGAACTTCGACCTGATGTACGGCCTACCGGGGCAGACGCCCGAAAACGTCCATGAGTCCGCGCGCCTGGCGGTCCAGCTGCGGCCCGATCGGGTGGCCGTGTTCGGCTACGCTCACGTGCCCTGGATGAAGAAGCACCAGACCATGATCCGCGAGGCGGACCTGGCCGATCTGGACGGTCGCTGGGCCCAGGCCGAGGCCGCCGACGCGGCGCTGAAAGAGGCGGGCTATGTCCGCATCGGCCTCGACCATTACGCCTTGCCGGGCGACGCCCTGGCCCACGCGGCGACGGAAGGGCGGCTGCGTCGGAACTTCCAGGGGTACACGGACGATCCAGCGCCCGTGCTCGTTCCGATCGGCCCGTCGTCGATCGGCCAGTTCCGGGAAGGCTTCGTCGGCAATCTTGTGCCGACCGACCAGTGGTCGGCCGCCGTCGCGCGCGGCGAGCTTCCCCTTAGCCGGGCGCTGGTTCTCGACGCCGAGGACCGCCTCCGCGCGGCCGTGATCGAGCGGCTGATGTGCGACATGCGCGTGGACGTGGCCGCGATTTGCCGCGAGCAAGGCTTCGCCGAGAATCATCTGGACGCCGAGCTCTCCGCCGTCGACGCTTTGCGACTGGCGAGCCTCTGCGCCCGCGACGGCGCCGTGGTCTCGATTCCGGAGGCGGCCCGCCGCCTGATGCGCGTGGTCGCCGCGGCCTTCGACGCGCGTCTGCCGGCGGCCGCCGCGCGCCACGCAAAGGCGGTTTGATCGGAGCGAGGTTGCTCCCGAGCAACGTCGGCTCCGCCGCCAGTCGTCATCCTGATCCCGAACGCCGAATGGGACGGTCCCGACCGGCGAGGGGAAGCGAGATGAACACCCGAAGACTATGGTTCGTCCTCGCCCTGGTGATGGCGGTGTCCTTCACCGTCTTGGGGCTGATGGGACGCGAAATTCACCGACAGGCCCCGCCGATCCCGACCCGCGTGGTCGACGCTTCGGGGCAGGTGCTGCTCACCAAGGCGGACATCGAGACCGGCCAACTGGCCTGGCAGTCGATGGGCGGTCAGCAGGTCGGCTCCATTTGGGGGCACGGCGGCTATGTGGCGCCCGACTGGTCGGCCGATCAGGTCCACCGCGAGGCCACGGCCCTGCTCGATATCTGGGCCCGGCGCGACTTCAAGGCGGCTTATGACGCCTTGTCGCCCGAGCGTCAGGCGGCCCTGCGCGAACGCCTGAAGCGCGAGATTCGGACCAACACCTATGACGCCAAGACCGGCGTCGTCACGGTCAGTGGCGATCGCGCCCAGGCCATGCGCCAGGTGCGTGGCCACTACGAGACGCTGCTAGGATCGGACCCGGCGCTGGAGGCGCTGCGCGAGCAGTACGCCATCGCCAATGGCGCGGTGAAGGATCCGACCCGCCGGACCGCCATCGCCGCGTTCTACTGGTGGACCGGCTGGGCGGCCAGCACGAACCGTCCCGGCGAGGTGATCAGCTATACGGCCAACTGGCCGCATGAGGCCTTGATCGGCAATACGCCGACCGCCCCCACCATCGTCTGGTCGGTGGCCAGCGTCATCCTGCTGATCTTCGCCGTCGGCGCCCTGGCCTTCTGGCACGCCCGCACCAAGTCCGAGGACCACCTGGTCGCGCCGGACAAGGACCCGCTGGCGGCCATGAAGCCGACGCCTTCGATGAAGGCGACGGGCAAGTATTTCCTGACCGTGATCGGCCTCTTCCTGCTGCAAGTCGGCCTGGGCGCCGTCACCGCCCACTATTCGGTGGAGGGCCACGCCTTCTTCGGCGTGCCGATCTCCGACATCATTCCCTACGCGGTGACCCGCACCTGGCACACCCAGCTCGCCATCTTCTGGATCGCCACCGCCTGGTTGGCCACCGGTCTCTATGTCGCGCCGATGATCTCGGGTCACGAGCCAAAGGGCCAGAAGCTGGGCGTCGACCTACTCTGGGTCGCGCTGGTGGTTGTCGTGCTGGGGTCGATGGCCGGCGAGTGGCTGGGCGTGCAGCAGGTCTTCGACCTGAACGCCAACTGGTGGTTCGGCCATCAGGGCTGGGAATATGTTGACCTGGGCCGCTTCTGGCAGATTCTGCTCTTCGTGGGCCTGATGAAGTGGCTGGTGCTGGTGGGTCGGGCTCTGTGGCCCGCCCTCAAGGCGCCCTCGGAAAGCAAGCCCGTCCTCTGGATCCTCTTCCTGTCGACGATCGCCATCGGCCTGTTCTACGGCGCTGGCTTCATGTGGGGCAAGCACACCCACATCAGCATGGTCGAGTACTGGCGCTGGTGGGTGGTCCACCTGTGGGTCGAAGGCTTCTTCGAGGTGTTCGCCACGGCGGTCATCAGTCTGCTGATGGTGAAGCTCGGCTTGGTGCGGGCCAAGTCGGCCAATGGCGCGGTTCTGTTCGGGACCATCGTGTTCCTGTTCGGCGGCGTTCTGGGCACGGCCCACCACTGGTACTTCGCCGGCACGCCCGTCTCGGTGATCGCGATCGGTTCGGTGTTCTCGGCGCTCGAGGTCGTGCCGCTGGCCCTGATCGGCGCCGAGGCCTTCGAGACCTTCAGGCATACCAGGGCCGCGCCCTGGGTCGCGACCTATCGCTGGCCGATCCTGTTCTTCGTGGCGGTCTCGTTCTGGAACCTGCTCGGCGCGGGGGTCTTCGGCTTCATGATCAATCCGCCGATCAGCCTCTATTACATCCAAGGGCTGAACACGACGGCCACCCACGGTCACGCGGCGCTCTTCGGGGTGTACGGGATGCTGGGCATTGGTCTGCTGCTGTTCTGCTTCCGAGGTCTGGCGCGGCGTGAAGCCTGGGACGATCGGCTGCTGGCCGCGACGTTCTGGATGCTAAACGGCGGCTTGGCGATGATGCTGTTCCTGTCGTTGCTGCCGGTGGGTGTGATTCAGGCGATTGCCAGCATCGAGCACGGCCTCTGGTTCGCCCGCTCTCCCGCGGTCATCCACTCGCCGCTGGTCCAGGTCCTCGTCTGGATGCGGGTGCCAGGCGATGTTGTCTTCGCCGGCGGCGCCTTCACCCTGGCTATCTTCGCCGCCAAGCTGTTGGTGGGCGCGCGCCGCCGCGCCATCGGCAAGGCGGCTAGCCCGGTCGCCGCGGAATAGGCCTGCCCGCAGGAAACCCGGCGCGCACGAATGTGCGCGCCGGTGACGCTCGGATATGGTGCGTCCACTCTATGCGCGAAGATCGGTTGGATGGCGCCCACCAGCAAGGCTCTATGTCCAGCCACCCGACGGTATGACCTTGCCAGATCTGGAACGCGCTGGAGCGGAATTATCTCGCGGGCCGAAGACGCGACCCAATGTCGGCTAAGCGCCGCCCGCGCGTGAAGCGCTCAAACGTGGTAGAATGAAGCGAGGGGAGTAGCCAATTCGCAGGAGGCGAACATGGCTCAATTTGATCTCTTCCTCCCGCCCAAGCGCCCCTGGAACACGGGCCGGGTGATCGGCCCCAAACCGCCGTTCAAGCCCAGGCACATTTGGGGGATCCGACAGCAGCTCAAAGCGAACGGGCGACTCCGCGACCTCGACATGTTCAATTGCGCAATAGACGCCAATCTCAGGGGCTATGACCTAGTGAAGCTCCGTGTCGGTGACGTGGCGCCGGACGGCGCGCTACGCGCAAGCGCCACGATCATCCAGCGGAAAACCGGACAGCCCGTCTCGTTCGAGATCACCGAGCCCATGAGTCCACCAGCAATAACGCGGCCTCAATGGAAGACGCGCGCCCGCTGAACGTCGTGTGTCGGGAGGAGTGCCAACGGCGGCTTCTGGCGCACTCCGTCCCCATCGGGGCTTCACAAGTTAGAACGTGCGACTGCAGGCCTATCCCGATGACGTCACGTCGAAGTAGGCGCGTAGGTCGGCCAACGCCCTCGCCCCGAGCGGGAATTCTATGAGTTCGAACGGATACCCATCGGGATCGTAGACATAGAAGAATTTGACGCCTTGGATTTCCTTGACCGCGCTCTCGACCGACACACCCTCCGCCTTGAGACGACCGTGAGCGCCGACGGCGTCTTCGATCGTGAAGGCCATGCAGGGCGCGCCCGCTTGCGGCCGCACCTGGGAGGGGTTGCCTGAGCCCGGCGGGAGGTGGATTTGGCCCAGTTCGATGGCGAAGCCGGCGACGATGCCCTTGATGCTCGGCGGCGTTCCGGTCTGGCGCTCGTCATAGAAGATCTCAAGCCCCAGGACGCGCTGATAAAACGCCAACGAGCGCTCGAGGTCGCTGACTTCCAACGCGATGTGCGACGGGCCGACAACGGACGCCAAGGGCGAAGAGGATGCGGACATTTTGGCTCTCCGAGGGTTAGTGTTGGTGGGCTGGCACGCGCACCATCAGACCCTCGTGTCGCTCTTCGAGGATGATCTGGCAGGCCAGCCGGCTAGAGGGTTGCGGGTCGCTCGTGAATGACAACATCTCGGCTTCCATGGCGCTGGGCAGCGTCAGGGCCTCTTGCCAGGGCGCTTGCACATGGACCTGGCAGGTGCCGCACGCGCAGGCGCCGCCGCAGTCGGCGTCGATGCCGGGCACATTGTTCTGGACGGCGGCTTCCATCAGCGACTGCCCTGGACGGCCCTCCACGACCAAGGTCGCGCCGTCGTGCTGGATGAACGTGATCTTGGGCATGATGCTCGTCGCCGACGGTCGGCGACCCTCTTCGGGATCAGGTTGGAGCGGTCGGGCGCCTGCGCGGGTCGCGTTGCGCCGATGGTCAGTCTTCGACCGCGACGATCATCTCGATCTCGACCGTGATCTGGTAGGGCAGGGACCCCATCCCGACCGCCGATCGCGCATGAGCGCCGACTTCGGGTCCGAACACCTCAATAAGCAGGTCCGAACAGCCGTTGATCACCGCCGGATGGGCGATGAAGTCAGGCGCGGCGTTGACCATGCCCAGCACCTTGACGACCTTACTGACCTTGGCGAGCCCAACGGCCTCCTCGATCACCGCCAGAAGATTGAGCGTCGTCAGCCGGGCGTGCTGATAGGCCTCTTCGAGCGAAACCTCCGCGCCCACCTTACCCGTGTGCACGCCTTCGGCGTGTACGGGGCCCTGCCCCGACAGATAGAGGAGGCGCCCATCGCGGACGGCCGCGGAGAAGTTGCCGACAGCGGCCGGAGGCTTGGGCAGTTGCAATCCGAGCGCGGCCAAGCGCGCCTTCGCATCGAGGCGAGGGGGGGAGGCGTTTGCGGTCATGGTCGCTCGCTCAAGGTGACGGTCTCTGGCCACGCCCTGATTGAACGGCAACCGCGCCGCTCAATCAGGGCCGCGTGGGCCTAGATCTGAATACGGCGCGATTTTTGATATAGCAATAACTATATTCTGTAGGTCTACGCGCTAGGCTTGGCGCGATGGTCGTCGTCGAGCGAGCGGGTCAGAAGCCGCGCGGCTTCTCGCAGGAGGATCGGCCGGGGGATGCGGTCTTCCTCAAGCGCCAGTTCGTCGACCGCCCAGCCGAATTCGGACCGGATGCGAAGCCGGCACCACAGCGTGTCCGGATCGACCGCGGGGAAAAGGCGGCGGTAGAACTCGAACATCTGGTCGGCGCTTTGCCGCTGGGACTCCAGGCGGACGTGAGCCAGGTTGGGCAAGGCTCTTAGCGCCCGCATCGTCCAGAACGCGCCCGGCTCGCTCTCGAGAATTTGGGTGGCGATGGCGAACCACTCTTCCAAGGCTTCGATGGCTTTATCGGGATTGGCCCATGCGCCGCCCTTGAAAAGCCAGGCGGCGTAGGCGTCGTTCTGGCGCTTGAGCAGGCGGCGCGCCAGCACTTCGAGGATGTCGTACTTATCGTCGAAGTAGTGATAGAAGGCCGGCGGCGACAAGTTGGCGCGCGCGCAGATCGCGTTGGTCGTCAGGCGCTCAAATCCGATTTCCCCGAGAAGCTCGCCCGTGGCGGCGATCAGTCGCTCATAGGTCTGCAGCGGCTTGCCCGCCGTTGGGGGATCTCTGGGCTTGCCGCGCTCGGCCGGCGCGGCGTCGGTCGCGGAAGCCGATTTCTTTCGCGGCGCCCTCGACGGGCGCGCTGCGGCGTCGCTTTCGGATTTGATGAGGGTCACAGCGCTCGCGAAGTTGGGTGAGGATGCGTTTGTCAGCGCGCTTGAAGCACGCATGGGCAGAGTAGTCGCCTGCAACACCCCGTACAAGGGCGCGCCGGTCAACGCGTAGGCGTTGTCGTCCTGGATCGCCCACCAATGAGGCGCCGGGAGCGGCCACCCATCCTGGGGCGCGTTGACATATATCAAAATATAGCAAAAGCTACATTCAATTCAGCAGGGCGGCCATGACGCCGCCCGGCGGCTCCGGGAGATTTGCGGATGGGCATGCGGCTGCTGGATCGCGCGCAAGAGGCGGCTGATGACGACCATTGGATTGGCCGTCCGCCAAGCGGTCCGCAGATCGCAGCCTACCTGACCGTCGGCACGGTCGCCCTGATGTTCGCGGGCGTGCAGCCCATCCTGCTAGACGCGCTCGTCGCCGAGCGGCGCTTGACGGCCGGCCTGGTGGGCTGGTCCTTCACCGTGGAGTTCCTGACCCTCGCGCTCGGCGTGGTGCTGTCGGGCGCGGTCATCAGGCCCGACAAGCTCCCTTTGAAAGGCCTGCTGGCTGGCCTGACCCTGGCGATCCTCAATGCGGCCATGTTGCACGCCTCCGGTCCTCTGGTGCTGGCCGATCGCGCCGCCGCCGGTCTTGTGGAAGGCGTCCTGGTCTGGCTGACGATGTTGATGATCACGCGCGCCTCCACTCCGGCGCGTTGGGCCGGCGTCTTCCTGGTGGCCCAAGGACTCCTGCAGGTGAGCTTCGCGGCGATCTTGCCGGCGACCCTGATGGATCGGTTCGGCGCCAACGGCGGCTTTGCGGCCGCCGCCGCGGTAGCCTTGATCGGCGCGCTCGCGGCCTTTGCGTTGCCCAGAGCAGCGGCGCCGCTGCCAACGGAGGGGGAAACCGAGACCGGCGGCGCCCGCGGCCATGGCGCGCGCGCCATTGCAAGCCTAGCGGCGGTCTTTCTCACCTACGCCTTCTTCATCGGTTTCTTCGCCTATCTGCCGCAACTGGCCGGCCAGGCGAAAATGACGCCAGGTGCGGTCGGTGGGGCCGTGTCCTTGAGCCTGGCGCTGTCGATCCTGGGCTCGGGTGTCGCCGCGCTCGTGGCCAAGCGGCTCTCCTACTACTCGGCCTGCCTGACCAGCGTGGCGGCGTTCGCCGTGGTCCTGGTGTGGATCTGGAAGCTGCCGGCCGCTCCCGTGTTCATGGTCCTCGCGAGCCTGCATGGCTTTTTCTGGGGCTTCTTCATGCCCTTCCAGATGCCGCTCGTCATCGAGTCCGACCCGACGCGGCGCGCCGCGGCTCTGGTGCCGACAGTCCAGGCCTTGGGGGCGGCGGCGGGCCCGGTGCTCTGTTCCCTGTGGGTCACCGAAGCCGAGGCGCGGGGCGGGCTGCTGGCCGCGGGAGCCTGCCTGGCCCTGGCCCTGCTGATCGTCACGGTGCTCCACATCCAGCGTCTTTCGACGTCGCCTCTAGGGCTGATGTCTTCGTCCGATCTCTCTTAGTTTGGCTTCTCAAGGTCCGGCATGACGTTGCATTCGCATCTGCGCATCCCTCTGCTCAAGACCGAGGAGATGCCGATCACCGGCTATTTCGATCGGCTCTCCGCCCGCCCGGGCGAAACCTTGCAGGCCTACGTCAGCGTCGCCGACGGCGCGGCCTTCGAGGCCCGCTTGGTTCGCGTGATCAGCGGAGACCCCAATCCCGCTGGCCCAGGCATGGTGTTCGAGGATCTGTCCGCATGCTTCGCCCTCAAAATGACGGGCAAGCGCCAGCCTCTGGATGTGGGGTCATTCGCCGACATCGCCCACGGACCCGATCTCCGGGGCCGTGAGGCCGTGACCTGGACCGCGCTCATCTGGTTTGCGACGCCGCCGCACCAAGGGGCGGTGATCTCCCAGGATGATGGCGCCTCGCGCATTACGCTGTCGGTGACCGCGACCGGCGTTCGAGGGCTTGTCGCCGATGCGGACTGCGGGCAGGTCCATGATCTTGCCGCGCCGATGCAGGCGGGCGTCTGGCATCGGGTATGGCTCAGCCACAGCGCGCGCTGCGACAAGATCGTCCTTGGCTGTCAGCCGCTGGGGGGATCGGTGAGGGCGCAGGCCTTCGACGTCGCCGGCTTTCGCGCGCCGTCGGGCGGGCGCTTGACGGTGGCGGCGGACGCCGCCTCGCCAGCGGGGACCTGCTTTACCGGAAAAATCGAGGCTCCAGCCGTCCGCGAAGGCGTCTATTGCTCGCCGGACGGCATCGACGATCCGGTAGGCTTGATCGCGGGCTGGGATTTTTCGCGAGGGATCGACACCCAGAGCGTGGCGCCGGTCGGCCCGCAAGCGCGTGAAGGCGTCCTGCGCCATTGGCCGACCCGGGGCGTCAAGGGCGCCACGTGGACGGGGGAGGAACAATCCTGGCGTCACGCCCCGCGCGACTACGCGGCCATTCACTTTCATGAAGACGACTTTGGCTCCTGCGACTGGGAGCCCTCGTTCAGCTTCGAGGTTCCGGACGATCTGAAGAGCGGCGCCTATGCGTTGCACCTGACGACGGCGGCCGGCGAGGATTGGCCGCCGTTCTACGTGAAGCCCAAACAAGGCGGTCCGCGCCGGAAGGTCTGCTTCCTGGCCCCGACCTTCACCTATCAAGCCTACGGCAACTGTTACTTCGCCAACCGCCTGGAAAGCACCCAGGCGCGCGGCGCGGCCTGGGGCGCGTCGCCCTACTGCGCCGTCAAGTACGGGTCCTATGGGCGATCGACCTACAACTGGCACGCCGACGGCAGCGGGGTCGCCCTCAGCTCTCGCCTGAGGCCACTCCTGACCATGCGGCCAGGCTTCATCTTCGAGGAGGACGCACGGGGCTCTGGCCTGCGTCACTATCCGGCCGACACCCATCTGCTGGCGTGGCTTGAAGACAAGCAGATTCCGTTCGACGTCGTGACCGACGAGGATCTCGACGACGAGGGCGTTTCGCTGATCGCCGACTACGATCTGGTTCTGACGGGCAGCCACCCAGAGTACCACACCACTGGAACCCTCGACGCGCTCGGCGCCTATGTCGGACAGGGCGGCAACCTGGCCTATCTTGGCGGCAACGGCTTTTACTGGCGCATCGCGCGTCAGGCGCAGCATCCGGAGATGATCGAGGTGCGCCGGGCCGAAGGCGGTATCCGGACCTGGGCGGCTGAACCCGGTGAATACTATCATCAGCTGGACGGTCGGCTCGGCGGCATATGGCGGCGCAACGGGCGCACGCCGCAGGCCTTGGTCGGCATCGGATTTTCAGCCCAAGGTCCGTTTGAGAGCACCCATTACCGGATCGCGCCGGGCGCGCGTTCGGGGCCGGGCGGCTGGATCCTCGACGGCGTCGATCAGGAGACATTCGGTGACTATGGCCTGTCGGGCGGCGGCGCGGCGGGGTTCGAGCTCGATCGCGCCGATCCCGCACTCGGCGCGCCCGGCGTGGTGCACATCCTGGCCAGTTCTGAGGATCCGCCCAAGAGCTTCGGCGTGGTCCACGAGGAGATGCTGACCGAGTCCCTGACCATGACCGGCGAAAGCCCCGAGCGCCTGGTGCGCGCGGACATGGTCTATGTCGAGACGCCCGCGGGCGGGGGTATCTTCTCGACCGGTTCGATCACCTTCTGCGGAAGCCTGTGGAACGGGCAGGGGTTCGAGGGGCCGGTGTCGCGCATCCTCGAAAATGTGGTCCGCGGCCTTAGTGGCGCGTAGCGCCAATTACTATAGCAAAGACTATATAAAACGGCCAGGGTTTTGCGCATCTCCGCCCATTTCATACCGCGGGCGCGGTCGCGGCTATCTCGAGGTGAGCCTTGTAATAGCCTGAAGGCGCTGCTGCTTCGTGGTCCTGCAATAAGACGTCCGCGCCCGGCGCCACCATGGGTAGCCATTGCAATGGATATAGTTTTCGCTAGCTTGATGCTTGAGGAAACGCAAACCAGAAAAAGGGGATATCCTATGATCGACAAGCGCTGGTGCATGGCGTCGGCCTGCGGCGCCGCCCTGATGTCCGCCGTCGCGGCGCAGGCCCAGACCGCCGCGCCGAAGGACACGGCCTCGACCGTCGAGGAGGTCGTGGTCACGGCCAACAAGCGGTCCGAAAACCTCATGGACGTGCCGGTGGCGGTGACGGCCTTCACCTCCCAAGCCATCGCCGACAAGCGGTTGGCGGTTCTGTCCGACCTGAACAACGCCGCGCCCAATGTCCGTATTTCCGGCGGCGACGCGGCTGCCAATCCGAAGATGTTCATCCGCGGCGTGGGCTTGAGCGACTTCAATCCGACCACCGCCAGCGCGGTCGGGGTCTATGTGGACGGGGTCTATATCGGATCGCCGTTCGCCACCCTCAGTTCGTTCTTCGACCTGGGTCAGATCGAGGTTCTCCGCGGGCCGCAGGGCACGCTCTACGGCAAGAACACCACCGGCGGCGCGATCAGCATTACGAGCAATCGCCCGACCTGGAGGCCCAGCGCCGAAGGCTCGGTGGAATACGGCCGCTTCAAGTCCCTGACGGTCAACGGGGCGGTCAGCGGCCCGCTGATCGAGGACAAGCTGGCCTTCCGACTAGCCGGCCAATACCTGCGCGACGACGGCGCGACGCTCAATACGGTGACCGGCGATCATGTGAACAACGCCAATCGCGGCGCGATCCGCGGGTCGTTGCTGTTCACCCCATCGGACAGGGACGAGGCCTTGCTGTCGGTGACGCGCTACGCCAATCGCGGCGGCGCCCGCCAGGCCAAGCAGCGTCCTCTGTTTCCGGCAACGGCGGCGGCCACCGGGGCTGATGGCCTGTGCAAACCGGGATACTATTATAGCGGGGCGTGCACCGACATCAGCGGCTATGCCGATCCGAGCGCCGATCCCTATCGCGTCGCCGCCGACGTCCAGGGCAAGGACCGCGTCGACTATTATTCGACATCCCTCAACTACACCCACCATTTTGACGGTGTCGAACTCGTCTCGATCTCGGCGTTCCAGAACGTCAGGCGGAACATCGACGAGAACAGTGACACCAGTCCCGCCGACATCCTCCATAACCACTTCATCGCTTACCAGAAGGAATGGTCGCAAGAACTGCGGCTGCAGGCGGATGTCGGGAAGCTCAAGTGGGTGCTTGGCGCCTACTACATGCGTGACGAGCTGAAGAACAACAGCACTTTCGACGTCCTGCGCGACTTCCGACCGTTCTTCACCTCGCCGAGCAATCCGACCGGCGTCAGCGTCGACAACAGCGTCGTCTTCCTGCGCTACGCCTATACCCAGAACACCGACACCTACGCCCTGTTCGGCCAGGCGGACTATAGTCTGACCGACAAGCTGACGGCGACCGTCGGCCTTCGCTATTCGGCTGACAAGAAGACCTTCGACTATCACGAGACCGCCGAGGAGGCGTTTGACCTCGTGCCGCCCTACGCCCAGCGCAAGACTTTCGGGGCGTTCTCGGGGCGGCTGGGTCTGCGTTACGATCTCACCGACGAGTCCAACATCTACGCCACCTATAATCGCGGCTTCAAAAGCGGTGGCTTCTTCGGCGGCCAGGCCGACCGCGAGAGCTATGCCGACCAGTTGGCCCCCTATGGCAACGAGACGGTCGACGCCTATGAGGTCGGCTCCAAGAGCAGTCTGTTCGATCGCCGCCTGCGCCTGAGCCTCTCGGCCTTCTACTATGACTACAAGGATCTGCAGGCCTTCGCCTTCGTGGTTCGCGGGGCTCGCACCGTGCAGATCCTCGACAACGCCGGTTCCGCCCGGGTCTATGGCGGCGAGGCCGAGATTACCGCCGTCCCGATCCGCAACCTGACCCTTACCGGCGGCCTGGCGCTGCTGCACGCCAAGTACAAGGACTACAAGTCCGAAGGCGGCGACTATTCGGGCAATCAGATGCCGGAGGCTCCGAAGTTCAACGCCAGCCTCTCGGCCAAGTACAAGGTCGAACTGGCGTCAGGCGCCTCGATCGAGCCCTCGCTCGATGCGTCGTATCGGACAAGGATCTTCTTCGATCCCAGTGAAACCGAACGGCTGTCGTCGCCAGCGGTGTTCCAGCTCAATGGGCAACTGGCCTGGCGCTCGCCCGACGAGCATCTCGAAGCGGGCCTCTGGGCCAAGAACCTCACGGACAAGGCGGTGCTGGTCGAGATCTCGCCGATCGCGGGTCTTGGCTATGACATGCTGAGCTATGCGCCGCCCCGCACGTTCGGCGTCTTCCTCCGCTACCACTACTGATCAAGCGCTCCGCGCCCCCTTGCCATAAAGGGGCGTCACTGGCCGATCCCGCTTCCGCCGCGGGATCGGCCCTTTTCTTTGGCCCATGGAAAAGCCGCGCCAGCTTTTCGGCTGGCGCGGCCTCTATCCTCATGGGAGGCAGGCAGGAAGAAGGCTTCCCGAGGTTAGGTCTTGTAGCTGGGGTCCAGGCGATCGAGCTTGCGCAGCAGCGCGGGCCAAGCCAGGCGATCGGAGACCACCGACATCCCCGGCCCGGTGGACTGGGCGCGAACCTTCTCGGCCACACCGGCGGGCGGCGCATGCAGATTGGCCCGGCCGGCCGTCAGCATCATCACCTGGGCTTCGCAGGCGCGCTCAAGGAAGTACATGCGAAGATAGGCTTGGGCGATCGTGGATCCCGTCGTCAGGGTGCCGTGGTTGCGCAGCAGCATCACCGACTTGTCGCCAAGATCGGCGACCAGCCGCTCACGCTCGTCCAGGTCCGTCGCGACGCCCTCGTACTCATGGAAAGCGATGTCGTGGCCGGCGATCATCGCCGTCTGCGTATGGGGCAGGAGGCCTTCGCTCATGGCCGACACGGCCTGGCCGTGCGGGGTGTGCAGGTGCAGCACCGCGTTGGCGTCGTCGCGGGCCATGTGAATGGCCGAATGGATGGTGAAGCCGGCGGCGTTGACCGGGGCCTTGGTGGCTTCGATCGGGTTGCCATCCAGGTCGATCTTCACCAGGCTCGAGGCGGTGATCTCCTCGAACATCCGATCATAGGGGTTGATCAGGAAGTGGTGGTCCCCGCCGGGAACCTTGGCGGAGAGGTGAGTGAAGATCAGGTCGTCCCAGCCGTTAAGGGCCACGAGCCGATAGGCCGCGGCGAGGTCAACCCGCACGGCCCATTCCTCCGGCGTCATGTCGCCGGCGCTTTTGGATGCAGCAGACATCGGTAACTCCTTGAAGAGGGCCGCGCCCGGCGGCCAAAGGCGGCGTCAGGCCGCGGACGATTGGCGCTTGGCCAGCCCGTCCTTGCCCATGGCTTCGAGGTGATCGGCATAGGCGCGTAGCTTTTTCGGATCGACGCCCAGCGCCTTGACCGTTCCGGAGCCGGCCTGCGGCATGCAGACTTCGATCGCCTTGCGCTTGATGGCCTTGATCACCGTGTCGGCGACGGTCTCGGCCGAGACGCTCGGTGCGACAAAGCACATGACAGCGTCCGGATCGGCCGCCTCCTGGTCCAGCATCGGCGTTTCGGTGGCCGTGGGATGGACGATGGTGAAGTCGACGCCGCTATGGCGCTCCTCGATGGCCATGCCGTGGTGGAAGGCGCGCAGGGCGTGCTTGGAGGCGCCGTAGATGGCCACGCCGGGGAACGGCAGGAACGAGGTCATGCTGCAGACCGTGACGAGATGGCCAGCGCCCTGCTTCTCGAAGCGCTTGAAGGCGCCGACCATGCCGGTCACCGGTCCCATCAGGTTGGTGTCCATGGTCAGCTGGTGATCGGCGATGGCGACATTCTTGGCCAAACCCGTTCGCACGAGGCCGGCGTTATTGATCAACACGTCAAAGTCGCCAAAGCGCGCGACGGTGGCGTCAAACGCCCGCTCCCACGCGGCCGGATCCCGGATGTCGAGGGCGACGGCGCTGGCGCGCGTGCCCAGGGTCGCGGCCAGGGCGCTCGCGCCTTCGGCGTTGATGTCGGCCAGCATCACGTTCTGACGCGCGCGGGCGAGCTTGGTGGCGATCGCCGCTCCGATCCCGCTGGCCGCGCCGGTGATGAGGTAGGTCCTAGGCTGGGTCATGTCTTGATCGCTCGTCTGGCGCGCCGCGGCCGGCGGGCTATGGGAAAATTGCTGCGGGCTGCGCCGCTCAGCGCATCACTCTTACAAAATATAGTAAAAGCTATATTGCGGAGCTGTCAATCGAGGTGCGGAGACCTAAGGTTCTGAAGCCCGCAAATAGCCGTAGCTGGGCGAGGTGATCTCCGATCATAGCAAAAGCTAAAATCGCTCGCCCCGCTGACGACGCTTCGGCCGCGGCGGGGGGGGCAGCGCCTCCCTAAGAGAGCGCCGCGAAGAGCGACCCCAGATGGCCATTGAGGAATTTCCCATGCGGGTCGGCGGCCTCGCGCGCGGCCAGGAAGTTGTCCAGTCGGGGATAGAGCTCGCGCACGTCCGCCGCGCCCAAGGTGTGGTGCTTGGCCCAATGGGGCCGACCGCCGTGCGCGCGCAGGCGGGCCTCGATGGCGGGGAAGAACGCTCGCCAGGGGAGTTTCGGATACTGGTGGAACGAGATCGCCGTGCAGGGGCCTTGGCCTTGCGGGCTGATCCAGATGTCGTCCGCCGCGACGGTGCGCACCATCAGCGGGATGCAGACGGGGAGGGCGTCGCCCCTGACGGCCGCGATCACGTCCCTGACGGCGGCGACGCCTTCGGCTCTGGGGACCTCATATTCCATCTCCTCGTTGCGCACCACGCGCGTGCTGGGGAAGATCTGGAAGGCGGGACCTTGTCGGGGCGTAGGGTCGGATGGCGCGAAGCGCATCAGCAGTCGCTGAAGATCTGGGATCATCGGCGGCGCGGCCGCTGACATCTCGCAAAAGCCGGCGAAGAGCGCCTCTTCGTCCTCCTCGGGCGGCTCGAATTGGCCGTCCGGGGCCATGGGGTCAAGAGTCTTGACCAGAACCTCGTCGGCATAGGGAAAGGCGAAGAACTCGAAGTGACGATGAGCCGCCGCCAGCTCGTCGAAACGCTCGAGCGCGGCGTCGAGCGGCAGCTTGAAGATCCGCTCCTCCAGATGATAGGCCGGGGCGACCTTGAGCTTGATCGCGACGACGACGCCCAGCAGGCCCAGCGACAGGCGCAGGGCCTGGAAAAGCTCAGGCCTCTGAGTGGCGTCGCATTCGACGAGTTCGCCGTCCGCCAGAACCACCCTGAAGCCTTGGGTATGGCTGGCCAGGTTGCCGAGCGTTTCGCCCGTGCCGTGGGTGCCGGTCGCGCAGGCGCCGGCTAGGGTCTGGGCGTTGATGTCGCCCTGATTGAGCAGCGACAGTCCCTGCGCCCAAAGCGCGGCGGTCAGGTCCTTCAGCGTCGCGCCGGCCGGGGCCCACACGGTCTGTCGATCCTCGGCCACCTCGAGCGTTCCAGGCAGCCGATCCAAGTTTATCAGGACATGGTCAGTCAGCCAGAGCGGGGTGAACGAGTGCCGTGAGCCCGTCATCCGCGCCTTTGGCGCGGCGCGGACCAGATCGCAGAGCGCTTCCAGCGTCTCTGGCTGGGCGAAGGTTTCCGGCGCGCACGTGAGGCCGCCAGACCAGTTCTTCAACGGACCCATGGGATTCTCCTGACTTCACGTTGGCGGGGCGCCCGCGCCGGTTCCCGGTGTTACGGCGCGGCGCGCTCGCCGGCGGCGGCGCGGGTGGTGTTGACGGCGGTGTAGGCGCTGAAGGCCAGCAGTTCGACGTCGCTGCTGACGGTGACGATCCCAAAGCCCATCTGGGCCATGCGCGCCGCATAGGCTGGCGTCAGGTTCTGGATGCCGGTGAACTTGCCGCGCGCGGCGGCGGCGGCCAGCACACGTTCGTAGATCGCCAGGATCTCCGGCTCTTCACGGTCGAGGATCGGCGGCAGGCCCATCGAGAAGCCCAGGTCGCTCGGGCCGACATAGACCCCGCTGACGCCGGGCACGTCGAGGATGGCTTCGAGATTTTCCACGGCCTGGGCCGTCTCGATCTGCGGGAGGATAAGCACCTCGTCATTGGCGAAACCCTGATAAGCGCCGGGTACGCCGTAGCCCCCGGCGCGGATCGGGCCATTGGAGCGCTCGCCCGCCGGCGGATAGAGGCTGGCGCGCACCAGGGCCTTGGCGTCCTCGGCGGTGTTGATCATCGGGCAGATGATCCCCCAGGCCCCCGCATCGAGCACCTTGCCGATAATGCCAGGCTCGTTCCAGGGCACGCGCACCAGGGGCGTGACCGGATAGCTGGTCATCGCCTGAAAGCACTCCGCGGCCGAACGGTAGTCGTGGAGTCCGTGCTGGATGTCGACGGTGATACTGTCCCACCCGACCTTGGCCATGAACTCGACGGCGAAACTCGACGGCAAAAGCGACCAGCCGTTGACGCAGGTCTTGCCTGCCTGAAGCCGCTTGCGGAGCGGATTGGTCATGAAACCTCCCAAGGTGTTTTTGCGTGGGCCAAGGCGGCCTAGAAGTAGGTCCGGATCGAGCCGGTCACGGTGTAGGCGTCGTCCACCAGATGCAGGACCTGCCACTTGTCGAAGGTCAGGCAGGGGTGGGAAATGCCGACGCCGACGAGATCGCCCACCTGCAGGGGCGAGTCTTCGGGGACGTCGAGAAAGGCGTGCTGGTCGCTCAGATTGACCACGGCGTGACCGTCCGAAATGGCTTGCGGCGTTGCGGTCGGGTCGCCTGGCCGATACCAGGCCAGAGGCCTTGGCAGGTGGTCGTAGGAGACATCGCGCTTGCCAAAGGCCAGGATCACCCGGCCCGGTTCCGGCCGCGACTGGACATAGGACCAGACTTCAAGCGCCGCCGAATAGGCCCCGAAGGCCTCGACCTCGGGCGACCGCACGGTCATGCGCCGGAAAAGCTCGGTGTACATCAGCGAGTCGTGTGTGAGGTAGCATCCGGCGCGGATCAGGATGATGCGCTCGCCAGGCGCTTCAATCTGGCTGAGCTTGGCGGCGACCAGATCGTAGAAGGTCGAGCCGCCGGCGCTGAAGATGGTCGGGCCGGGCGCGTAGAGCCTTTCTGTCGCGCAGGCCTCGGATAGGGCCACCAGGCTGTCGAGGAAGGTCTCGACCTTGGCGATGGTCTCTTCCTCGGTGTGTTCGCGAATGATCCCCTCGAAGCCTTCGACGCCCGCCAGGGCCAGGGCCTGAGGCCGGGCGGCGACGAACCGGGCCAGCGCAAGACCTTGCTCCAGCGTGCGACAGCCGGTGCGTCCGCCCAAATAGCCCATTTCGACGAGCACCTTCAGAGGGCGTTCAAGCCCCCGTTCGGCCACGGCGCTCGCCAATTGCTCGGCGTTGGCCTCGGAATCCACGAGACAGTAGAAGTCCAGCTCGGGATCGGACTTCAGCAGATCGATCACCAGGCTGATCGCGGTCCGTCCAACCAACTGATTGGCCAGAAAGAGGCGCTTGAAGCCGAAGCGATGGGCGACCTGGATCTGATGCGGCGTGGCCACCGTGATGCCCCAGGCGCCATCGTCCATCTGCATGTCGAACAGCGCCGGCGCCATGGTGGTCTTGCCGTGCGGCGCCAGCTTGGCCCCGGTGGCGGCGAGAAAGCGTCGCATCCAGTCGCTGTTGTTGCGCAGGGCCGAAGCCTTGATGATGGCCGCGGGCATAGGCAGATCCTCCCGCAGGAGGTTCCATCCCTGGTGCGCCACCTGATCCAGGGGGAGCGGCTGGGCAAGCGCTGGAACGCCCTTCTCGATCGCGTCGAGACCGCGCTGCGCTGGCCTCTCTGAGCGGCTGGTCATCTCGCCTCCTCAATGTTGTAGCTTTTGCTATATTCATTGTGGGGGCGGATCAAGATGGTTCTGACTCTCCTTTGGACCTGAGGCACTTCGCTCAGGCGTCAGCCTCGTAAAACCGGCGGGTCAAGCGCGCGAGGGAATTGACGGAAAAGATATAGTCATAGCTATATTGCAAGGCATGCCGATTGGCGGCGATGACGAGGGACCCATGGGCAAGCGTTTTCAGACCCTGATTTCCGACCTGGCGTTCGGCGAGGCGCCGCGCTGGCATGACGGTCGTCTCTATCTGGCCGACATGCACGCTCATCGGATCGTGGCGTTGGGGGGCGACGGCAGACTCGAGATCATCGCGCAGTTCGACGCACCCGTCGGCGGAATCGGCTGGTTGCCGAACGGCCGAATGCTCGTGGTGTCGATGCACGACCGACGCGTCCTGAGGCAGCAAGCCGATGGCGGCTTCGTCGAGCACGCCGATCTGTCGGCCATCGCCACCTGGCACGCCAACGACATGGTCGTGGCGCCGAACGGCGAGGCCTATGTCGGCAACTTCGGCTTTTCCCTCGATCCGCCGATTGATCCGGCCAGCGTCAAGCTGGCCAAGTTGGCGCGGATTTCGCCTGATGGCGCCGCCGAGGCCGTTGGCGAGGAACTGTTCTTTCCCAATGGCATGGTGATCACGCCCGACGGCGCGACCCTGATCGTGGCCGAAAGCGCCTCGCGCCAACTGACGGCGTTCACGCGCAACGGCGACGGGACACTCACCGATCGGCGCCTGTGGGCCAGCCTGCCGTCCGACGTCACCCCCGATGGCATCTGCCTCGACGCCGAGGGCGCGGTCTGGGTGGCGGGACTGTCGGCCAATGCGGTCGTGCGCATCGCCGAGGGCGGTCGCGAGCTGGACCGCATCGCCACCGAACAGCAAGCCGTGGCCTGCGTGCTGGGCGGAGAAGACCGGCGCACGCTCTTCGTCTGCACGGCCGACACCACCGACCCGGCGACGTGTCGGGCCAGCCCGACGGCGCGGCTTCTTTCGGCGCGCGTGGATGCGCCCGGCGCGGGCTGCCCGTAGCCGGCCGCGGCCTCGGCTTTCGGCTGTCGAGGCGCCAAACCCAATCGGCTTCCTCTTGAGAAACTAAGGACACGCCATGAGTCATCTGCCTCGTCGGATTGAAGACCTGCCATCCCTGGGGGCCGCGGAACTGGCGGGCTGGGCCGCCGACCTCGAGGGTAGTCTGGCGCGCCTTTTCGAGCGATATCCCGATGGCTTGGCGCAAGGCGCGGGCTCGCGGCTCCTGGTGTTCGGCGCCGAACCGCTGCGAAGGATCGCCGCCACGGAGGCCGCCGGCAACATGCCCGCGGACGTACTGTCGTCCTCGGCCTTCAATGTCGGCCCCGATGGCGCCCCCGTCGAACCCGAGATTTCGGCGGCCTCGTCGCTCGCCAAGCTGGTCTCCAACCAGGTCTTCACCGCCAATCCGCCGCTGCATGGGCCCACCCGGCAATTGTTTATGCGCCAGTTCATGCCCAAGCAGTTGCCGCGTTTCGCCGCCCTGATCGAGGGCGCGGTGACGGCGCTGCTTCAAGAGGCCGGCGCCAGGGGGCGGGTCGATTTCGGAACGGACGTGGCCGAACGCCTCACCGCCCGGTTCTGGGCTCAGGTGTTGGGCCTGACCGCCGACGAAGAGACCCGCGCTCGCCATCTGATCTCGGCGCTGTCGCCGATGTTCTATCTCGTGCGCACCCCCGAGGAGACCCTCAGCGCCGACGCCGCGGCGGCCGAGTATCTGGCTATGGTGAGCGCCGCCGTCGAGCGCGGCCTGGCTCAAGGCGATCAACCGATCCTGCGGGACATGGCCGCCGACTTTTCGGCCATTGTTGAGCCTGGACGGCCAGAAAGCCTGGGCATGATGCTGGCGGCCAATTTGATCGACGGCTTCCACACCGCCGCCGTCGCCGTCGTCAACGCCGTTTACGGCCTGGCTTGCAATCCCGAGGTTCTGGCCCAGGTGCGGGCCGACCAAAGTCTCGTGCCGGCGGTCTTTTTCGAGACCATCCGCTTAAACCCGCCCGTCGTGCTGACCCAGCGCTACGCCTTGCGGGACTTCGAGTATGACGGCCTGATGGTGCCGGCCGATACGCCGCTCGTCATGTTGTGGATCGCCGGAAACCGCGATCCCAAGGCGTTCGCCGAGCCCCACCGAATGGATCTGTCCCGACCGCAGCGTGGCGATGTGACGTTTGGTGGTGGGGCCCATATTTGCCCCGGCCGCAACATCGCGCGCTCGCTCGTGGAGGCCGTCTTGAGGGGCGTAACCGCGCCGGGCGTCCAGATCGAGGCCGTGGCCGCCATGGACGACTGGACGCCGCGCAGTTCGATGCGTCAGCTGAGCCAGTCGCCCATGCGCGTTTCGGTCGGTATCTAAGAGCGGCCCGGCCGCCTCTCGGCGGCCGGCCAAGTCCTCAGCCCATCTTGAGCAAGAAGCGCTTGTAGACGGGCTCGACGATCCGCCACACGCCCTTGAAATCGGCCTCGACGGTAAAGGCGTCGCCGGCGCGCGCCGTAACCGTCTCGCCGCCGTCGGGGGTCAGTTCAATCACCCCTTCGACCAGATAGACATATTCATGGAAGCGGGCCTCGGCACGATAAGCCCCTGTCGTGGACCGCCACGTCCCCGTGACGACCGACTTGTCCGGGGACTGATACTCGAACCACGTCGTCATGGTCGGCTCGCCTTCGATCACCGTCCAGCCATCAGAGATATCGGTTTTGACGACGCCGCTCTCGGGCGTGTGAAGCACTACGGTCATGAAGACTCCTTTGAACGCGGCGGAAGGGCGGGACGCTTTGGGTCAAGGTCCGCCAAGGCCGGTGGTCGGTTGTTAGCGGGCGGTCGGTCGCCGAGCCGATAAGGTGTCGGAATGCGGCGACTTAAATATAGTGAAAGCTATATTTTTGTGAGTCAATGCGTATGCGATTGGACATCTGCCGGTGATCGTTGAAAGGCAATCGGCGTAAAGGGAAGGATATGGGCTGCGGAAATCGGCGCACGCCAATGCGACATTCCGAGCGGTTCGCCAAAGATGACGTGGGCGTCATTTTATAGTTGAAGCTATATTTGTTGTGTGACACGTTGCGTTGAACTTGATGGAGATGCCGATGACCGCACACACCGCTCCGGCCGACCTTCACATCACGCCGCGCAACGTCGCCTTCGGGCGGGGGCACTCTCATCCGCGATGGTGGATGAGCGGCGATCCTGTGGCGACGGCCTTCTATAACGCTCTGTCCCTCAGCTTTCCGGCGGGCGAGAGCTACTTCGTCCAGAGCGTCCGGTACTATCTGAACGAGCTGCCCGAGCCGCTGCGCAGCCAGGTCGCCGACTTCGCTCAGCAAGAGGCCTATCACTCTCGCGAGCACATCGCCTTCAATCGCCAGGTCCACGACGCGGGCTACGAAACCAAGGAGATCGAGGCGCTGAACCGCGAGGACGCCCGTCGCGGCCGCGACCTGGAGCCCGAGGTGAACCTGGCGGCCACCGCGGCGCTTGAGCACTTTACCGCCATGTTCGCCCACGCCCTGCTTGCCGACGAGCGCCACTTGGCTGGTGCGCCGGCCGAAGTGCGTCGCCTGTGGCAATGGCATGCGGTGGAGGAGATCGAGCACAAGGGCGTGGCGTTCGACACCTTCATGTACGTCACGCGCGATCTATCGCCGTTCAAGCGCTGGTTCTTCCGCGTGATGGTGATGTGGCAAGCGACGAACGACTTCTGGAAGGAACGCACCCGCGACCTTCACCTGCTGCTGCGGCAGGACAACATCGACACGCCCAAGACTTGGCGGAAGCTAGCGCTTTTCCTGTTCCTCAAGCCTGGCATGTTGCGCCAGGTTTTCCTGCCGTACCTGGCCTATTACCTGCCGGGCTTCCATCCCTGGGCTCATGACGACCGCAAGCTCGCCAATAAGGTCGAGGGGTCGCTGAAGCTGGACGAAGCCGCGCTAGCCTAAGCGCGGCGCGGTCGGCGCGGCGCACCTGGATCGCATACCTGACTGGAGACCTATCGATGAAAACCCGCGCCGCCGTCGCCTTCGAAGCCAAGAAGCCGCTGGAGATCGTCGAGGTCGACCTCGAGGGGCCCAAGGCCGGCGAGGTGATGATCGAGATCAAGGCCACCGGCGTCTGCCACACCGACGCCTACACGCTGGACGGCCTGGACAGCGAAGGCATCTTCCCGTCGATCCTGGGCCACGAGGGCGCGGGCGTGGTGGTCGAGGTCGGCCCCGGCGTCACCTCGGTGTCGGTCGGCGACCACGTGATCCCGCTCTACACGCCCGAATGCCGCCAGTGCAAAAGCTGCCTCTCGGGCAAGACCAACCTGTGCACGGCGATCCGCGCGACCCAGGGCAAGGGTCTGATGCCGGACGGCGCCACGCGCTTCTCGTACAAGGGCCAGCCGATCTACCACTACATGGGCTGCTCGACCTTCTCGAACTACACGGTCCTGCCCGAGATCGCGGTGGCCAAGATCCGCCGCGACGCGCCGTTCAAGACGGCCTGCTACTGCGGCTGCGGCGTGACGACGGGCGTCGGCGCCGTCACCAACACCGCCAAGGTCGAGCCGGGCGCCAACGCCATCGTCTTCGGCCTGGGCGGCATCGGCCTGAACGTCCTTCAAGGGCTGAAGATGGTCGGCGCCAACATGATCGTCGGCGTCGATCTGAACCCGGCGCGCGAGGAATGGGGCCGCAAGTTCGGCATGACCCACTTCGTCAATCCGAACGACGTGCAGGGCGATCTGGTTCAGCACCTCGTCGCCCTGACCGACGGCGGCGCGGACTATACCTTCGACGCCACCGGTAACACCGGCGTGATGCGCCAGGCGCTGGAAGCCTGCCATCGGGGCTGGGGCGAGAGCATCATCATCGGCGTGGCCGAGGCGGGGAAGGAAATCTCCACCCGTCCGTTCCAGCTGGTCACGGGTCGCGTCTGGAAAGGCACGGCCTTCGGCGGCGCGCGCGGCCGCACCGACACGCCCAAGATCGTCGACTGGTACATGGACGGGAAGATCCAGATCGACCCGATGATCACTCACGTCCTGCCGCTGGAAGAGATCAACAAGGCCTTCGACCTGATGCACGCGGGCGAGAGCATCCGGACCGTGGTGACGTTCTAGAACCTAAGGCGGCCTTCCCTCGATCGGGTGGGGGCTAAAACCATGGAATTTGTCTGGGGGGCGTTCAGTCGCCCGATCAAACGCCCTGCGCCGGTGTCGGCGTCGGGGCTGGGGAGCGCGTCGGACATGTCCAACGGTAGGGTGATAATCCTGGGCGCGGGGCACGCGGGTGGCTCAGCGGCGGCGTTTCTTCGCCAATACGGCCATGCGGGCCCCATTCTTCTTATCGGAGAGGAGCCGATCGCGCCCTATCAGCGGCCGCCCCTCAGCAAGGCGTGGCTGAAGGGCGAGGCCGACGCCGAGAGCCTGGCGCTTAAGCCTCTGGAATTCTACGCCGCCCACGACATTGACTTTCGAGCGGGCGTCAAGGCGATCAGCATTCATCGCGCCGCCAAGACCGTGTCGCTCGACGATGGCGTCAGTCTCGCCTACGACACCCTGATCCTGGCCACCGGCGCTCGGCCGATCAGCTTGCCTGTCGAAGGCGCAGATCTCGATGGCGTCTTGAGCCTGCGCACAGCGGCCGACGCCGAAGCTCTCAAGCTGCGCCTGGCCGCGGGGAAGACCCTGGCCGTCGTCGGCGGCGGCTATATCGGGCTAGAGGTGGCCGCCTCGGCGCGTTCGCTCGGCGCCGAGGTCGTGGTGATCGAACGCGAGGAGCGGGTGCTAGCGCGGGTAGCCTGCACGACCCTGTCTGAGTTCTTTCAGGCTCGGCATCTGTCCAAGGGCGTGCGCCTCGAACTCAACGCCTCCGTGGCGGGGTTTGTCGGCGAGCAGGACCAGATCCGCGCGGTGCAATTGGCCGACGGACGCCAGATTGCCTGCGACGTCGCCGTGGTGGGGGTCGGCGCCAGGCCCAACAACGAATTGGCCGCGCGGGCCGGTCTGGAATGCGCCAGCGGCGTCGTCGTCGATCAGGACGCGCGCAGCATTTCCGATCCCAACATATTCGCCATCGGAGATGTGGCCCAGCGTCCCGTGCCGGTCTACGAACGCATGCTGCGCCTGGAGAGCGTGCCCAACGCCCTGGAGCAGGCCAAGCAAGCGGCAGCCGCCATCACCGGGCGACCCAGGCCAGCCCCTGAATGCCCTTGGCAGTGGTCGGATCAATACGACTTGAAACTGCAGATCGCCGGTTACGCCCTGGACACCGATGACGTCGTGGTGCGCGGCGACCCTGACAGCGGCGCGTTCGCCGTCTTCTACCTGCGGGGTGACGTGGTGAGATCGGTCGCGGCGGTCAACGCCCCGCCGGAGTTCATGGTGGGCAAGCAGCTCGTCCTCGCCCGAACACCTATCGACAAGGCCAAGCTTTCCGACACGACCGTGTCGATGAAGGTCGTTGCAGCCTGACGGGCGATCGGTGCGCCATGGAGCAATCGATGCTGGACTTTGCCGAGAAGGTCGAACCCAACAGCCGCCTGTCGTGGATCAAGGTCTCCGAGATACTGGAATGGTTGTCGTCGCCCATGATGGGGCGGGCTTCGTCTCGTCTCTCGCCCCGCTCTTCAATCCGCTCTTCTTGGACCTCACCGTCTGTTAGTTCACACGGAGCTCGAGCACGGTCCCATGCCTTGGCATCGAGGTGGACGAACCGTGAGATGGTCCAATCCCGCGTTGTTCAGGAGAACGTCGAGCCTCCCACCTTGGTCGATCGCCAGATTGACGAGGGCTTCGAGATCGCCGCGCTGGCGAACATCCGTCGTCCGACAGACACCTTATCTCGGGCGCGTCCGCCGAAGCAGGGCGCGTGACCTCCGACCTTTTGATCCATTGACTCGGTCGTTTCGGCGACACCTTCGAGAGTGCGGTGCTCGACGAAGCAAAAATCGAGGTGACCTACTCGAAGCTGGTCGAAGACGTCCTTGCGCTGGCAGGGCCTGATCCTCAAAGGATCCGACCAACTTTCGGGTGGTAACGGTCGAGTTAGTGTTGCGAGCCATATCCAAGCCGCTGACGGCTTGGGAACGACCATGGACAAATCGCAAGAAGCCGCCCAAAGCGGCTGGCTCGCCGTATGGCGTGATTTTTGGCGCAAGGCCGAACGAGCCGCGCTGCTTACGGGCTTGGCTTTCTTGGCCTCGACGCTCGTGAACACACTGATCTTCGACGTCTGGGGGCAGAACTTTCTTTTGATAGCGGCGCCCGCCGACGTACTGATGTCTGGCCTGCAGGTGGCGACGATGCCCGCGCTCATGGCCGGCGGTTACGCTGTGGGATTCATCTGGATCGCGTCACGTCGGAGCAAGCTGGTTGCCGTCATCGCTTTCTTTGCGGCCTTGATCGTCCTGTGGCTCGTCGGCTGGCCAATCGGCTACGGACCTCGCGTCTTGCGGACATGGTGGCTCGTGGCGCTACTCGGATGGCTGATCGGCGCTGGCGTTGCCCTTTTCTTTGACCAACGATGGCGCGCGCCCCGAGCGCCGGGCAGCGGTCTCGGGGCCAGACTGACAGAGTTGGCGCATGAAGGCGTTCGTCGTTTCGTCTATGGCGGCGTCGGGCTCATATACCTGTTCTTCAGCGGGGCGATGGTCTGGGCCGTCTCGGAGGTCGGCTACTCCAATCAGCCTGTGCGACTAGCCCCGGACGAGAAGCTGGAGGGCTGCGTGGGCAGGGTGGTCTGGACCGGGGATCGCGCCATATTGGTCGATTGCGGGCGGCCTCCCGCCCACGATGTACAGGTCTTCTACGCCACCGACACGTTTCGCGTGATCCGCGACAATCGCGAGTGGCCCAATCCAGCGCTGCCGCCGCTGCTGGTCGATGTCGGAAGCTGGCTTCGTGCGCAACCGGCGGTCCAAGAGGTGATGGCGCCGGCGGGCCAGGGGCAAAAGCCGGCGGCGCGATAACCCTTCGTCGCGATTGCCTAGGCGGTCTTGCACGTTGCTTCTTGATTGTGAGGGGCCAAGCGCGCGGGCGACCGAGCGTCCCGCAACTCGCTGGACCAAGCCAGGCCGATCCGGCGAGCAACCCTTCGCAGCGCTTATCCGCGTGACCCATTCCTACGGTCCAGCGCGTCTTGGATATCGCCCTCTGGAGCCCGTCCAAGGTCTGCGGTTAGCGTAACCCGGCAGCCTATGCGGCCATGGCCAAGCCGCCTGGCAGTAAAGCGCCGACCACGAGGCGGCTGAGCATCCGCCCATCGAGCGGGATGATCGCGTCTATGAACGTCTCGACGGTCGCGTCCATGGCCGGCGGGGATTGCAACCGCTCGGCGTCGACCATGAAGGTCTCTTGCACCGCGTCGACGAGCAGCCCAACCATCTGGTCATTGAACTGGACAACGACGATGACGTTGCGCGACGAAGGTTCCGTGCGGCCAAGCCCCAGGCGGTGTCGAAGATCGAGCACCGCCATGACCACGCCTCGCAGATTGATGACGCCCCGGATATAATCAGGCGTCTGAGGCATGGGCATGGCGGGCGTCCACCCACGGATCTCCCGGACGACACTGATGTCGATGCAGAACTCCTGGCCGCCGATTTCAAAAGAAATCAGCTCCAGCTGGCCGGCGGTCGCGAGCTCCGTCATCAGAACTCCTCCCAGGCTTCGGTTTTCAGGGCGGCGGCGCCCGCCGCGCCCGGCCGGGCTCCGGCGAAGGCCTTGATCTTCTGTTGCGCCGCGTGAACGGGGGAGGGCGCCGGCTTGGTCGTGGTGCGTGACGGTGCGACAGCCGCGCCATCGCCATACTGGAACTTGCCGATCAAGTCGGTCAGCGACTGGGTCTCCTCACGCAGCGAGTGCGCCGCGGCGGTGGCCTGCTCGACCATGGCCGCGTTCTGCTGAGTGACCTGATCCATCTGGTTGACGGCGGCGTTCACCTCGTTGAGCCCGGTGGCCTGCTCGCGAGAGGAGGTGGCGATCTCGGAGATGAGGCTGTCGATCTGCGCGACCTTCTCGACGATCTGGCCCAAGGCTTGACCCGTATCGCCCACCAGCTTCACGCCGCGGCCCACCTGGGCCGTGCTGCTGGCGATCAGCGTCTTGATCTCCTTGGCGGCGTCGGCGCTGCGCTGGGCCAGGGCCCGCACCTCCTGGGCGACGACCGCGAAGCCTCGGCCGGCTTCGCCGGCGCGCGCGGCCTCGACGCCCGCGTTTAGGGCCAGCAGGTTGGTCTGGAAGGCGATCTCGTCGATCACCCCGATGATCTGTGTGATCTGCCCGGAGCTTTGCTCGATCTCGCCCATCGCCGAAACCGCTTCGCGCATCACCGCGCCCGACTGTTCGACTTCATTTCGCGTGCTGGACGCGGCCGACGAGGCTTGCGTGGCGTTCTCGGCGGCGCGCTTGACCGTCGCGGTGATCTCGTCGAGGGCGGCGGCCGTCTCTTCCAGGCTCGCGGCCTGCTGTTCGGTGCGCTTGGACAGATCGTCCGAGGAGCTTCTGATCTCGTCGGTTCCGGCGCGGATGGTCGCGGCCGTGCGCCCGACGAGCTGCATAGTGCCCTGCAAGGTTTCCAAGGCCCGATTGAAATCCAGGCGCAGCTTGTCCAGTTCGGGGGTGAAGGCCTGCTCGATCCGTTGTTCGAGGTCGCCACCCGCCAGAGCCGTCAGGGCCGCGCCGATCTCATTGACCGCCTCGACCCGTTTGGTGACATCCGTGGCGAATTTGACGATCTTCACGACCCTGCCCTTGTCGTTAAGGATCGGATTGTAGGAGCCCTGGATCGTCACGATCCGGCCACCCTTGCCCATCCGCGTGAACTCGGCGGCCTTATATTCGCCGCGGACGAGGCTGGCCCAGAAGTCGGCGTAGTCCTGACTGTCGCGATAGGCCGGCTCGGTGAACATGCTGTGCTTGCGGCCGACGACCTCATCCAGGGCGTAGCCCATGGTCTTGAGGAAGTTCTCGTTGGCGTTGACGATCGTGCCGTCGACATCGAACTCGATCATCGCCTGAGATCGGCTGATCGCCGCGATCTGGGCGGTGTAGTCCATGTTGAGCAGCCGTTCCTTGGCGTTGGCCCACTCAACCACGAAGCCCGTGGTCTTGCCGTTCTCGCGCAAGGGTGTCACCAGCAGATCGAAGGCCAGCTTGCCCACGCGGATCGTGGCGTTGTGCGGTTGGGTGAGCTTGGCCAGCAGATCGCGCTGGTGGGACGGGTTTTTGTGGAACACGTCGATATTGCTGCCGACCAACTTGGCGACGCTGAAGTTGGGCAATTCCTTGCGAAGGTCCGCCTCGCTCTCCTCCAGGAGCGCGCGCACGGCGCTGTTCATATAGGTGATGTTGAGCTTGGCGTCGGCGACCATGACATTGGCCCGCAGCGCGTCGAGCACTTGAGCCCGGTCGATGGCGCTTCCAGCTTTCGCAAATCTCTTCAGCATCAATCCGCCCCATGTTTCTCGCGGGCCTTAGCTCTGGGTTGAGTTTCGCGAGAATTGTCCACGCTGTAGCGTGTGATGTCTAAGCTATATTGGTTAATCGGGGGTTTTGGGGGTGGGCTTGGATGTATAATGCGACGCTTCGACGCGCGGGTTCGGTTGTATTCCCTGCCTTTTCAACTTCTCAAAGATCTCTCAGTGCTGATTGCTAAGTTGGTCGACGCAAGTTTCTGCAGTTTATTGGTGTGGATGAGGTCGGCTCAAGTGCAAGTCATGCTCCTGCTCTAGTTCAAGCTAGCGACCGGGGGGCTGGATTCTGTATGGAGCAGCCGGTGTGGGGGGGCGTTGGCTGCCGCGCCGCGTGGTGACGCTCAGGGGCGGCGCGTCAGCCGTCCACGGGGCTAGTGGTGCGGGTCGGTCGCCGGCGAAAGCTGGTCAAGGGTCACCTGTCCGAACCGCTCGATAAAGAGCGCCTCGGCCTGCGCCATCGTCTCGGATAGAGCGGCGTTTACGTTTTGCTCGATCAGGCAGTCGGGATGGTCGCTGCGATAGCCGATGGCGAACAGCCGGGGACGATTGAGGGCCTCGTAGATGGCCAGCAAGGTGATCTGGTCTAGCGGACGGCCCAGGCGCCAGCCGCCTCCGTGTCCTTTGCCGGAACGCACATAGCCGGCCTCGCGCAAGCCAGCCATGGTGCGACGAAAAACCGCCGGATTGGTGCCCATGCTTTTGGCCAAGACCTCGGAGGTCAGGGGCTGATCGACTTGGGCCATGTGCAAGAGCACATGCAGCACGTCGGAAAGCCTCGTGTCCTTGTTCATTCAGAAGCCCCCAGCGCTTAGGCGATCGGGGCCCGCGCGCGCCCGTCTGTGTCGTCATCGGAAGATCACGTATCAGTCGTTGATACATGATGTGCGGGGTGTTACGTAGCATCATCTGATACGTGACTTGGTGTCGCTATGTCCAGCTTTGACCGTACACGTCCTATCCTGGACGCCGCTTCCCCATCAAACGCGCAGCCGATCGATCCGACGATTGACGACCCCAACCGCCGACGCCGCATCCTTATCGCTGTCTGCGTCGCCTTGATGGCCGTGATCGCCGCGGTGACCGGCCTCAATGTCGCCCAACCCCATCTCGCCCTCGAGCTTGGCGCCTCTCAGAGCCAAGTTCTCTGGGTTATCAACATCTATGCCATAAGCTTGGCCGCCCTTTTACTGCCCCTCGGCGCGGTTGGCGATCGGTGGGGGCGCAAGCCCGTTCTGCTGACAGGCCTTGCCGTCTTCGGTGTTGCGAGCGTCGCGTCCGGATTGGCGCCCACCGTCGGCGTCATGCTCGCCGCCCGCGGCCTGAGCGGCCTTGGGGCGGCGATGATCATGCCCGTCACGCTTTCGGTTATCACTTCGGTCTTCCCCGCCGAAGAACGGTCAAAGGCCATCGGCGTCTGGACGGGCGTGGCCGGGGCAGGGGGCGTCCTGGGCATGTTTCTATCGGCTGTTCTGGTCGATTTTCTGACCTGGCGTTGGTTGTTCGCCCTCCCCGTGATGCTGGTCCTCATCGCCTTCGTTCTGGCCCTGCGATCGGTTCCCAATTCCCGGCAGGTCTTCAGGCATCGTTTTGATGGTCTCGGGTCGCTTCTGTCCCTACTGGCGGTCATGGGCGCGAGCTATGCGCTTCACGAAGGCCCGGCGGCCGGCTGGACGGCCGCGCAGACCTTGGCGGGTCTCGCCCTAGGTCTCTGCGCCTTCGTCGCCTTCGTCGTCTGGGAACTCCAGCAGGCCGAGCCATTGCTCGATATCAGGTTGTTTGGACGGCCCCGGCTCGCCCGCGGAGCGGTCTCGCTGGTGACATGGTTTGGGGTCCAGGCCGGTGTGTTCGTCGTCCTCTATCCCTTTTTCCAAGCCGTTCTCGGCTGGTCGGGACTACGGGCCACGCTTGGCCTGATGCCCATGGCCTTGCTGATGATGGTGTTCTCCGGCGTGGCGCCGCGACTTTCGGCCAGGATCGGCCCTAGGGCGACCATCGCCAGCGGCGTGCTCCTTGGAGGCGCCGGACTGGCGCTCATGTCGCTGCTGGTCTCCGTCAATGGCGGCTATCTTTCGGTCCTGCCGGGGATGGTGACCATGGGGGTCGGCATGGGGTTGGCCATGGCGCCCTCGACCGAAGCGATCACCTCATCGCTTCCCCAGGAACAACAAGGCGTCGCCTCGGCGCTCAATGACGTCACGCGCGAGCTTGGGACGTCCCTTGGCGTGGCGCTCCTGGGCGCTGTGTTCGCCGCGGGCTACGGCGGCGCGTTGACGCCGCGGCTAGCGGGGTTCCCGGCCGAGGCCGCCGTCTTGGCTGGGCAGAACATCGCAAACGCCATGGCCATGGTCGACGACGGGCGCCCCTATGGCCGCGCGCTCTATCAGATCGCTCAGGAGGCCTTCGTCGAAGGCTGGCGACAATCCATGTGGGCGGGCGTCGCCGTCATGGCGGTCCTGCTCGTCTTCGTCATTCCGCGCGGCCCCGCCCCACGCGCGCCCGGCCAAGCGGTTCGGACCCCGCCCGGGTCGAACGCGCGGAATCTCAAGCCATGACGGCCCTGGCGAGTCCTCGCCCCTGGGGGATCGGGGCGAGGGTATGAACGACAACCTCATCCCTTTTCTGAACCCCGACGCTGTCTCGACCTATGGCCAGGAGACCCCCAGAAGGGTGCCGGGCCTGGCGGACCTGCATCGCATGACCCAACTTCTCCTCGCCGAACAAGCACCCGGTCCAGCCCACGTGCTTGTCGTTGGCGCTGGAGGCGGGCTGGAGCTGAAGGCCTTCGCGGAGGCTCGGCCCGATTGGCGGTTCACCGGCGTCGATCCCTCGCCCGCCATGCTCGATCTCGCACGGCGAGCGACCCTGGCGTGCGCCGAAAGGGTTCAACTTCTGGCCGGAACGGTCGATGAGGCGCCCTTGGCCCTGTTCGACGGCGCGACCTGCCTGCTCACGCTGCATTTCCTCGATCGGGACGAGCGGCTGCGCACGCTGCGGGAAATCCGCCGCCGCCTGAAGCCGGGCGCCGCCCTGGTCATCGCGCATCACACTGCGCCTGGCGGCGATGCCGGTCTCTGGCTGACGCGCTCGGCGGCGTTCGCCGATCATTCCGGCTCAGACCCGACCAAAGCGCGTGGCGCCGCCAGGGCGATGGCCGATCGCCTGCCGCTCCTGGCGCCCGACGCCGAAGAAGAGCTGCTGCGCCAGGCCGGCTTTGAAAACCCGGCGCTGTTCTACGCCGCCTTTTCATTTCGAGGTTGGGTCGCGACATGCGGCAAATGATGAGCGCCCGCCGCGAACGCGCGCGGAGATCTAGGTCGCGCCGATGAAAATCTACAATTTCGCCTTCGGCCCCTATCCTCAGAGGGTCAATATCTATCTTGCCGAGAAGAGCCCGCCGAATGTCGAGCGAGTGATCTTCGATGCGCCGGACAAGCAGGCCGGCGTGCCGCCAGCCTCCATCAAGGCGCTGACGCCCACGGGCGCCATGCCGATCCTGCGGGATGAGGACGGCGCGATCATCGGACAGTCTCTAGCGATCCTTGAATATCTGGAATCTAAGGTTTCCGGTCCCGACATGCTCGGGGCTACGCCCGCGGCGAAAGCGAGAACCCGTGAGTTCGTCCAGGTCTTCGATGAGGCCCTGACGTTTTTTGGCCTTTGGGCCCGCCACGGCAGCGACCTTGGCCGGGACACTGTGCGCATCAGTCTCGATGTCGCCGCCATCTGCGCGGCGCGCTACTTCGATCAACTGAGACTGATCGAAAAAATGATGAGCCAGAGCGATTTCATCACCGGTGATCGCGTGACCATCGCCGATTGCGTCGCCATGGCGACGCTTCAATACGCCGCCGACTTCTACGATGTCCCGGTTCCCGATGACTGCCAAAGGCTCGCGCGGTGGTGCGCTGAATTTCGCCAAAGGCCAAGCGCGGCTTCGCCTCGCTATCCCGAGGACAAACGAGCGATCGCCCTTGGCCTTATGGCGCAGACCGGCGTTGGCTTTTAGACGCCGCAGGCTGGAGCAAGGCGCCAGCGCTGGCGGCGTCATCGACAGGCGCCTGGCGGTCGGACGCACCGTCAGGCGGACGTCAGCCTGACCTTGCCTCGGCGATCTCTTCATCAGGGGCTGTTCAAGTCCATGCGCCGGTCAAAGGGCATCCTCACGCGCTAAGGTGTCGGCCGCGGGCGGGGATGGCGTTACAAACCGCGCCAGCCTCGGCGTGAGCCAGCCTTCCACGTCGTCGACGAACTCATAAACCACGGGCACCAGGATCAAGGACAGGAGGGTCGAGCTCACCAGGCCGCCGATCACCGCCACCGCCATGGGCTGGCGCCATTCGGCGCCTTCGCCCAGCCCCAAGGCGGTCGGAGCCATGCCGGCGATCATCGCCACCGTGGTCATGATGATCGGACGCGAGCGCTCGGCGCACGCCCGCTCCAGGGCCGAAAATCGGTCCAGCCCCTCGCGCTCGGCCTCAATGGCGAACTCGACCAACAGTATCGAATTCTTGGCGGCCAACCCCAAAAGCATCAGCAGGCCGATCATCACCGGCAGGTCCAGCGGCAAGCCGGCCAGTCTCAGAGCGATGAAGGCGCCGCCCAGCGACAGCGGCAAGGCCGACAGGATGCTGATGGGCTTAAAGAAGCTGCGAAACAGCAGGACCATCACCGCATAGACGAGCGCCACGCCCGCTCCCATGGCCACGATCAGCCCGCTGAACAGCTGGACCATGTCTTCTTCGTCGCCATCCTTGGCTTCGTGCACCCCGGCCGGCAGATGTTGCATGATCGGGAGGGCGGCGATCGCCTCGCTGGCCTGGCCGATGATCGCCGCGTTGTTGAAGTCGGCCTGGACGGAGGCTCGCCGCTCGCGATCATATCGCAGAATATGACCGGGGCCGGCTTCGAAGGAGATGTCCGCCACGCTCTCAAGGACCGTGGTCTTTCCGTCCATCGTCGGCACGGCCAGCTGGCTGATCCGCGCCAGATCGGCGCGGTCGGCCAGCGGCAGGCGCACGCGGATCGGCAGGCGCCGCTCGCCTTCGGAGAACTTGGGGACATTGGCGTCGATGTCGCCCAAGGTCGCCACCCGGGCGATCTGAGCGATCGCGTCGGTGGAGACGTTGAGCCGCGCGGCCTCGGCGGGTTTGGGGCGAATGACCAATTGAACCGAAGCCGCGGCGGGGGCCGGACGCGGCTCGGTGACTTGGCGCACGGTGCGCATCTGGCGCAGGAGTTCGGTTTGCGCGCGGGCCAGGGCCTTACCGTCGGCGCTGGCCAGGATCACCTCGACGTCCGCGTCGCCGCCATCTTCGTCGCCGGTGACAACCCGGGCGTCGGCCACCTGACGCAACAATGGTCGCACCGCGTTTCTGACCGCCTTGGTGGTCTGAACGCGATCGGCCTTCAGAACCCCTATGATCAGGCCCGTCGTCGAGTCGCCGTCGGCGCCGACCTGGCTGAAGACAAAGTCCGTGTCGGCCTGAGCGCGCAGGATATCGGTCGCCTTGGCGGCGGCGCGCTCCATGTCGGCCCGGGTCGCGCCCGGCTCACCCTGAATGTTCAGAAAAATGTAGCCGCTGTCGCCTTCGGGCTGAAAGCCCTTGGGCAGCCCAATCCCGATGATGAGCGTGGCGACGAAGAACAAGCCGCCCAGCCCGATCGCCCAACCGCGCCGACGTAGGGACCAGTCCAGGGCCCGCCGATAGAAGCGCGGCATCGGCCTGGCCTCGTGTGGGCGGCGCGCGGGAACCAGAAAGTAGGCCGCCATCACCGGCGTCACCAAGCGGGCGACGACCAGGGAAAATAGCACCGCCACGGCGACGGTCAGTCCAAACTCCCGGAAGAACTGGCCGATGGTGCTCTGCATCATCGAGACCGGCGTGAAGATCACCACGATCGTGAAGGTGGTGGCGACCACCGCCAACCCGATGGCGTCGGCGCCCTCCAGCGCGGCGCGATAAGGGTGCTGACCGCGCGCGATGCGCTTTTCGATGTTCTCCACCTCGACGATCGCATCGTCCACCAGGATGCCGATCACCAGGGTCAGGGCCAGAAGGGTGACGATGTTGAGGCTGAAGCCCAGCAGGTGCATGACGGCGAAGGTCGGGATCAGCGACAGCGGCATGGCCACCGCGGAGATCAGGGTGGCGCGCCAGTCGCGCAGGAACAGCATCACCACCAGGGCCGCCAGGATCATGCCCTCGATCAGGACGTGGATCGTGGCCTGGTAGCTGGCGCGGGTCTCCGTCACGGTCGACATGACCTTGGTGAACCGCACGCCGGGATTGGCCTTGGCCAGGGCGTCCAACGCCTTGACGACATTGGTCTCGGTCTCGACCTCGCTGGCCGTCTTGGTCTTGCTGATCTGGAAAGCCGCGACCGGGACGTTGTTCACACGAGCAAAACCGCGCGCCTCGCCCGCCCCGTCGCCGACCTCGGCGATGTCGCCCAGGCGAACCGCCCGCCCCCGCAGAGGGATCTGCAGGTCGCGCAACTGGTCGATGCTGACCGCCCCGCCCAACACCCGGACGGTCATCTCGCGGTCTCCGAGTTCGGCGCGTCCGCCCGAGGCGTCGTCGGTAAACTGCCGGAGGGCCGAGTTGACCTGAGGGGCGGTGACGCCCAGGGCGTTCATCCGCTGGATGTCGAGCAGAACGTTGATCTCACGATCCAGACCGCCGGTGCGCGTCACCAGGCCGACCCCCGCGACCCCCTGCAGCGCGCGCGCCACGGTGTTGTCGACGAACCAGGACAGCTGCGTGGCTGACAGCTTCGGCGCGGTGACCGCGTAATAGAGGATGGGTTGGCCGTCGGTATCGCGTCGGGTGACGCTCGGCGGATCAATCCCCTGCGGCAGATCGACCCGTATGCGGTCGATGGCGGATCGGACGTCCTCCAAGGCTCGCTGAGCGTCAGCCCCGACCGCGAACTCGACCTTGGTCTCCGAGGAGCCCAGGCTCACGGTCGAGGTCAGATGCTTGACGCCCGGGACGCTGGCCGCGGCGTCCTCGACCAGGCGCGTGACCTGGCTTTCCATCTCGCTGGGCGCCGCCCCCGATTGGGTGACGGCGACCGTGATCTCCGGGAAGGATACGTCGGGAAACTGCTTCACCGGCAGGAGAGCGTAGGCGGCCGCGCCGGCGATCATGAGAAGAACAAACAACAGGCTGACGGGCACGGGATTGCGGATCGCCCAGGTGGACACTTTCAGGCTCATCGGGCCGCTCCGGCTTGGAGGTCTTGGGCGATGGCGACCTTGTCGCCGGCTAGCACGGTGGCCGTCCCGGACATCAGCACCCGCGTTCCCGCGGGAGGACCCTGAAGCAACTGCACATGATCGCCCGCTCGCGCGCCGATCCGCACCGCGACCCGCGAGACCACGTCGCGGGTGTCGAGCGCCATGACCGAGGTCCCGTCGGCGTCGTAGGTGATCGCCTTGGCCGGGGCGACGAGAGCGGGGGCTCCGACGCCCTCGAACTGGGCCTGGGCATAGCCGCCGGGGCGTTGTCCCTGTCTCTTGGGCAAGGTCACGCGCGCGACGCCGAGCTTGGTCTGGGGATCGATCTCGGGATCAATCAGGCGCACGGTCCCGACCACGCGTTCGCCGCCCGGCAAGGTGATCGCCACGCTCTGGCCTGGGCGAAGGCCATGCAGCACGGCCTCGGGCGCCTCGGCGGCCATCTCGATCTGGCCGTCGCGCGCGAGACGGAACATCGGCTCCACCCCGCCGCCGGATAGTTCGCCAGGCCTGACATTGCGCTTCAGCACTAGCCCCGAAACCGGCGCGCGCAGCAGCATGCGCGCCTGACGCGTCTCCAGGTCCTGGAGCGCGGCGCGGGCGGCGCGGGCGTCGAAACGGCGCGCATCTATGTCCTCCTGCGACAGCACCGCCTTGCCGTCGAGGTCATCGACCCGCGCGGCCTGTCGCTCCGCCCGTTCGACCGCTACGCGCTGGGCGGCGATCTGGGCGCGCAGCAAGGTGTCGTCCAACTGAACCATCGGCTGGCCGGCGGTGACCCAGGCTCCCTGATCGACAAACACCCGGGCGACGCGGTAGCCGGAAAGCTCCGAGGTCACGGCGGCTTCCTCGCGTGGCGTCAGCAAGCCCGAGGCGAGCACCGGAACCCGCAGTGTTCGCGCCTCGATCCGAGCGACCCGCACCGCGCGCAGCGGTTCGGGCGCCGCCGCCGGCGCCGGCGGGTGGCATCCAGACAGGCTCAGGCCAAGAAGCGCCATCCAGGCCGCGGGGCGGCGGCGGGGCGATAGGGTCATCATGCGATCCATCGGTTTATCCAGCTTTCTTGGAAGCCGTGCTCGAAAGGGGAGGGGGCAGGGCCGCGCCCTGCTCGGCGGCGGGCGGCGACCAGCCGCCGCCAAGGGCCTTGAAAACCTGGACCGAACGCTGGAGGGCCGTGACCTCCGCGCCGGCTAGGGCGATCCTGGCCTGACGCCAGGCTCCTTCGGCCACCAGGGTGTCCTGCAGAGCGTTGAAGCCTCGCCGGTACCCCTCGTGCTTGGCCTCGTATCCGATCGCGGCGTCGCGCTCGGCCGCGCGCAGCATCGTCACGCGCCGCGTGTCGCTGTCGAGATAGGCCAAGGCTGTCTCGGCCTCGACATAGGCGGTCTGCACCGATCGTTCGTAGGCCAGCACCTGCTGTTCGGACACCGCCCGCCGCGCGTCCAACGTCTTGCGCAGACGGGGAATGTCGAGCAGCGGAACCTTGGCGCCGGCGCCAAGGGACCAGAGGCTGGCCGTGTCCGAGCCGGTCACCTTGCTGATTCCGAGGCTTGGGGACAGGGTGAGGGTGGGCAGGAAGGCCAGGGCGGCCAGTTGCTGTCGGCCGGCGGCGGAGGCCAGGCGCCAGTGGGCCTCGCGGATGTCGGGTCGGCGCGACAGCAGATCCCCGGGCACGGTCGCGGGCGGCGCCGGCGGCGCGCCGATCCGTGGCAGGATCGGCATCTCGTCCAGGGGCGCGCGGCCTCGACCGCAGAGGGCGAGCAAGACCCGCCGGGCGGCGTCCAACTGGGCCTCGAGATCCTGGATCTCGGACCGGATCGTCTCGACATTGGCGCGCGTCTGCGCCGCGTCGCTGGCCGGCACGAGCCCGTGTTCCACCTTGGCCTGCGCCGAGGCCTCCAAAGCCCTTTGAATGCGCAGCGTCTCCCGCGCCTCCGTGAGCCGCGCGGCCAGACCGCGCGCCGCGAACAGGTTATCGGCCACCTGGGCCACGAGCACCCAACGCGTCGCTTCGGCGGTGAACTCGGCGCTATGAAGATCACCCTCGGCCACGCGGCGCGAGGCCGCCCGGCGACCGAACAGGTCCAGTTCCCAGGCCGGGCTGAAGCTCGCGGCGTAGCGGTCGATGTCGCGTTCGCTGTCATCGTCGCCGCTGGCGTGGTTGGCCGAAGCCTCCAGCCCGCCGCTCGGCCAATAGATCTGATAGTGGGCCGCGCCGCGGGTGGCCTGGGCCTCGGCCAACCGGGCGCGCGCCAACCGGGCGTCGAAGCCGCCCTCCAGCGCCTGGGCCACCAGCATCTCTAGCTGCGGGTCCTGATAAAGCCGCCACCAGTGTTCGAGGTTCGATTTCGGCGGGTCCGCGCCCGGTCGCGGCGCCGCGTAGACGGCGGGCACGGCCAGGTCGGGCGCACGGGGGGCGGAGACGGCGCAGGCCCCCGCCAGGGGCGCGATCAGCACCACGCCCCAGAGTTTCATGAGCATTCACGGATGTCCTTCAAGCGAACGCGGCGGCGAAGCGATGCGACGGGCCAAGGCCCAAGGCGTCGCCGGGGCTTGGCTGGTCGCGAGCGTCTCGACGTCACGCCGACCGCGGGCGGGCCCGCGTGGCGAGGCGAACGCGGGTCGGCGTCCCGCCGCCAGAACAGGTCAGGGGCGCGCGGCCGGATCCGCGGCTGGCGCCGTCGGGGTCATCAGCAAGGGCGCGCCCGACTTGTGGTCGCCTTCGGGCTTGCCGCGACCGCTCTTGGCCTCCGCCACCATGGCCGCGCGCCCTTCGGCGGTCTTGTCGCGCAGGCTGGCGTAGTAGTCGGGCGAGGTGCGTTGCAACTCGTCTGTCAGCGGCAGCAGTTCGGCCCGATCATCGACCATGTCGACGCCGTCCACGACGCTGACGGCGGTCGCCGCGCCGCCGGTCAGATAGGTCGCCGGGTTCAGCGCGCCGCCGATCAGGTCGCCGCTGAAGTCGCGCAGATTGGAGGGACCCAGCAGGGGAATCTGCAGGCTTGGGCCTGGCGGCACGCCCCAACGTCCGAAGGTCTGGCCCATGTCGGCGTCATGGAACGGCATCCCCATCCGGCCGGCGACGTCGAAGAGGCCGGCGACCCCCACCGTGCTGTTGATCGCGAAACGGGCCGAGGTCGTGCCGGCTCGGCGGAAGTTGGCCTGCAGCACATCATTGATGAGAATGTGCGGGCCCTTGAGATTGGAGGTGAAGTTCTTCAGCCCCTTGCGCGCCGGCGACGGCATCACCTTGGAATAGCCGCGCGCCACCGGCGCGACCGCGGCGCGATCCACGGTGCGATTGACCGCGAAGATCGCCCGATTGGTCTTCTCGGCCGGGTCTCCCGCCGTCTTGGCGGGGGGCGGCAAGGCGGCCGCGGTTTGGGACGACGGGGCGTGGGCGCAGGCCGCTAGGCTCAGGCAGGCGGCCGCTGCGGCCCAGGTCGCCGAGGCGCGGTGCGGGGCGAGCGATGCGGACGAACGATCTCGCGGGCGGGGCGAGCGGGGGACGGGGAAAGGCTGGAGGGGCATGGGGGGCTCCGGGCGCGTTGGTTCGCCCCAACGACGTCGCCAGGCGCTCGGCGCCCCAGCAGATTTCTGGCGGGGAGCGGTGGGGCGCGCGCAACCCTCTCGCGACGGCCTCCGGCGAAGCGGTGTCCTAGAAGCGAGCCTGCAGCCGAAAGCCGGCGGTGCGTGGACGCTGCGGCGTGATGGCCTCGTCGGCGCGCGGCGCGAACGGGTTGCCAAAGGCGAAGGTGTTGGCATGGCTGTCGAACGGATTGTCGACATAGGCCGTGAGCGTCCATCGCCCGCCCTCCAGCGCCGCGCTCAAGGCTGTCGTCGTATAGCTGTCCATCCGGCGCCCGGCGGTCTCGTCGAGGCTCAGGCGCGCCCCGCCGGTATGGGCCACCTGGGCGCGCAGCCGCAAGGTGGGCCCCCAGGCCAGGGGGCGATGATAGTCCGCTGTGAAATTGGCCGAGCCGCTGGAGATCCCCGCCAGCCCGGCGTTCTCGGCCGCTGTTTGATCCAGGCTGAGCCGCGAGACGTCGGGTCGATTGAGGAGCAGCGCGAACCTCAGGTCCAGCCGTTCGCTCGCGCGCCAGTCCGCCTCCACCTCAAGACCGTCATTGTCGCCGTCGCCGACATTGACGGTGTAGCCCAGGCCATCGGGTCGGTACTGATCGCTTTGGATCGAGCGCCATTGGGCGAAGAAGAGGGCGGCGCGCAGCCGCAGGCGCTCGTCGAAGGCGCGTAGTTTGATCCCGGCCTCATAGTTCCAGAGCTGGTCGGCCTCGTACCGGCTCGGCGGCGGGCCGCCGTCCAGTCGTCCGCCCGTGTTGAAGCCGCCAGGTCGATAGCCTTCGGAGAGCTGCAGGTAGGCCAAGAGCGAGGCGCTTGGCGCATAGCTGAGCAGGACCTTGGGGGAGAAGCCGTTTTCGTCGCCATGACCCTTGAACGCGCGGGCTTTGGCGCCTTGGATCAGGTCGGAGGAGATGTCGTAGCGATAGTCGAACCAGCGCAGCCCCAACGTCGCTGAGAAGTTCCAAGGCAGCTCCCAGGTTCCTTCCCCGTAGACGGCCGCCTCGCGAATGTCGTCGACGCGCGACTCCGCGTAGCTGGCGCCTCCGGCCGGATAGGGCGCCAGAGTGCTCTTCTGACGCGTCTGGGTGCTCGACAGAAAGCCGCCAACCAGGCCGTGGAACCGGCGGCCAGTGGGCATGGCGTAGGTGATCTCGCCGACCGTCAGGTCTGTCTGGCGCGCGTCGTCGAAGACGGCGGGGCCCGCGGCTTGGCCAAACAGCCCCGCGCGGGCGGTGGCGTCGTAGCGGCTGGAAAAGTCGTGGCCCAGGCGCGAAACCGACCCGGTGACGCGCCCCCAGCGACCATCGCCGGTAACCGTCAACGAGCCCTGGTCGAAGCTGTTGTCGTGGGGCTCGCGCACGGCGTTGTCGCGGGTCATCGGCCCCAGGCGAGACACGCCGTACTGGGTGTCGCGATTGCGCAGCGACTGGTGGTTCACCACCGCTGTCGCCTGCCAGGCTGGCGACAGCACCGCGCGTAGCGACAGGCGCGCGCCGTTTCGATCGGAGGTGTTGACGTTGTTCAGGCCCAGCGCCGGATTATCGATATAGCCGGCCGAGCGTTCGCGATAGCCAACGGCGCGCAGCGCCAGCTTCCCCGTCACGAGCGGCAGATTGACTACCCCTTCCAACTCGCCGCCAGCGCCCCCGCCCCCGGTGACCGAGCCGCCCGCCAGGACCTCGGCCGACATCGTGTCCAGGTCGGGCTTTCGCGTCGCCAGGCGCACCACCCCCCCGATGGCGCCTCCGCCATAGAGCGTGCCTTGCGGTCCGCGCATGACCTCCACGCGCTCGATGTCGGCCAGCCGCAGGTCCGGATCGGGCGCGTTGTAGGTAACGGGGACCTCATCGAGATAGAGCGCGACGATCGACTGGGTCAGGCCGGTAAAGGCCCCGTCGGAGAGGCCGCGCAGCAGGATCTTATCCCGGCCCGGTCCCAGATTGGTCGTGGTCAGGCCCGCGACCTGAAACCCGATATCGGCCAGGCTGGAGGCGCGATCATGGCTCAGGGCCTGACTGGCGAGCGCCGAGATCGCGGCCGGCGTGCGACCCGGAAGATTGGGATAGCGCTGGGCCGTGATCACCACCTCGCCGATCGTCGCGTGGGCTTCGGGGTGTCGGACGGGCGCCGCGGTCGGCGCGGGCAAGCGAGCGCTTTCGGACGCGGCGCGGGCCCGTCGCACCATGATGGTGCGACGGTCCAAGATCTCGAAACCGCAGCCGGACTGGGCCAGCATTCTGGCGAGCGCGGCCTCCAGCGACATCCGTCCGACGATCGCCGGGCTCTCGCCGCGGCAGGCGTCGAGATTGCCGCCCAACGACACCTCGGCCTGGAGCGCCAGATCGATCAACGCCGCGCGCACCGGCTTGCGCGCCAGTCGCAGTCGGACATCGGCGGAGGCGGCCTGGGCCACCGGCGCGAGGGTCAGCGACGCCAAGGCGACCGCCCACAGGCCTGGCCATCGCTTGACGCCACGCTTCACCAGGTCCGAGCCTCGCTACTGGCGATCATTGGCCCTTCAGGATGATCTCGTCGGCGCGGACGACCACGGTCAGCCCGCTGAACCGCGCCAATCGCTCGACCATGGCCCGAGGACTGTCAACGAGGAACACGCCGCTCACCGTGACCTTGGCCGCGCTGGGATCGACACGGATCGGCGGGCCGCCATAACGGTTGAAGTCGGCCACCACCATCGCCAGGGGCGCCTTGTCATAGATCAGCTTTCCCGACCGCCAGGCGAACACCGCGTCCGGGTCGGCCTCGCGCACCTCCTGGACGGTGGAGCCTTCGGCGTGCAGGACCTGCTGTCCCCGGGTCAAGCGCACCTCGCCGCCGCCGACCTGGGCCACGGCGACGACGCCACGCCGTACGGTGACGGCCGTATGACCTTGGTCGCGCGAAATGTTGAACTCGGTGCCCAGGACACGCACCCGCTGATCGCCCAACTCGACGACGAAGGGGCGGTTGGCCTCGTGAGCCACATCGAACGTGGCCTCGCCTTCCGAGAGGGTCACCGCGCGACGCCGGGCGTTCATCTCGACGGTTATCCGGGTGGCCCCGCCAAGCGTCAGTCGCGATCCGTCCACCAGGGTCACGGCGCGAACCTCACCCTTGGCCGTCGCATAGTCGATGGGCGCGGACGGCGACCACCGCGACGCGGCCACCCAGGCCACGAGGCCGGCGGCGATGGCTCCGCTGGCGATGAGCCACGGGATCGGACGACGGTGGCCTGGTCGCGAGGCCCTGGCCGGGGTTGGCGCCGGCGTCGCGGGGCCAGAGGGGCGCGTGAGCGTCTCGACGGTCGCCGTCGCCCCGGCCGCGTTCAACAGCGCTTGAGGGGCGTCGTCCTCGAGGTCGAGCCACAGCGTCTCCATGGCCTCATAGGCGAGGCGGTGGGCGGGGTCGGCTTCCAGCCAGGCCTGGAACGTCGTCCAGGCGTCAAGGTCCGCGTCGTCGTCGCGCAGGCGGGCGAACCAGTCGGCGGCGACTTGCGATATCGGATCGGTCAGGGGCGCGGTCATGGGCGGTCACCTGAGGCTTCGGGGCCAAATGCGACCAAGCCTCGCCCAAAAGACGTCGTGGGCGCGCCGTCGCCTTCCCGGTTTGTCGGGGGGTGATGCAGATTGGTCGCACTCATCGGGTCACCCTGGAATGAAGATGGCCCAGGGCCAGGCTGATCTGCTTTTCCACCGCGCTCTTGGAAATGCCGAGCGCCGCGGCGGTCTCGACGTAGGACAGGCCATCGATCTTGTGCAGCTTGAAAATGCGCTGGGTGCGTGGCGAGAGCGCCGAAAGGGCGGCCATGACCTTCTCCAGCCGTAGCCGCGCGATGACGACCGACTCGGCGTCGGGCGCATCGACGATATCGACCGCCCCCAACGAGGCGTGGTGGCTGCTGCGCCAGTCCGCGTCGCGCATGCGCGCGCGCCGGCCCTGCCGAAGTCGATCCAGCATCAGGTTGGAGGCCAGCCGATAGAGAAAGGCCGGGGGATTGGTCACCGCCGCGTCCCCCAGGCCAAGGACCTTCAGATAGAGATCCTGGACGAGATCTTCGACATCGGCGTCGGGTCCAAGCTTGGCCAGGAAATAGCGCCTCATGTCGGCGCGACGTTCCAGATAGGAGGCCAGGAGCGGCGAAGATCTGTCGTTGTCGCCTTCGGAGGCGCCGGCGTCGCTTTGGCGATGGGGAGGGCTCGGGGAGATCACGTCTTGGGACCCGGTTGAGGCGCTGGCGGAAAGGCCGGGACGGACCTCGGCCTAGCGTCCCATCTAGGGCGGTCCGGGCGCGCGTACTGGTTATCAATCGTTGCGACCAGGAGGCTTGACAGCGGCGGCGCTTCTCGGCGGCCGCAGACGCGGGGCTTTTCGCCGATCGGGGGCCGTGTTTGGACGCGAACATCCTCGCCAAGCGTTCGTCGCGGCGGGCTGGGGCAAGCAGGCGGCCGCGACGTCATTGGGGACCCCACGCGGCGCGGGAACTGGTCGGCGCCGTCTCGCAAGGAGACCTCAATGCGGCATTTCACTCTCTGGTCGGTCGTCGTCATGACGCCGGCCCTCATCGCCCCTGTCGCGGCTAGCGCCCAGGAGCGCGAGTGGTCGGGCGACATCGCCATCGGCGGCGGCGCCCGACCGGAGTATCTGGGCTCCAAAAAAATGGAGGCCACGCCCTATATCGAAGGGCGGATCAACTACGGCGCGTTCTACCTCGACTTCCAAGGCCAGAACCTCAAGCTCAATCTCTCACCGATCGAGGGCTGGTCCTTTGGTCCGGCGATCGACGTCCAGAACAAGCGCGACCACAAGGTCAAGAACCTCGCCGTCAGCAAAATGGCCAAGATCGACGACGCGCTCGAGGCCGGCGCGTTCGTCGGCTATTCGCGGGGTGACGTCTTCTCCAGGAACGACAAGCTGGGCGTCGAATTCAGCTACATGGCCGACACCTCCAACACCTACGAGGGGGGCTATGGAGAGGCCAAGCTGACCTACGGCAAGCAGATCAGCGAGCGTTGGAGCGTCGGCTCGTCTCTCAAGACGACCTATGTCGACAAGAAGTACGCTCAGACCTATCTCGGGGTCTCGGCCGCCGACGCCGCGGCCAGCGGCTTGCCGGCCTATAACCTCAAGGGCGGCGTGCGCGACATTAGCCTTGGACTGAAGGCCACCTATCAAGTGACCGACCGCTGGAGCGTGATGGCGCTCGGCAGCTACAAGCGTTTGCTGGGCGATTTCGCCGACAGCCCGATCGTCAAGGTCGGCGGCAGCGCCGACCAGTTCGTCGTCGGGGCGGCGGTTGGATATAGATTCTAGGAGCCTGGGGATCGCGGTCGTGTGGACGGCCGCGATCCCGCCTTCCGGCCAGGCCTTGAGGGTTCTAGGCCGAGCGCGCCGCCAGCCGCGCCGCGCCGTTTCCGAGCAGACCCAGCGCCGTGGCCGCCGCGTCGAAGACGGCCAGCACGTGGTCTATCTGCGCCTCGGTGTGGAGCGCCGTGACGCTGCCACGCAGCAGAGACTGGCCGTTGGGCGTGGCCGGCGGCAGGGCGAGGTTGAGGTAGACGCCCTGGGCTAGCAGTTGATTCCATAGGGCGACCGCGCTTGGCGGATCCGGGGTGGCGACGGCCACGATCGGTCCTGGCGTCGGCCCGACGGAAAAACCCAGCGCCTTAAGCCCGTGGTAGAGGCGACGCGCATTGGCCATAAGGCGTCCCCGCAGCTCAGGCTGCGCCTCCATGCGCCCGAGAGCCGCGACCGTCGAGGCGGCCACCGCGGGCGGCAGCGACGCGGTGAACATGTAGGGGCGGCATGTCACCCGCATGACCTCGAAGCCGTCCAGGTCCGAGACGCAGAAGCCGCCGATCGCTCCCAGACTTTTCGAAAAGGTGCCGACCACGAAGTCGACGTCGGCCTCGACCCCGGCCGCTTCGGCCAGGCCTCTTCCCCGCGCGCCCAACACGCCCATGGAGTGGGCTTCGTCGACCAGAAGGTAGGCGCCCATCTCGCGCTTGACGGCGGCGATCTCCCTGAGCGGCGCGACGTCGCCGATCATCGAATAGAGCCCCTCGACCACGATCAGCTTCGCGCCCGGCGCGCCCTCGAGCCGCGCCAGGCGCCGGCGCAGGTGCTCAGGATCGTTGTGACGAAAGCGCACGACCCGGGCATGACCCAGGCGCGCGCCGTCATAGAGACTGGCGTGGCTGTCGCGATCCAGCAGCAGGTGATCGCCGCGTCCCACGACACTGGACAGAACGCCCAGATTTGCCTGGTAGCCCGTAGTGAACACCATGGCGTGGCGGCGCCCATAGAACCTCGCCAAGGCCCGCTCAAGCGCCAGATGCGCCTCGAAGCTGCCGTTGGCGATCCGCGACCCCGTGGTGCCCGTGCCTCGCGTCCGAAGCGAGGCGACGCCCGCTTCGACCGCCTCGGCGTCGAAGGTCAGTCCAAGATAATTGTTGCTTCCCAGCATGATCACGCGCCGACCCGCCAAGCGCGCCTCGGTCGGCGAGAGGATCGTGTCGAAGCAGATGTTGAACGGGTCGACGCCCTGGGCCCGCAGCGCGGCGTGGGCCTGGCGAAGCGGCAGATGCCTGTCGAAGAGGCCTCGGGAGGGCGGATGGCGCGGCGAGAAATCGGTCAAGCGAGGCGGTCTCCTTAAAGGGATGGCAAGGACATGGCCGGAGTTCGCCCGCCACGCCCAACGACGTCGCGGCAGGCCGCCTCACTCATTTTTTTGGCGCGTCCAGGCTTGGCGCGCCCGGCCCGAGAAACTTGCTGGGGCGTTTGATCGAGGGCGACGTCATTGGGCCAAAGCAGCCGCCCAAGAGGTCCAAGGACGTGAGCTTGAACATCAAAGCAGACGGGCCGGTGACGTGGGCGGCCGCGAGCCTCGCCGCCGCCCTTGGTCTTGGCCTCCTTGCGCCGGTTCACGCCCGACAACCCGCGACGGCCGCGACGGGCGCGACGGGCGGCGAGGTTGGCGACCCGCTGATCGCTTTCAATCGCGCGAGCTTTGGCTTCACCAGGGGCGTCGATCGATGGGCGATGGGACCGATCGTGCGGGGCTACATGGCGCTCACCCCAAGGCGTGTCCGGGCGCGCTTGGGAGCGGCGGTGGCCAATCTCGGCGAACCGGTGACAGCGCTGAACGCACTGGCCCAGGGGCACGCTCGCCAGGCGAGCCGCGCCACGGGGCGCTTCGTGATCAATTCCACCCTGGGCGTCGCGGGGCTGTTCGATGTCGCCGCCCGCGCGGGGCTGGAGCCGCGCGAGGCTGATTTCGGTCAGACGCTGGGCCGCTACGGCGCTCGCCCGGGGGCCTATGTCTTTCTCCCCCTTCTAGGGCCAACGACCGTGCGCGATGGGCTGGGCCGGATCGCCGACAGCCTGGCCGATCCCATCTCCCTGGCCTCGGGCGGCTATGGCTCCGATTTCGGGCGGGCACGGCTGGGCGCCACGGCCGTGACCCAGCGCGAAGCAGCCGATCCGGCGGTGCGCGCGCTCGAAGACGCCGCCGATCCCTATGCGGCGGTGCGCGCGGCCTATCTGCAGCACCGCGCCTTCGTGGTCGCTCAAGCCCGGGGCGAGGCGGCCAAGCTTCCCGATTTCGAGCCGATCGCCGCGACTGACCTTTGACGCCGCGCCTTTTGCTTTCCTCGCAGGATCGATCATGAGTTCAAATCATCCCACATTCCTGGGGGGCTGGATGCTGGTTCTAGCCCTGACCGCTTCTTCCCCGGCCGCCGCCGGTCTTGGCGATCCCGCCGCCGAGCGCTTCGTCCTGGTCAACGCCCAGCGGGTGATGACGGTGCTGGCCGAAGACGCCAAGACCCCGGCCGCTCGCAAGCCGGCGTTTCGGGCCGCCATAGATCAACTGGCCGACGTGCCAAGGATCACCGGCTTCGTGCTGGGCAAGTACGGCCGGACTGTCACGCCCGACCAGCGCGCCCGCTTCGCCGCCGCCTATCGCGACTATGTCGAAGGCGTTTATCAGAAGCGGCTGACCGAGTTCGGCGGCCGGACGGTCAAGGTCACCGGCTCGACCGTGCGCAAGCCTGGCGACGTGATCGTCGATACCGTGATCAGCGGCCCCAAGGCGGACGATCCGGTGGAGGTCTCGTGGCGCGTCCTGGACGGCGGCGGCGCGTGGAAAGTCGTCGATGTCCAGTTCAAGGGCGTGTGGCTGGCCATCACCCAGCAACAGGACTTCGTTTCGACGATCGACAACGCCGGCGGCGATGTCGATGTGCTGATCGCCCAGTTGCGGAAAGGCGCGGCGCGTACCGCGGCGCGCCAATGAGCGCGGGTGTCTCCCGGGCCGAAGCCTGGGCGCAGACGGCCATGGGCTTGATGATCCTCGCCGCGGCCGGCGGGCTGCTGGCCTATGGGGTGTCGGCGAGCGATGCGGGCGGGCGAGGGGGCTATCCCCTGGTGGCCCGGTTTGGCGAGGTCGGGGCCCTGGCCCCTGGCGCCGATGTCAGCGTGGCGGGGGTCAAGGTCGGCGCGGTCGACCGCATTGAGCTTGCCCCGCGGTCCTATTTGGCGGTCGTCCATCTGTCGCTCGACAAGAGCGTGGCTCTTCCCGAGGACTCCACGGCCAAGATCACCACCAACGGGCTGCTCGGCGGCGCCCATGTCGCCATCACGCCCGGGGCGTCCTCCGCGACGCTGGGGCCGGGCGGCGAGATCGACAACACCCAGGGGGCGGTCGACCTTTTCGGGCTGATCGGTTCGGTCATGCGCCCCCCCGCGCCCGAGGCTCCGGACGGCGCCTCGGCGGGAGCGCCTTAGGATGCCCCCCGCGTCGTTGGCCGTGCTCGCGCCGATCAGAAGCCTGGGCGCTCGGGCCACGATCGCCGTGCGGGCGGTGGGCGCTGTCGGGCTGTTCGCGGGGCGTGGCGTGATTTGCATCCTGACGCCCCCCTGGCGGCTGGGCCACTGGGGAAGACAGCTGACGACCATCGGGTTCTTCTCCCTGCCGGTCGTGGCCTTGACGGCGCTTTTCACGGGCGCGGCCTTGGCGCTGAACATCCATATCGGCGGCGGAAGGCTCAACGCCGCCCAGGCCATGCCGCAGATCGTCGCCCTGGGCATCACCCGTGAGCTCGGACCTGTCCTGGCCGCCTTGATGCTCGCCGGACGGGTGTCGGCCGCCATCGCCGCCGAGATCGGGGCCATGCGGGCGACCGAGCAACTGGACGCCATGCGAACCTTGTCAACCGATCCGATACGCTATCTGGTCGCTCCTCGACTGGCGGCGGCGGTCTTGGCCCTGCCGCTCTTGACCCTGGTCGCCGACATTATCGGCGTGGCGGGCGGCGGAGTGGTCGCCGTCGGCGTCCTGGATTTCAGCGCGCCGACCTACGCGCGCGCCGCGGCGCGGTTCCTGACCGGCTGGGACATCGGTTCTGGCCTCGTCAAGGCCGCGGTGTTCGGCTTCGTCGTGGCCTTGATGGGTTGCTACCACGGCTACGTCGCCACGGGCGGGGCGCGCGGAGTTGGTCGGGCGACCACCCGGGCCGTGGTCTCCGCGGCGATCCTGATCTTCGCCTGCGACTACCTGTTGACCACGCTGATCTCGAGATCAGCATGATCGGCGCGTCGTCTCCACCTTCGCCCTCGCCGCGGCTCGCTTGGTCCGGTGTCGCCAAGAGCTTTGGCGCCAGAACCGTGATCCGCGGCCTTGATCTGAGCGTCGCGGCCGGTCGCTCCCTGGTCATCATGGGGGGATCGGGACAGGGCAAGTCCGTGACCCTCAAACTGGCCTTGGGACTGATGACCCCCGACGCGGGCCGGATCCTTGTCGATGGCGAGGATCTGGCCTTGTTGGATGGGAAGGCTCGGCGCGCGGCGTTCTCGCGCATGGGAGTTCTGTTTCAGGGCGCGGCCCTGTTCGACAGTTTGACGGTCTGGGAGAACGTGGCCTTTCGTCTGCTCAACGCCGACGGCTTTGGTCGTTCGGAAGCCAGGGCCCGCGCGAGCGAGGCGCTTGGCCGGGTCCGTCTCGGGCCCGAGGTGGCCGATCTCTATCCGTCACAGCTGTCCGGCGGCATGCAAAAGCGGGTCGGCCTGGCGCGGGCGGTGGTCACCGCGCCGAGGCTGTTGTTCTTCGACGAGCCAACCACCGGCTTGGACCCGATCGCCGCCGCCGCGATCAACGACCTTATCGTCGATCAAGTGCGTGGGCTGGGATGCACGGCGATCTCGATCACCCACGATCTGACGTCGGCCCGGACGATCGGTGACGAGATCGCCATGCTGCATCAGGGCCAAATTGTCTGGCGTGGCCCACCCGCGGCGCTGGACGAAAGCCCCGATCCGTATGTGCGGCAGTTCGTCGACGGGCGTCTGGATGGGCCCATGAGCGCCTGACGACGCCACACTGTCCTTTGGCGCTGTCCAGAGCCGCCGGTTCCTCCCCCCGAACCGTCTCCGGCGCCAAGGCTCGCCCCCTCGCGCGGTCTTCCCCACCGCCGCGCGAGGGGGCGAATGTCCGTCGAGGGCCCGAGAGTCTCGCGCCTTAGTCTGGAGACCGGGAGATCCGTAGAAGGGTGTCGGCGGCGGTCCGCGTCGCGTCTTCCAGCCGCCCCAGAGCGGCCTCGACCGCCAGGACTTGCCGATCACGGTAACGGGCGTGAACGGCGTGGGCGCGGGTCAGCGCGGCGAGCACGTCGGACGGGTCGGCGACCAACTCGCCCAGCGACCAGAACGCGAAACTCGGGTCCTCGGCTCTTGCCCCCACGCCACGGTCCAGGAAGACGCAGGGGCGCGGGCGCGCGAGGAACTCATAGACCTGGCTGCTGACATCGCCGACATAGATGTCGGCCGCCATCGTGTAGGTCATGTCGTGTGACCGGTCCGAGCCGGCGTCGACCAGGATCCTATCCTCGAGGGCCAGGGCCTCGAAGCGGGCGCGCTGGGAACTTGACCAGCCGCGTGACAGCCTGACATGCGGGGCGATCACCAGGTTGAAATGGTCCTGCTCACGGAAGGCCGCCGCCATACGGGCCCCAAAACTCGCCCATGACGACAGTTTGGCGTCGAAGTGTGGGTTGTAGAGGACGACCGGCCGATCGTTGGTGAACAGGCGCCCGCGAACGCCCATGCGCGGATGGGACAAGACCGTGGAGACCTTGACGCTCCCGGAAACCGAACAGGTGGCGGGGCTGACCAGACCTTGCGCGATCATCCGCGCCTGGTCCTTGGGACCCGAGACGATCACGTGATCGAAGCGCCGGATACGTCGCTCGAAGCCGCGCGCGCGATCTCCGGCCCCGTGCGGCACATGAACCAGCTTTGGCGACGGTCCGGGCCAGGCCTTGAGCGCGGTGGAGGTGCGTTCGGCCGCCACGAGGACATCCAGGTCTTCGAACCGCGACCTGTTGGCCAATAGACAGGCCAGCTTGGGCGGCTGCTTGGCGATGACTGCGTGAGGCTTCGACAGCCATGCGGGGATCATCAACGCCTGGACGGGATGGGCGCATTCCAGGTCTGACAGCAGGCGCGTCAGGGGAGCGATGTCCTCCAGCGGCGCGAACATGGACACCTGGGCCCGACCCTCGCGCGCCAGAGCCGCGGCGATCGGCGCGATATGGAGCGCCTGATGCACCCCGCCCAAAAATAGGAAACCGATCTTAGGATGGTCAGCGCGCATGTCCTCTCCGCCGTGCTGGATCGCATCCACCGACGTCGCCGGGCGCGCGCCGCCCCAGCAGGTTTCTAAGCGCGACCGCGTTTGGCTCTCGCCCTGCTAGGCCCCGGCCATTCCGCGGGTCGAAACGCCTAGCCGACTCGAAACAGAAAGGCTCCGCTGGCCAGCGCGGCCGCGATCATGACCAGGCTCGAGGCCACCGCCCATTTCAGGGCGAAACGCTGCAAGGCGCCGACATCGACCTCCAGAAGGCCGCAGACGAGATAGATCGCGGCGATCAGCGGGCTCAGGGCGTGGATCGGCAAGCTCGTCAGGGCGGCGCGCGCGATCGCCTCCGGAGGGATGCCATAGTGCGACGCGGTCTCGGCGATGACGGGCAGTATGCCGAAGTAGTAAGCGTCGTTGGACATGAAGAAGGTCAGCGGCATGCCGATCAGAGCGGTGATCGGCGCGAGATACGGACCCAGTTCCGGCGGAATGGCCGCGACCAGGCTGCTGGCCATGGCCGAGACCATGCCCGTGCCGGACAATATTCCCGTGAAGGCGCCCGCGGCGAAGATTAGGAGCACGATATTGACGACATTGTCGGCATGGGCCGCGATGCGCTCGCGTTGCAACTTCAGGGCCGGATAGTTGACGATCAGGGCGATCGCGAAGGCGCACATCATCAGCACGGGCAGGGGCGCCAATCCCGACAACAGTCCCACCATCAGGACAATGGTCAGGGCCAGGTTGAACACGAACAACCTTGGGCGGCGCGCCGACAGATCCTCACCCGGGTCGGCCGGCGAGTCCGCTTGCGTTTCCGCCAGGGGCAGGGGACGCAAGGCCAGCCTTCCCAGGCGCTTTCGCTCCGCCAGGCCAAGGCCATAGGCGACGAGCACGCCAAAGCCCAAGCCCGCGAGCATGGTTGGCATCATCGGCAGGAACAGCAGGGACTGGTCGATCCCCAAGGCGCTGGCGGCGCGCGCCGTCGGGCCGCCCCACGGCAGCAGGTTGGTGACCGAGGCGCAGATCCCCAACATCAGCGCCAGGATCAGCGGATTGAGACCTAGGCGGCGGTAGATGGGTAGCATGGCCGAGATGGTGACCAGCGCCGTCGTCGCGCCATCTCCGTCCAGAGACACGATCGTGGCCAGCAGCGCGGTGCCGACCGTCACCCGCACGGGGTCGTCGCCCACCGTCCGCAAGACAAGGCGCACGAGGGGGTCGAACAGCCCCACATCGATCATCAAGCCGAAATACAGCACCGCGAAGGCCAGCATCAGCGCCGTGGGCGTCAGGTCCGTTACGCCCTTGACCATCATCTCGCCGACGCCAGCCCCGGCGCCCGCGAGGAGGCCGAACACCACGGGCGTGAGGATGAGGGCCGTTATCGCCGACAGTCTCCGGGTCATGATCAAGGTCATGAAGGACACGATCATCAGCAGGCCCAGGACGGCGGGCTGGCGCAGGACGTCGATCAAGAGGTCGTCTCCAAAATGAACGGCCGCCACGGTCGCGATCTCGTCCGCCGAAAAGGCGCGTGGAAGCGCGACGGGGCGGCGGAGGCTCTTGGCGGGCGACGGCGTGGCGCCGGACGCGCGATCGGGGGCGACATCCGCGGTCCGGCTTGGGCCGACAGCGATCCCTTGATCCATGGGGCCGCGCGCCGCAAGCGGCAGGTCGCGCTGGCTCGCCCGCGCGGTCCGCGCGGCGAGGTGGGAGCTGCGTCAGTGTTCATTTCAGCCTCCCCATTTTTATTATTGTCTATCCACCGTTTTGTCCGGTGTTCGAAGCAGGCTAGGTGTCGTGGATGCTAAATGTCAATAAAGTGGATGCAAAATATCCCTTCGCGGGCCGTTCCTTTTTAAGAGCGGCGTCTGGCGTGGGTCTATCGCGCCTCCAGCAGCGCTTGGGCGATCGCCGCGCCGCAGTCGACGGTGCCGAGCGGGCCGCCCAGGTCACGCGTTCGCAGCCGCGGCTGAGCCAGAACCGTCTCGATCGCGGCGACGATCGCCGAAGCCGCCTGGCGTTCTCCGAGATGATCCAGCATCAGCGCGGCTGACCAGATCTGCCCGACGGGATTGGCGATCCCCTGGCCCGCGATATCTGGCGCGCTGCCATGCACTGGCTCGAACAGTGAGGGGAAATCTCGCTCGGGGTTGATGTTGGCCGCTGGCGCTATGCCGATCGTGCCGGCGCAGGCCGGTCCAAGGTCCGACAGGATGTCGCCGAACAGGTTGGAGGCGACGACGACGTCGAACCAGTCAGGGTGCTGGACGAAATGGGCCGTCAAGATGTCGATATGATACTTGTCCCAGCGCACGTCGGGATAGGCGCGCGCCATGTCTTCCACCCGCTCGTCCCAATAGGGCATGGTGATCGCGATGCCATTGGACTTCGTCGCCGAGGTCAGGTGCTTCTTCTCGCGGCGCTGGGCCAGCTCGAAGGCGAACTTGAGAATGCGATCGACGCCGACCCGCGTCATGACGGTCTCCTGGACGACGACTTCCCGTTCAGTGCCTGGAAAGATCCGGCCTCCGATCGAGGAGTATTCGCCCTCGGTATTTTCACGCACCACGTAGAAGTCGATATCGCCAGGCTCGCGACCGGCCAGGGGGCTTGGAACGCCCGGCATCAGTTTCACCGGCCGCAGATTGACGTATTGATCGAACTCGCGGCGAAACTGGATTAGCGATCCCCACAGGGAGACGTGGTCGGGCACGCTCTCGGGCCAGCCGACCGCGCCGAAGAAGATCGCGTCATGCCCGCCGATCTGGTCTTTCCAGTCGTCGGGCATCATGACGCCGTGTTCGAGAAAATAATCGCAGCTGGCGAACGCGAATTGGTCGAACGCGAAGGTGCAGCCAAACCGCTTCGAAACCGCCTCCAGCGCGCGCAGTCCCTCGGGAACCACCTCCTTGCCAATCCCGTCCCCTGGGATCACGGCGATGCGATAGTGGCGGCTACGGCTCATGGTGTTTCCTCGCGTGACGCCGCGGCGAGCCCCAGCGGCGCGGCGGCGGGCCGGGGCAGGGCGGGGGATCGCTCGCGCGCCAAGCCAAGCGCGGCGGCGAGGTCGTATCCACCCTGGCTCCTGGCCGTGGCTACACTCGGTTAGGCCAGCGGCATGGCCCGTGGCCAATGCGGAAATCGGATGAAATGATCCTCGCCTCGCCCGGCGCGTCACCCTCGACGCGGGCGCGGCGTCCCGGTCTTGGGAGGACCGTCAGCGCCGCGTGGCGATCGCATGCAGGCGACGCTTGGTGGCCAGGACATGCTCGGTCATGATCATTTCGGCCAGAGCGGCGTCATCGCGTCGAAAGGCGTCGATGATCCGCTCGTGGTCGGCTTGTGACGCCAAAAGATGGGCGGGGGGCGTGGCCGAAAGCTGCCGGAAGCGCAGGGGCACGGCGGCGGCGACGCTCGGACAAAGGCGGGCTGGATCGCCCAGAACGGGATAGATCAGCGTCATCTTGATGGCGTTACGGAGCACCGTGTTCTCCGACGCGTACTGAATGGCGCGATGAAAGGCGTGATTGAGCCTGTACCATTCGACCTCGGCGGCCTCGGACCAATCGCCTTGTTCCAGGATCGCCCGTCCTCGACGCGCCAGCTTGGCGAGTTGGTCAAGCGCCCCTGGCTCCCAGCCCAGTTCGATGGACAGGCGCGCGGCCTGCCCCTCCAGCCGGGCGCGGACCTCGATCGCGTCAAAGATGTCGCTAATCGTCACGGCTCTGACGGTGTAGCCGCGATTGACGCTGTAATCGACCAACCCCTCGGCCGACAAAACCGCCAGGGCGCTCCGGATCGGCGTTCGAGAAACCGCCAGTTCGGTCGCCAAACCCTCGGCGCGAAGTCGCGTTTCCGGGGGGATCTGGCCCGTAACGATCATTTCCCGCAGCCTCATCAAGACGGTGTTGGTCGTGGGCTCGACCTGCGGAGGATCCGCCAGGGGCGCGCTGCCTTCCGCCTCTTGGCCCGTCATCTCCATCGCCATCCGCTTGCCATCTCCCGACGCGGAAACCTCCGCCGGCCGTCTTTCCTTACACCGCTCTCGCGGTGGGCGCGCAAGTCTCTGCCTAGCTCGCCGCGGGCTGACCTTCTTCAGGCGCTCGGTGGAGGCGGGGCGCTGTCGTCGCGCTGTTTCAGGCGTGTCCAGAACGCCTCGGCCGCCGCGTTCTGGCGCGCGCGGGGGCGGAACAGCCGAATGTCGATCGGCACGTCCCATCGTGTCTCGCCAGCGCGCACGAGGACGCCGCGCTCGAGATCGGAGGCGATCAGGCTCAAGGGGAGCCACGCCAGACCTCGACCCGCGCGGGCCATGGCGGCCAGAACCGTCGCCACATGCGCGCTGAAGGTCGTGTTCAGCCAGATCGAGGATCGTTCCAGGGCGAGAACGGATGTCAGAATGCGCCCCATGCCGGAGACCTCGGTGAAGGCCAGATAGGGGACTGGCGTTTCTTGGTTCCCGGGTAGGGCGAAACGCGGCCTTGTGGGGTCTTCCAGGTCCGGCGCGCTAACCGGCACGAGCGTGTCGGCGCCCACGTCCAGCGAGGTGAAATAGTTGGGCAGAAAGGAAACCGGCGTGGAAGGGTGGTGGTGGCAGAGCAGAAACTGGGTCTGGCCCTGCAGCATCATTCGTTCGCACCCGGCCATGTTGTCGGTCACCAGGCTTACCGTCGAGCCTAGGGGGCGCTCGGCCTCTATCTCTTCGAGCCACCGCGGAAAAAAGGTGATCGACAAGGCGTGGGTGGACGCAAATCGCAATGTCGAGACGAAGCCTTCGGCGACGGCTCTGACCTCGTCGCGCCCCAGATAGAGACGCCGCAACAGATCCTCGGCGCTCGCGCGCCACTGTTCGCCAGCTGGCGTCAGGGCCACGCGATGAGTGTCGCGATTGAACAGGGGCGCGCCCAGCCAGGTCTCCAGCAGCCGAATCCGCCGGCTGAACGCCGGCTGCGAGACGTTCCGCGCTTCGGCCGCGCGTCCAAAGTGCTGATGCCGCACGAGCGCCAGGTAGTCTTCGAGCCAGTCAAGCTCCATGCCGCGCGCGGTTCCTAAAAGGTCGTCTGAGCCGTCAATGAGCCGGGCGGCCGTCGGCGACGACACACTCAGGCGGTGGGTTATCGCCGTCAAGCACGGCGACGACCGATCGCGCGGCGATAAGGTTGGTCCTATTCAAGCCTTCCCTCGAGGATGCGCCGGCGTGCGGCGTACAGACGACGTTAGGCTGACCCAACAGCGCTTGTGAGACCGCCCCATACGACGGGTCGCTCTCGCTGACGAACACGTCCAGGCCCGCTCCGGCGAGGCGCCCTTCGCGAAGGGCTGACAGCAGATGCTGGTCTTCCACCAACCCTCCGCGCGCTGTGTTGATCAGGATCGCGCTGGCCTTCATGCCCTGGATCGCCCGCTCGTCGATCATGAAGCGCGTCCTGGGCGTAAGCGGCGCATGCAGCGTGACATAGTCGCTGCGCGCCAGAAGATCAGGCAGATCGACAAACTCAACGCCGGTGGCCAAGGCGTAGTCCGGGTCGGGACGGTTTGTGTGAACCAGGACCTTGCAGTCAAATCCGGCCAGCCGTCTGACGACGCTCTTGCCAATCCGGCCCAGGCCAACGACCCCCACGGTCTTCTCGCAGAGGTCCGATCCCATCAGGATCGACCAGTCGCCATCGATCATCCGCTGTTGCGACTCTCGGAAACGACGCGCGACCGCCAGCATCAGTCCGATCACGTGATCGGCGACCGAAGCGTCGTTGCCGCCCGCGGCGATCGTCACGACCCGGCCCAGGGCGCGAGCCGCCTCAAGGTCCACGCGCTCGAACCCCACCCCTCGACGCGACACGATCTGAAGATCGGGCAGCGCCTCGAGCAATTGGCGGGTCACCCGTGCGTGGCCGACGATCCAGCCGCCGGCGCCGGCCAGAAGCTCGACCAGGGCTTCATGGCTGAGGTCGCCATCGGCCTTTCCCTCCGGCAGCGACGCGATCTCGACCTCGCAGCCATTGGCCCTCAGATAGGCTTGGGTGCTGTCGTCGAAGAACCGTTGCGTGACGACGACCTTGCGCGAGCGCGGCATGTTCTGGCCTCTCCAAAAAAACGCGTCACAGAAGCCTGGCGTCCCAGGGGCGGCGCCAGATCAATTCGCGCATCATTCGATCCAAGGTTCGCGGCGCGCCGGGTCGCGGCGTTGTCTGGCGCAAGCCCGCCGGCGCTGGCGGCGTCGCGCGGGTCCACGCCTGAGCCTCAAATTGCATCCAATAATTGACATTGTGAATCCATAAAAATACGGTCCGCGAAACGTCGTCGCCGAACGACTGTTCGTTTTGGGAGGAGTTCGCGTGTCGCCAGGACCCATCAACATCATCGTGCCCACGGGCTCGCTGGGATCTGGCGCCGTGGAGGAGGAGGTCCGCCTTGGCGTCGCGCGGGGCGCCCACGCCATCGCGACCGATGCGGGCTCGACCGACAGCGGCGCGGCCTACTTGGCTTTGGGGATGTCCAAGAACAATCGCGGCTCGGTGAAGCGCGACCTGACCATCTTGATGAGGGCCGGGGCCGAGGCGGGGATTCCGCTGATCGTCGGCACGAGCGGACAGGCCGGCGGCGACAAGAACCTCGACTGGACGCGCGACATCGTCATCGAGGTCGCCCGCGAGCTGGGGATCTCGCCCCGCATCGCGCTCCTCTATTCGGAGCAGGACAAGGCGATCCTCAAGGCCAAGAACGCCGCGGGCAAGATCACGCCCCTGGCGCCCCTGGGCGCTTTGGATGACGCGACCATCGACGCCTGCGATCACATTGTCGCGGCGATGGGGCCCGAGCCCTATATGGCCGCCTTGAGGGACGGCGCGGACATCATTCTAGGCGGCCGCACCACGGACACGGCCGTGATCGCCAGTTTCGCCCTGCTGCACGGCGCGCCCGAAGGCGCCGCCTGGCACGCGGGCAAGGTTTCCGAGTGCGGCGCGCAATGCGCCGTCTATCGCAATCGCGGCTCGGGGGTGCTGATCTCCATTTCGCAAGACGGGTTCGAGGTCTCGCCGCTCTCGACGGACAACCGTTGCGATCCCGACAGTGTCTCGGCCCACATGCTGTACGAAAACAGCGACCCGTTCCGCCTGGTCGAGCCAGGCGGCGTGCTCGACGTCACCGACGCCGTCTACACGCCGGTCGATGATCGCACCGTCAAGGTGACCGGCTCGGTCTGGGAGCCCAGGCCCTACACGATGAAGCTCGAAGGCGCGGCCGGCGGTCGTTTCCAGACGTTGATGCTGATCGGGATCCAGGATCCGGACGTCCTTTGCCGGATCGACGAGTTCCATGACAGCATGCTCGCGGGCCTCTATGAGCGCGCTCGCAAGTCCGTGGGACCGGAGGCCGGCGACTTCCACATCTCGCTGCGGATGTACGGCTGGAACGCCGTTTCGGGCGACAAGCCGCCCGCCGGCACGCCGGCGCCGCGCGAGATCGGCGTGCTGTTCGTCGCCACCGCCGACACCCAGGAAGCGGCCACGCAGATCGCCAAGGCCTGCAACGCCTATTTCTTCCACTGGCCGATCTCGATGGACAAGGAGCTGCCAAGCTACGGCTTTGCGTTCACGCCGGCCGATGTCGAACGGGGCCAGGTCTACGAGTTCAAGCTCAACCACGTCGTCCACGTCGACGACCCGATGGAACTGGTCCGCACGGTGTGGATCGATCTTCGCGCAGCCGAGGCCGCCTGATGAAAACGGTCAAGGATGTCTGCCGCCACGTTCGCTCCAAGAACGCCGGACCCTATTGGGTGACGTTCGATCTGTTCTTCGACGGCCCGGAGAACTTCGCCAAATACAGCCAGAGCCCGGCCCTGGGCGCCGATCTGATGCATCGGCTGTTCGGCGCCAGCCCTGATCAGGTCAAGCGCTTCGCCGTGCCGAGCCTGAACGTCGTGAAGATCTCCTATGCGCGCACTTCGCCGCAAGGCGGCGAGATCGAACGCGACATGCATTGCGGCCAGCAGTTCGCGCGGTTGCTCGATGTTCAACTCGACTGAGGAGGTCGCCATGAACGCGCACGCCTTGATGGCGTCGTCCCAGCCCAACGCCCAGGAAGCGGCGATCCGGATCGACCTCGCGGCGGCCTACCGGTTGGTGGCGCTGTTTGGGTGGGACGACCTGGTGTTCACCCACATCTCGGCCCGCGTGCCAGGTCCCGAGCACCATTTTCTGATCAACCCGTTTGGCTGGATGTTCGAGGAAATCACCGCCTCCTCCCTGGTCAAGGTCGACCTGAACGGGCAGGTGGTCGGTGAGAGCAGGCAGATGGTCAATCCCGCCGGTTTCACCATCCATTCGGCGGTCCACGACGCTCGCGCCGACGCCGGTTGCGTGATGCATCTGCATACGGTGGCCGGAACGGCCGTCTCGTCTCAGGAAGCGGGCCTGTTGCCCTTGAACCAGACGGCCATGCTGCTCAACGGCAACGTCGCCTATCACGACTTCGAGGGCGTGGCCCTGAACCATGACGAGCGGCCCAGGCTGGTGGCGGATCTTGGCGGGAAGAACGCCATGATCCTGCGCAATCACGGGACCCTCGTGGCCGGCGCCTCGGTGGCCGAGGCCTTCACCACGATGTACTTTCTAGAGCGCGCCTGCCAGATGCAGGTGGCGGCGCAGGCGGGCGGGCCCTTGCGGATTCCTCAAGAGCACGTTCAGGACGTCGTCGAAGGACAGGCCAGCGGCCTGAGCGGAGTGGCCAACACGCTTGTGTGGCCAGGCCTTCTAAGGCGTCTTGATCGCCTCAACCCAGGCTATGCCGCGTGACGACGAGGCAGGCGTCCTCGCGTTCGGACGCGACCTCGGGCGCCAAGCCTGGATCCAGCATCCTCGTCATCGCGGTCCGTCCCGACGACATCGATCACATCGGGCATGTCAACAACGCCGTCTATCTGCGATGGACCCAGGATGCGGTGGTCCATCATTGGGAACGGATCGCCGATCCCGAGGCGGTCGCCCGCTATCTCTGGGTGGCGCTCAAGCACGAGATCACCTATCGGCGCCCGGCCTTCCTGGGTGACGCGATCCTGGCCCACACCCATCTCCAGACCGCCGGCGGCGCCAAGGCCCGGTTTCAGACCATGATCCAGCGCGGCCAGGAAGTCCTGGCGCAGGTCGACAGCCTATGGTGCTGCATCGATCGAGACAGCCGACGCGCCGTCCGCTTGCCCAGGCTGACCCTGGCGCGGTTCACCGCCTTGGCGTGAGGCGTCCACAACATCGTTGGAGCGCGCGCCACCGGGTTTGACGTCCTCTTGGCGATCGGCGGCGGCGCGAGCGCACGCCTTGCCATCAACTCACCTGATCGAGCTCGTTCTGGCGGCGCGAAGAGGCGCTAGCGCCCGATCGCGCGGAGTGTGTCTGGGGCGACGGGCCAGGTCACGCGCATTGTGATTTCATTCAGTGCATCGATTGATTGCATCCAGTTCATTGACCCCCGTCAAGACGTCGCTTTAGCTCCAAGCAGCCCCAGGTTCGCCTGAGGAGCAAAAAAGAACATTGGGGATGAAACAGATGACGATGAATCGCCGAGTGTTGGCGTGTGGCGTCGCGGCCACGGCCCTGGCCGCCGCGTCCCCGGGCCTCGCGCAGACGCCACCCGCCGTCCCGGCGCCGACCCAGACCAACGCTATCGACGAGATCGTGGTCACGGCGCAGCGGCGTAACGAGCGCTTGCAAGACGTCCCCGTGACGGTGACCGCTTTCGGCGCGCAGGAAGTTCAGCAGGCCCGTATTCGCGAGATCGACGACGTGGCCACGCGCACCCCGGGCCTGAACTTCGACGCCTTTCCCGCCTCCCAGCCGCGGATCGCCATCCGTGGGATCGGTTCTTCGGATCGGGGCGCGGCCGGCGATCCAAGCTCGGCCGTGTTCCTCGACGAAATCTACTTGGGGCGGCCAGCCGCCGTGGCGTTCGACGCCTTCGATGTCTCGCGCATCGAGGTCCTCAAAGGCCCGCAAGGCACGCTCTATGGTCGTAACGTCGTGGGCGGCGCGGTCAACGTCGTCACCAATCGACCCGTGTTCGATCGCCTGGACGCGGCCGGTGAAGTGACGGCCGGAAACTACAAGCGTCTCGAGGGCGCGGCCTACGCCAACGTCCCGCTCTTGGAGGGCAAGGCCGCCGTCAGGGCCAGCGGCAGCTGGCGCACCCATGACGGCTACGTCAAGAACACCTTCACGGGCGGCCGCGTCGAGGATCAGGACACCCGTAGCGGTCGTCTGCAATTGGCGATCCAGCCACGCGAGGAGGTCCGGTTCCTGTGGACCGTGGACGGGACGCGTGATCGCGCCAAAGGGCCAGGTCAGCACGTTCTCGACCTGGATGAGACCGATGACCTATCGGCTTTTTGGACGGTGGATCGCGACCGCAAGCGTACGGCCGGGTCGACCGACGGCTACCAGAACCGCGACACCTGGGGCGTCCGGGGCCAGCTCGACTGGGATATGCCGTTCGCGACCCTGACCTATCTCGGATCCTACCGGGATCTGGATTACCACGCCTTCTACGATTTCGACGGCGGCAATCCGACGACCAACTTCATCGACATCGCCGGCGGCAATGACGAGGACAGCCATTTCTCCAGCCATGAGATCAGGCTGAGCAACTTGCCCGGCGGTCGTGTTCAGTGGGTCGCCGGCTTCTACAAGTTCGACAGCAAGACCCTTCGCAAGGATGTGCTGACGCTCGATATCGGGGGGAGGGGCACGGAGATCTTCGACCAAGACGCCCGGCTCGACAGCTACGCCTTCTTCGGGGATGTCACCGTCCCGGTCACCGACAAGATCTCGTTGATCGGCGGTCTGCGCTATTCCAAGGACAAGAAGGACTACCGCGTCTCCAACACTGCGGGTGACTCGATCTTCCGCGCCGAGGAAACCTACGATGTCAGTGTCTCGGGAACCTACGACGCCGTGACCTATCGCGCCGGGGTAAACTATCACCCGGCCGAGGACCAACTCTTCTACGCAATGATCTCGAAGGGCTTCAAGAGCGGCGGCTTCCAGGACACGCCCAGTTCGGCCGTCGACGCGGCCGACGGCTTCGAGCCCGAGTACGCCACCCAGTACGAAATTGGCCAGAAGGCCGCTTTCCTGAACGGCGCCCTGATCTGGAACAATACGATCTATGTCCTGAAATATAGCGATCTTCAGACGCGGCGAACCGATGGTCTGGCCACCGTCACTGACAACGCCGGCAAGGCGACCATCAAGGGCTATGAGACCTACCTTAGCTGGCGGCCGTTCAAGGGCGTGCGATTGGTGGCCAGCTACGGCTACACCGACGCGCGGTTCGACGAATTTGTCCCCGAGCCCGGCGAGAACTTCGCGGGTAATCGCATCTCGCGCACGCCCAAGCACAAGGTGGTGCTGTCGCCATCCTACGATCTTGCTCTGGGCGATCGCGGCGACCTGCGGTTCGCCGTCGACTACCGCTACGAGAGCCACATCTTCGACGACAACTCCAACACCGGCCCCGAGCAGCGCCCGGCGTCGACCTTCGTCGACGGCCGGATCGTCTACACCCCAGCCTCCGACAAGCTGGCCATTTCGCTCTGGGGCAAGAACCTGACCAACGAGGTGACGCGCACTTATCAAGGCACGTTCCTCGGGGCCAACTTCGGCGCTTATGCGCCACCTCGAACCTTCGGGCTCACCGTGAGCCTGAAGATGTAGGCGCGACTGGGCGGCCGGCGCTCATGCGCCGACCGCTCGCTTTTTCGCATGGATTCATTCGTGTCCGGCATTGGGCCTTCGTCGCTTCGGGCGATAGGTCGGCGCAATACGTTGCGGGAGGATGTCGCGTGCGCAGCCCTGAGACCGATCTGCGTCGGATGTTCGACGCGGCCTTGGCCGCGGCTGATCCCATGCGGTGTCTATCCAGCTTTCTGCCGCCTCCGCCCAAGGGGCGTACTGTCGTGGTCGGGGCGGGGAAGGCCGCCGCGTCCATGGCCGCCGCGGTCGAAGCCCACTGGTCAACGCCCTTAAGTGGCTTGGTCATTACGCGGTATGGCCACGGCGCGGCGACACGACATATCGAGGTCGTGGAGGCGGCCCACCCGGTGCCGGACGCCAACGGCGTCGAGGCCACCGCCCGCCTCCTGGCCAGTCTTGAGAACCTGACGAGCGACGACCTCGTGCTGTGCTTGTTGTCCGGTGGCGGCTCGGCGCTGTTGGTCGCGCCACCGCCTGGGGTCTTGCTCGACGACAAGCAGGCGCTCATCAGGGCTCTGCTTCTGAGCGGGGCGCCAATCTCCGAGATCAACTGCGTTCGCAAGCATTTGTCCCTGGTGAAGGGGGGAAGGTTGCGCCAGGCGGTTGGCCCGGCGCGGTTACTAACCTTGGCGATCTCCGACGTGCCCGGAGACGATCCCCAGTTCATTGCTTCGGGGCCAACGGTGGCGGACATGACGACCCGCGCCCAGGCCGAGGCGATCTTGCGGCGCTATGACATCGTTCCAACACCGGCGGTGGCAAGCTGGCTGGCCAATCCCGCGAGCGAGCATTCGGCGGGTGTCGCGTTCGCCGAGGGGCGGTTCGAACTCGTCGCCGCGCCGGGTCTTTCACTCGAAGCCGCCGCCAAAGCGGCTAGCGGCCTTGGATATGAGCCAATCATCCTGGGAGACGCGATCGAGGGGGAGGCGCGCGATGTGGCCCGGGCGCACGCTGTTCTGGCGCGCTGTTTGAGCCATGGACTCCAGCCAGGGGACAGGCCTCTGATGTTGCTCTCAGGGGGCGAGACGACGGTGACGGTCGTGGGGCGGGGACGGGGCGGGCGCAACACCGAATATCTGCTCGCGCTCGGCCTGGCGCTGGATGGCGAGGCGAGCATTTTTGCCCTCGCGGCCGACACGGACGGGATCGATGGGCGCGAGGACAATGCTGGCGCGATCCTGCGTCCAACGAGCCTGAGCGAAGCCGCCGAAAGGGGGGCGCTAGGCGCGGACTATCTGGCGGACAACGACGCCTATGGCTTCTTTGATTTGAGCGGTGACCTGCTCTTCACCGGCCCCACGCTGACCAACGTCAATGACTTTCGAGCCATCGCCATCTTGCCGCCGGCGCGGCGATAGGACCCGTTGGCCGCCAACTCCAGAGCCAGCGGCCAATGTCGGGCGCGACCCAAGTTTGAGGTCGGGGCTGCTTCTCGCGCCAGAATGGGCGTAACTTGGCTTCCCGGGACGGCGTCGCGCCCCTCGCCGGCACGCGTCGCCGAGCCCCGCCCCGCGCTAGGTTTAGGATGCGTTGGTATGCCCGTTCAGCCGCTCCGGAGCGATCTGCCGGAGCAGCGAGTAGAAGTCGAAATAGCTGTCCGCGCGGATGATCTTGTCGCCGCGGAGGCGATAGACATCGCAAAAGCGCACCTCGATGGTCCGCCCGGTGGGGTCCAGGCGGCCGGCCGGAGATGGGAAAGCGCCCTTGTGGGTCGCCTTGGTGAGACCCTGGGCCACCACCGTGTCTCCCAGGGCGGTGATGTGGACCGGATCGCTGTACGAGTCCGGGAAGTAACCGAACCAGGCCGCCCAGGGGTCGATGATGGCGCGCGCGCCTGTCGCGAGGTAATCGAAGGGCACATCAAGCCACTCGCTTTCCTCGCAGCCAAACGCCGCGATCGTCGCCAGGTCCTTGGCGTTCACCGCGTCGTAGAGCCGGCGGATATGTTCGGCTGAGGTCATGGGTTTCTCCTGAGATGTCGTGCGTGTGAGCGAGGCGATCGACAGGCAGGGCGGCCGGGCGCGAGCGTCTTTCTCGACGCCGGCCTTCCGTCTTTTCGTCGCGGTTGGTTATTGGATTTGGACGCTGAAGCCGCCGTCGACCATGAAGATCGAGCCGATGGCGAAGCTGGCGCGATCCGACGCTAGGAAGGCGACGACCTCGGCGATCTCGCGCGGCTGGGCGGCGCGACCGATCGGCGCTTGAGCGCCATGTTCGGCGAGGAATTCCGGACCATCGTCGCGGAACGAGTTGAGGAGGTTGGTGATCACATTGCCCGCGCCAATCGCATTGACGCGGATGCCCTGGGGCGCGACCTCAAGCGCCAGAGCGCGCGTCAATTGCGCGACCGCGCCCTTTGACGCCGCGTAGGGCGCTATGTCGCGAAAGGCGAAATAGGAGGCGTACGACGCGATGTTCACGATCGCGCCCCGCTTGTTGGGCAGCATCGCCTTCACGGCCTCGCGGGAGAAGAGGAAATAGCCCGTGGCGTTGATCGCCATGACCTTCTCCCACTCCTCGCGGCTGGTCTCGATCACCGACTGATAGTTGATGTAGCCAGCGTTGTTGACCAGGATGTCGAGCTGGCCAAACCGCTCCACGGCCGACGTCACGGCCTGTTCCGCCGCGCCGTCCGAGGTCACGTCGGCGACGATCGGCAGCAGGCGATCCGACGCCAAGTCATTGACGCTTTCATCGAGATCGACCGCCACCACCTTGGCGCCGCGTTCGATGAACAGTTCGGCGGTCGCGCGGCCGATCCCGCTTGCCGCGCCCGTGATGATCGCCGTCTTCCCCTCGACCTCGTTGATCACGTTCGCATCAGTCATCGCAGATCCTTTCGCGTTGTGTCGTCGGATCTAGGAAATGGGCGGTCGATAGAGAGGTTTCGGCCCGAATTGTCCCCTCAGCGCGCCCTTTCAGTCCTCAAGCGTTCGTCTTGTCCCGCGCCATGGAGCGGACGAATTCGGTGAAGGCGATAAGACTTGGCGAGGCGTGCGACTGGGCCGGCGCGTAGACATAGGCGCGCCGGCGCCGCTCATTCCATTCGGGGAGGATTTCGACCAGCGTTCCGCTGCGCAATTCCGCCTCGACCATGAAGTCGAGAAGCCGCACCACGCCGAAGCCCGCGCGCGCGGCGCTTAGCAGGGACGAGGCGTCGTTGATGGTCACATTGCAGTCGGGCGCGATCGTGTGCTCGGCGCCATCGGCTCTGAGAAAGTCCCAGCCATGAGGCCTCCTCGAGGCGTCGTCGATCATGTTCACGCAGACGTGCCCGCCGAGCAGGGCTTGGGGGCTGGTCGGCGCGTCCCGGCCCGAGAGGTAGATCCGGCTGGCGCAGGTGATGAGGCGGCTTTCCAGCACCGGCTGTTTGACGAGCCCTGGGTGTTCCGGCTCTCCAAATCGGACCGCGACGTCGAAGCCGTCGGCGAGGAGGTTGTCCACCCGGTCGCGAATGACGAGATCGACCTTGAGCCTGGGGTGGCGGGCGACCAGCTGAGGCAGAGACGGGGCCAGCAGGAATGCGCCGAAGGCGGAGTCGGAGCTTACGCGAAGGCGTCCGCGGATTTCATCGGGGCGCGAGGGCGCGGCCGCCACGTGCAGCCGCTCGAGCAAAGGCACGACCTCGTCAACGAAGGCTCTGCCTTCATCGGTCAGCTTGAGCGCGCGGCTTGTCCTGTCGAAAAGCCGCCTGCCCATTCGATGCTCGAGGCGGGCGACCGCCTTGCCAACCCCCGAGCGGGTCAAGCCCATACGTTCAGCCGCGCCGGCGTAGGATCCAGTCTGCGCCACCGCGACGAACACCGTGATGCCGCCGATCATCCTTCCGTCGAACATGCCGCCTCCCGAGGCAACAGGGCTTTGGCCAAGCTGGGCTTAGGCGGAAGGCGCGCGCCGTCCGGCTAGTCCAAAGCCGCCCAATGGCTGTCGAAGAGGCCTCTCGACGGCTGATATTCGAGCGGCCAAGAGGCCTGGCGCGGCGATGATCGGATGACGCTCTTGGGCGCGGTCTGGACCATCGCCGCGGGGCTTTACCAGGGCGTTTCGCCACCGGGCTCCACGAACCGCCCCGACGCCGCGTCCTCGCCCAGCAGCGCGTACGCGACCGGCAAGCGGGCGCCTTCCTCCGGCGTCATGAAGCCGCCGCCGCCGGTCAAGTCGGTCTTCACGTAGCCTGGACTAACGGAATTGACGACGATCGGGGTGTCTCGCAGCTCCGCGGCCAGTTGGACGGTCAACATGTTCAGGGCCGCCTTGGACGCGTTGTAGCCGAGCAGTCGCGCCGAATAGTAGGGCGAGTTGGGATCGCCATTGAGCGTCAAGGAGCCCAGGGAGCTCGATAGATTGACGATCCGAGCGGCTTTCGAACGGCGGAGCAGCGGCAGCATCGCCTGGGTGACGCTTAGAGCGCCGATGAAGTTGGTCTCCATGACACGGCGCGCCGCGTCGGCCGCCGCCAGGCTCGGGGGGCCGTCCCGTCCATCGACGATGCCGGCGTTGTTGACCAGGATGTCGAGCTTGCCATGTTCGGCGTCGATGATCTTGGCGACCGCCTCGATGTTCGCCGGATCGGTGACGTCGAGCGCGACGGACTGGACCTTCAGTCCCTCCGCGGCGAGCGCCTCCGCGGCCGCGGCGCCGCGGCTTGGATCGCGAGCGCCGATGACCACCCCAACGCCCGCCTCGCCGAGTTGGCGGGCTATCTGGAGCCCGATGCCCTTGTTGGCGCCGGTGACGAGCGCGACGCGACCTGAGTGGATCATGTCCAGAACCTCCGCGATGCTAAAAGCACGATGAGGCGGCAAGATATGAATCCCTCTTCGGTTTTAGGATTCGCTTATGGTCCCGGACGCGCCCAAGCATCTAACCCCCCGGAAAAAGCCGCGTCAGGCGCGCGCCGCGGCGACCTTGGACGCGATTTTCGAGGCGACCCTTCAGGTTTTGGTGGCCGAGGGACCCGAGCACCTGACCACCACGCGCGTGGCCGAGCGCGCCGGCGTCTCCGTCGGCACCATGTACCAATACTTCCCGCACAAGCAGGGGCTGCTCTATGCTTTGAACGAGCGGTACCTCTTGGCCTTGGCCGAGCGGGTCGAGGCCCAAGCGCTGGCGTGTCATGGCGCTCCGATCGCCAAGATGGTCGAGTCGATCGTGAAAACTTACTGGGCCGCCAAGATGGAGCGACCCGAAGTCACCCGGGCGCTCTACCGCTCCGTGGTGGAGCTGGACAATGACGCCTTGATCGAGGCCTTCGCGCGGCGGGTTGATACGGCGACCGAGGCGATGTTGACCACCGCTCCGGACGCCAAGTTCGCCGATCCGCGGACCGTGAACCTCACGCTCCTGACCACGATTTTCGGGGCCGTGCGCAATGTGTTCGAGCGTGATCTTCCCGCTTCCGAAGCCCACGCGGTGCAACACCAGTTGATCCTCATGTGCGTGGCCTATCTGACCGCCATCAAATCATGATCGGCGGGCGCGGGCGCCCCGGCCGCGCGCCAAGCTATCCACGGCGTGGATGAATGGCATAGACGGCGGCGCTCTCCATCGATGGCGTCCAGAGCGTCATCTGTCGGCATCCCAAACGCAAGGATTGTCGATGAAGTACGACCTATTACCCCGCGCCGCGGCCCTGGCCCTCGTGGCCGCGGCCGCCCTGGCGAGCATGCCGGCGAGGGCGCAAGCGCCCGGTCCCCAGCACGTCGTTTCCCAACAATTTGGCGGCTACCGCATTCGTGTTGGCGATGTCCGGGTCACGTCGCTGACCGATGGCAGCGTCGCGCAGGACCTGCACATGCTCTTGCGCCATACCACGCCCCAAAACACCGATGCGCTTCTTGCGCGCAACTTCCAGGCCAATCCCGTGGAAGCGTCGATCAACGCCTTCCTGCTGGAGACGCCTGGGCGTCTTGTCCTCGTCGATACGGGGTCGGGAGAACTGTTCGGCCCGGGCCAGGGCGGCAAGCTGATCGCCAGCATGGCGGCCCTGGGATTTCGCCCAGAACAGGTCAGCGACATCCTCATAACCCACGCGCACTCCGACCACGCGGGCGGGCTCGTCAGGGGCGGGCGGCGGGTGTTCGTCAACGCCACGGTCCACGTCGGCAAGCCCGATGTCGACTTCTTCTTTGATCGCGCCAACCAGGCGCGCACCGGTTACGACAACATCCATTTCGACATCGCGCAGAACATGCTGAAACCGTATCTGGACGCGGGCAAGGTGAAGACCTTCACCGGTACGGTCGAGGTCTTGCCGGGGATCAGCGCGACCATTCATCCGGGACACACCCCGGGCGCCGCCTTCTATACGCTCACCAGCAAGGGTGAGCAGATCGTCTTCATCGGCGACACCATCCACGTCGCCGCGGTGCAGTTTCCGGATCCGGACGTGACCATCGCCTACGACCAGGACGACAAGCGCGCGGCGCAGGTGCGCAAGCAGGCGTTCGCGGAGTTCGCCGCGCGAGGGACGCTCATCGCCGCCCCGCACCTGCCGTTCCCCGGCATTGGTCATGTCCTGGAAGATGGAAAAGGCGGCTATGCCTGGGCGCCGGTCGTTTACACCAACCGTGATGGCGACGAAAAATAGCCCTCGCGGATTGCGGCGTTCGATCAGGCTTGGTTGTGATCGGCTCGCGCCTGATCCGCGCGGCGCGGTTTTGCGCCGACCACCAGCCGGATCGCGAACGAGGTGAGGGTGAAGCCAGTCGAGGGCATGGACATTGATCTGCTGCTGGCGCTTGACGCGCTGCTGCAGGATCGCAACATCACCCACGCCGCGGGGCGGTTGGGGATCAGCCAACCGGCGCTCTCGGCCCGTTTGACCCGGCTGCGCGCCCTGCTGGGTGATCGCTTGTTCGTTCCAGCGCCCAGCGGACGCGGCGTGGTCCCAACGCCGCGCGCCGAAGCGCTGACCCCGTTGATCGCCGACGTGCTGCGCGGGATCGCCGCGGTCATGGAGCCCGGGACCTTCGATCCGACGAGCAGCAACCGCGTGTTCACCTTGGCGCTGCAGGAAAACCCAGCGATCATGCTTGGCCCGGGCCTGGCGCGGCGCGTGCGCGCCGCCGCGCCAGGTCTGCGCCTGAGACTGGCGGTGCCGGACCGCAAGCAAATCCCGGCCCTGCTCGAGAGTGGCGATGTCGACATCTTCGTGGGCGGCGCGACCGACGCCGATAACGGCTGGATTGGGCGCTCGCTGTTCGACGATGATTTCGCCACGGCGCAGCGCAAGGATCATCCCCGCGGAACAGGCCCGATGGACCTGGAGGCGTTTTGCGACCACGCCCATCTGCTCGTCTCATCGGCGGGCGATCCCTTCGCTGGCGTCATCGACAAGGCTTTGGAGGCGATCGGGCGAAGGCGCTTCGTCGCGATGTCGGTTCAGAGCTACGCGGTGGCGCCGACGATCATCGCGGGAAGCGATCTGCTGTGCACGCTCCCCACTCGCATGCTCCGCCGCTTCGACGCGGCTTTGGATCTCTTTACGCCGCCGGTTTCCCTAAAGGCGGTCGCGATCAGCGCCTACTGGCATCCGCGGCATCAGGAGGACCTGGGGCACCGCTGGCTTCGCGAGCAACTCTTCGCCGCGGCCGGGGCCGTTGAGCCTAGCTGAGTTCGGGATCGCATAGCGCTATCCATTTCATGGATGGCGCCTATCGGCGCCCGCCGGCTTCAGTGATCCCATCCCCGCGTCCTAAGGCATGCTCACCCTTGGAAGGAGAATGACATGCTCGGGCGACGCGCGCGGCTGCTTGCGATCTGGGTGCTGGCGGCGGTCTCGACCACGGCTCTTGGACAGGCCGCCGAAATCGCCTCTTCCTCGGAGACCCCACCGGCGTCCTTGGCCTACGATCTGGTTCGCGATCTTACGACGTTGTTCGGCCCACGCCCCGCGGGCTCCGCCGCGGAGGCCGCGGCGGCAAGGTGGGGAAGCGACAAGATGAAGGCGCTCGGCTTCCAGGGCGTGACGATCGAACCCTTCCCCTTGCTCCGCTGGACTCCCGGCGAGACACGGGTCGAACTGATCGGCGACCCTGCCCAGCGGCTTGTCGCGACCCCGCTTGGCGGGCTGGTGGCGGGGCCGCCGGTCGAGGCTCCGGTGGCGCTGTTCCGGAGCTACGACGCCTTCCTGAAAAGCAGTCCGGCTGAAGTTCGCGGGCGCATCGTCGCCGTTGTCGAACCCGTGCGACGCGCGATCAACGGCGATGGCTATGTCGAGGCGGCGCCGGCGCGCGCGCGCGGGCCGGCCGAAGCCATGGCCAGGGGCGCGGTCGGCTTCGTCGTCCGATCCTTGGGAACCCATCAGGACAACGTGGCCAATAGCGGGGCCAGCATGACCCTGCCACGCCCGTTCCCAGCCTTCGCGCTATCGCCAGCCGCGACGGACCAAATCGAGCGGGCGGCGGGGCTCGGACCGGTGCGCATGCGTCTTGAGTCCTCGGCGGGATGGGCGGGCGCGGGGACCTCGCAAAACGTGGTGGGCACGATCCCCGGGAGCGACCCCGACGCCGCGCCGATCATCATCGGCGCCCATCTCGACAGTTGGGAACAAGGGACCGGAGCCATTGACGATGGTTTCGGGATCGCGGCCGTCACCGCGGCGGCGACGCGCATCTTGCGGTCCGGCAAGACCCCCCGACACACGATCCATCTTGTCTGGTTCGGCGCCGAAGAAGTCAGCCAACCGGGCGCTTTGCGCGACTTCGTCGGCGCCCGCGCCTTTACCGCCCGCCATGCATCCGATGTGAAACGGGCCCTGGTCGTGGCGGAGAGCGACTGGGGGGGAGGGCGCGTGACACGCGTTACGCTTCCGCCGGGAACATCCGATGAAACCGTCGAGAGGGTGCGCGGCGCCCTGGGTTCGCTTGGCCTTCCGGTCGCGGTGGGAGGTCCGGGCCCGGGTGTCGCGGAGATCGGCGTGCTGGCCGCGGCCGGGGCGCCGCTCCTAAGGCTTCATCAGGACGCCACGGGGCTCTTTGACGTGCATCATACGCCCAATGATGTGCTCTCGCGCGTCGACCCAGCTTCGCTTGAGCAAAATGTGACCGCTTGGGAACGGGTGATTTCGGCGATCGCCGATGTCCGCTGATCGCGGGCTATCGCACGGATTATTGGCCGCGTTCGCGCGCGGCGGATTCGACCATGGCGTGTTGCAAGGCAATCCCAATCACGCCCGTCCGCGCCATGGGGGCGCCGCCGCGCCTGACGTTGGTCATCGGCTCGATGGCCTGGATCTTCCAGTCATCGGCCGTGAATGTCGATCGCTTCGCACGGCGGACGGTGGTTAGCTTGGTCGGCGACCAGGAGCCCGCGGCCGCGGACGCCGTTCCTGGCCTCGGCGGCGAGCAGGCGATGCATTTGGCGCGTCTCGTCGTGAACGCGCAAAGAAGGCTCGCGTTCGATTCCGATGGCGCGCGGGCGTTGCTGCATCAGGCCACGGCGATCCTGGCCGCCCAGATCGAGCGGCTGGAAGAGGAACCCGCGGTCGGCCGATTGGCGCCGTGGCGGATCAGACGGGCCGTGCGTTTCATCGACGAAAACATCGGTCGACGGTTCCAGATCCGCGAGTTGGCCGCGGCTGTCCGGTTGAGCCCCGCCTACTTCTCCCATGCCTTCCGCGAGAGCTTTGGGCGTTCGGCCAAGGCCTATGTCATCGAGCGGCGCATAGAGCGGGCCAAGCGTCTGATGGCGGAGACCAACGACAGCCTGGTTGAAGTCGCCAGGGCCTGCGGCTTTGCCGACCAGGCTCACTTCTCCCGGACCTTCCACCTCTTGGTCGGCGACACGCCAAGCCGCTGGCGACGCGCCCTGTCGCTCGCCCCCGGCGAAGCCGATTGGCAAAGCCCAAGCTCTGGCGAGCCGGGGCGATAGCGACGGGCCGATCGAGGAGAAGCGCAACCGATGCGGCGCGGCCGGAGCCTCGAAGGCTGGCCGCGCCGACAAAGTCGATCAGCCGTTGACGGCGTCCTTCAGTTGCTTGGCCGGGGTGAAGGCGACCTTCTTGCTGGCGGCGATCTCGATCGTCGCGCCCGTCGAAGGATTGCGGCCGGTGCGGGCCGGCTTGGCCTGGACCTTGAACTTGCCAAAGCCCGGGATCGAGACTTCTTCGCCCTTTACGGCCGCCTCGGTCAGAGCCTTGAAGACGCCGTCGATCAGCGCCTTGGCTTGGGCTTTTGTGAGCTTGGGTTCGGCGGCGACGGCCGCATCGACGAGATCCGAAACGTTCATGGGTGTCTCCCTTGGAATCACTGGACCAAGCTTGCGCCGGCGAGCCACCTTGTCATAGGCGCACGAGCAGGAGTCGATGAGCCGCTAGGCCGCCCGCTTGGTGGTGAAGGCCGATCGCGCCGCCGCGTGATGGTCTGGCCGGTGATGGCCGTAGTGCTTGAGCAGCACCGCGGGGGTCATGCCCGTGTAAGCCGCCGCCTCCCACAGATCCACGCCGCTTTCCATGAGCCAAGTCGCGCAGGTATGGCGCAGCCAATGAGGCGTGACATCCTCAAGGCCCGCGTCCCGGGCGATGGCGTCGAAGCCCTTGTTGACCTTCGTCGCGATCGGGGCCCCACCGTGGTGGAGCACGTGATCGAGCGGTTGGGATCGCACGGTCGAGGCGCGAGCGTCCAACGCTCGCCAGCGGCGCAGATGAGCCAACAATCGACGGGGCAGACGAGCGATCGGCCGCCGCTTGTTGGCGTGTTCGCGCTCGCGAAGACCCTTGCGATAAATCATGCCGCGGTCGAGATCGACCCAAGCCTGAGTGGCCGACGGCTCCCAAAGCAGAGCTCGGATCGCCGCGCTGCGCGTGCCGGTGTAGAGGCCGATCAGGATGAAGCGGGCGAGGTGGGCGCGGTTTTCACGCTGGGAGCCAGTCAACCGGCGCATGACGCCATCCTCGCCGCGTCGGTAGCCGCGCGCGGCCAAGAGCAGGGCCGCGGCCTGGCCGCGTGTAAGGGCGTCGCGCGGGCTTTCCGCCCGCGGTGGCAACCAGACCTTGGGCCTCACCGAAAGGGGCGTCTCGGCGTGCCAATAGCCGATGGCCGCGGACAGCACCTCCAGTTCGCGTCGGGCGGTCTGTTCGGAGACCAGGCGCGCGCCGGGCTGAGCGCCTTTCACCGATTGCGCGGCTCGATATTGGACGTAGGCCTTGCAGGTCGATCGCTTGACGTCCTCGACGAACTTGTCGCTCCAAAACGACAGGAGCGCTCGGATGAAGCCCGCCATCGTCACGGGAGAGCTCGCCAACTCCGGCGCGCGCTCCTGCGCGTAGAGCGCCAGGACCTCGGCCACGGGGATGGGCTCTGATCGATCCCTAATGGGCTCCAGGGGGCCGGGCGAGGGACGGCTCAAGTCGGCGGCGCTGGCGCGGACCGCCTGCCCCGCGAGATAGCGGGCGAAGGCGAGCTGAGCTTCTCGCAGGCGGTCTGGGCCGCATCCCGTGCTCTTTTGAGTCGATCCGTCCCGAATGACGTAGACGTCGGGGAGGGCGAGCTTCGTGCGCGGGTCGATGCGACCGGTGCGGAGATAGAGCCGAGGACCTTGGGCGGGGCGGGGCATGGGCGAAAAAGCTCTCGAAGCTGCGCGGGCGTGACGAATAGCTTCCCCGCGACCCGGGCGGGGACGAGCCGGCCCTTGGCGATCTCGGTCCGCAACATCGGCGTCGTGATCGGCAGCTTGCCGGCGAACACCGCCACGGCCTCGTTCAGCCTCATCGGCTCGTCCTCCGCCCAGTCCTCGGGAAAGGGGCGGGCGGCGACCCGATCAGCGCCGGCCATGGCGTAGGCCCTTGCTGGTCGGTGTCGTCGCCCTTGAGACGACCAAGCGCGTGAAGGCGGGCGGTGGGGCCATGGGTTTATTTGCGCTCCTGCCTAGCGAAGCCTGAACTATTGACGGCCCACGACCCGATTCAATGGGGCCTCGACGGGCGGCAAAACACGGAAATGGCAAAGAATGGCGATGGTTCGCCATGTCAGGCGCTTGCGGGAAGGCGACCGCTCGGCGGCTTGCCATCCTTATGGCCAAGGCTCCGCAGCCGTTTCGGCGAGCAAGGCGACTCATGGTGTTGTCCGCCGTCGGAATACGTCGGGAGGCGCCAATGACGCCGGAAACCTTCATTTCGCTCGCCAGCGGCTTGGCGATGGTCAAGGCCCACACCGTGATGGGCGCGGTTCGTCTGGCCGTTCACGGCAAGACCTTCGCCACCGTCGGCTGGCCGGAAGTCGGTTGGGCGGTGATCAGGCTTCACCCTTCGGACCAGGCTGAACTCCTGCCCCTCTCCCAAGCGCTCGCCCGCGAGCCGGGGCGGCGCGCGGCAAGAAAGGCGTCACGCTCGTCCATTTGCTGCAGGTCAGCGAAGCTGTCGCCAACCGCGCGCTCATCGCCGCCTGGCGCCACGCCCAGGGCGCGCCCGTCGCCTTGGCCAAGGCGAGCTGACCGGCCCGCGCCATGACCCTCACCGCTGACCTGGCCGCCATGGCCGCGGCCCTGGAGGCGAGCGACGACTACAGGGTGCTGCGGCGGCTTTCCCCTCGGCCTCGGTTGCCCGTTCCCGCCGACGCGCCCACACGGATCGGGCTTTTCGTTGACGTCGAAACGACGGGGCTCGACCCGAAGCAGCACGAGATCATCGAACTGGCGATGATCCCCTTCCGCTATGGCCTCGATGGCGTGATTTACGAGGTGCTCGAGCCCTTCCACGGGTTTCGTCAGCCTTCCGGACCCATCCCGCCCGAGATCACCGCCCTGACGGGGATCGATGACGCCATGGTCGCCGGTCAGAGCATCAATCCTGACGCCGTGGCGGCCGCGGCCGCGCCCGCCGCCTTGATCATCGCCCACAACGCGGGCTTTGACCGGCGTTTCCTGGAGCGCTTTTGCGCGACCTTCACCACCAAGCCCTGGGCTTGCTCGATGCGAGAGGTCGACTGGAGCGCCGAGGGGCACGAAGGCGCAAAGCTCGTCTGGCTGGCCGCTGGCGCTGGCTTTTTCTACGACCGCCATCGGGCGACGAACGACTGCTTGGCGGCGATCGAGTTGCTGGCGACGGAAATGCAGCGCAGCAAACGCACGGCGCTTAGTCATCTCCTGGAGCGCGCCCGGGCGAGCCAGTGGCGGATCTGGGCGCAGAATTCTCCCTTCGCCATGAAAGACAGGCTCAAGGAGCGCGGCTATCGCTGGAGCGGCGACGACAGCGTTCCCGCGCGCTGTTGGTACACGGATGTCGGCGAAGAGCGGAAGGACGCCGAAATGGCGTTTCTTCGTGAAGAGATCTATGGCGGCGAGGTCGACCTGCTCACACGCCGGATCGATGCGTTCGACCGGTTTTCCGACCGCTGCTGACGGTGATGCGGATATCCGTCGCTGGCGAACTCTTGCCGTGTTTGGCGCGTCAGGCGGCTTGAACCGCAAGCATGGGCGCCTCGCGCATGGCGCGACCGCGCTCTACGGCGCCGGCAAGGCGGACGCCGCCGAGCCCCACGCCTGGCGTCGCGGGTCTCGTCCCTCTCGGGTCACGATCGCTGGCGCTGAGCCGGACCTCGCGGTCCGGTCGCGGCCATCGCGCGTCGCGCGATGACTCTCTTTCTTTTCCTTTCCCCAAAAAGGGGGGTGGGCGGCGCGCCCTTCTAGGCCCGCCGCGAACATCGGCAAGCCGGCCTCTGGCCGGCTCCTCCACTGACGTTCCGGCCCTTCGGGTGCCGACGTCCGCTGCCGCGGGCCTCTCCGGTCGCTTTTCGCCGCCCACCCCAGGAAGTCCAGAAGGGGGCCAACGCCTCCAACAGCGCTGTTTCGCTGCAAAGCATCGGCACGCTTGGACTTCTGCTCAATCCGAAGACGATGGTCCCGACCGCTGGGGGGCTGGGCGGCGCCGCCGCGGTCGGCGAGATCCTGACCAACCCGCTTGCCGTCCGCTGGCTGGCCCGCCTGGGCCAGGCTAGCGCGCGGAACCCTGCGGCGTACTCAGCGACCGTTGCGCGGCTCGAGACCGCCTCGAAGGCCAACGCCGGTCTAGTTCCTCTGCTTGCTCAGGCGAAATTGGTCCTGCAACAAGCATCCATGCCTGTAGCCGCACCAGCAGCCGGTGAACCGCAAAGCCGATAGGCACCATCGCCATGGCAAGCGGGTCTGAGGCCGTGATGAGCGCCCAGACCAGCGCGGCAAACCAGAAATAGCGCATCCCCAACGTCTACCACACCTCGCGGCCACCCGCGAGGCGACAGCCCATGAGGCAGCATGTCCGCTCTTGTCTACATCTCCGGGGCGATGCCTAGCGTTGGCCTGGATCTCCAGCCGGTAACCGCCACCCTGTCGTTCTACGACGCGGAGACCGCCCAGCCCACGCCCGTCACCGTATATGCCGACGCCGCGCTGACCATTCCGCATCCGTGGCCGGTCGAAAGCGATGCGTCAGGCCGCTTCCCAGCGATCTACGTTCCGAACGACACGCTCTATCGCGTGTCTTGGACGACCAGCGACGGCCAGTCGGAAAGCTACGACGAAGTCTCTGGAATGACGGCGATCAACGGCGCCATCCTGGCTGGCGCCCTGACGGCGAAGGCTGACGCGGAGACCGCGCAGACCGGCGCGGAGACCGCGCGCGACGAGGCGCAGGACATCCTTGACCAGGTCATAGCGTATGGCGGCTCTGACGGCTGGACGCCGGTCTTCGCGACCGTGGCCGACAGCGCCCGCATCGTGCTCTCGATCAACTGGACCGGCGGAGACGGGCCGGCGCCAACCAGCGGCTACCTTGGCTCCAGCGGCGTCGTGGCAACCGCTGCGGCGGCCACGGACATTCGCGGGCTTTCCGGCGCAGGGTCCGGCGACGTAGTCAAGTTTGGCACGCCGACGGCCGGCTACTTGGCGACGTGGAGCAGCAGTTCCACGATTGAAGGCGTTACGCCCTACGCGTGGAGCACGCTGCCCGGAGCCCCGGCGTTTGCAACCCAAGCCGAGGCCCTGACCGGCACCTCGAACAGCCTATTGATGAGCCCGCTGCGAGTTTCTCAGGTTCTCGCAACCGTGGCCTTGCAGCAAATGCCGCGCCTGTCGAAGTCGGCGAACTATCAGATGGTCGCCAACGATCGCGGCTGTTTGCTCGAGGTTACGGCGAGCATCAGCCTGTCGTTCGACTCGCCGTCCGGCCTTGGATCGGGATGGTTCGGCTACGTTTCGGCCGGCGACTATGAAATCACCGTGAACGGTACGGACGGGCTTAGCTCGTTCGTGATGTACCCCGGCGAGGTTCGCCTGTTCCAGGGCAATGGAACGGACATCAAGTCGATAGTCGTCAAGGGCTTCTCCAAGGTCTTCACGGCCAGCGGCACCTTTACCAAGCCCCCCGGATATAAGGACTTTGAGGGGGAGGCGTGGGGCGGCGGCGGGTCCGGCACATCGGATACCTCATTTGCTGGCGGTGGGGGCGGGGCGGTCTGTGTGCCGTTCCGGTTCCAAGCTTCCGTCGTCGGGACCAGTGAAGTGGTCGCGATAGCGGCGGGCGGCGCAGCCGTAACCGGCGCCAGCGGCGCCAATGGCGGCAACACTACGTTCGGATCCCTTGTAACGGCATACGGCGGCGCTGGCGGAGCTGCTGGATCCGGTGGCGGCGGCGGTGGCCTTTTGGGGGCCGGGAGCGGAACGAGCGCTGGCGGACCGGCAGACAGCTTTGGCGGCGGCGGTGGTGGCGGTGGTGGCGGTGGCGGCGCCGGCACAGACACAGTTTACGGCGGCGGCGGTGGTGGCGGTGGCGGCGGGGGCGGCTCTGCCGGTGCGGGCGGCAACTCCATTTATGGCGGGGCTGGTGGCGGCGGCGCGTTCGGCGGCGGCTCAAATGATGCGTTGGGCGGAACGTCCCGGTTCGGTGGTAACGGAGGCCGTGGACGCTACAGCGCGGTGGGCGTGGCCGGCTCTGCGCCTGGTGGCGGCGGCGGCGCGACGGGCGACGCAACCAAGGCGTCCGGCGCCGGCGCCCGCGGCGAGCTGCGTATTCGCGGCATCACCTGACCAACAGAAAATCATCCTAAAACGAAAGGAGGGCCACACATGCCCGCCCCAAAGACGATTTCCGCAGGCGTTGGAAAGAACATCGATCCTGGCCGATATCCCATCGCGATCACGCCGCATGACACGACAGAAGTGAACGCGCGCGGCCTCTACGTCGGCACCGGCGGCGACCTCGCTATCGTGTCGATGGACGGCACTACGAGCATCACCTTTGCGAACGTGCCCAGCGGCACGATTCTTCCGGTCTTCGCTTTCAGGGTGAAGTCGACCGGAACGACCGCCGCCGACATTGTCGCCTTCGACGCGGCGTGACCCATGATCGCAATTTCTCTTTCCCTTGCCGCCCTCTCTAAGGGTGGTGGGGTCATCCGCACACTCACGATCATGCGCGACGCTCTCGTTCTGCGCGACACGCAAAGGCTGACCGACAATGGTTGATCTGATTGGCGTTGATGAGACCTGGGGTGCAATCCGGGGTCGATTGAATGGCCTTACCGAGCCATCCCGGTCCGGTTACTACTTCGAAGAAATTTCGCGCCCTGGATCCCTGGCGGCGGCGGGCGTAGCTCAGGTCCTACTGGCGGCTCGACAGAACCGGCGTGGTATCCTGCTGAGAAATATCTCGGCGGGAGATCTGTGGGTTAGCCGCTATCGCGCGGGCTACAATCCTCCCTCGCTCCTGATCAAAGCGGGCGAGGCGCGGTTTATTCAAACGCGCTACGAAGGCTCATGGCAGATCATCGGTAAGACCCTTGGTCAGCAGTGGGAGTGCGTGGAGTACGGCGACGGTCTGGATCACAGCCTTTCCACCATCGTCCTGCGCGGCGACAGCCTAACGGAGAGCGCTGGGAGCAGCGGGGGTGCTGCCACGCTGGGGCAGCGCTTGGCTGCGCGGCTCCAGCGTACCGTCTCGGTCGACGCTGTCGGCGGCCAATCCTCTGCGCAGGGGGCGGCCAGGTTCGGCGCTATTCCTGTTAGTGTTCAGATCAGTTCACCAACAGCAGCTCAAATAAGGGCTGATACCGGAGCTAACACGATTAATTTCGTGTCGACGCCGAACCCGCTATTCAGCCCGGGCGTGTCGCGTTCAATGACTTGCATTTGCGAGGGCGTCCAAGGGACGTTCACGAAAAATGCCAGTGAGGGGGCTTCGTTCACGCGATCCGCTGCTGGTGTCGCTGTTGATACACCCGTAAATGCCGCCATCATTCCATATTTCAACACGGACCTACTCGATCGCATCAACATTTTTGAGTACGGACGGAACAACCCTGAAGAGGGGACGACCCTATTCGATGACCTCGCCGCCATGGTGGCGATGTTGCGGCCGCGCGAACCGCGCTATTTGATCTCGCCGGTGATCAACAAGACCGACGAAATCCCCGGCACCGCCATGTACGATCGCATCATGGCGATCAACGCCCAGCTTCAGTCGACATACGGCGACAAGTTCTCTGATTACCGCACCTGGATGATCCAGCACGGGCTCGCGCAGGCTGGTATCACGCCGACCACTCAGGACTTGACCGACATCGCCAACGACACGATCCCCACCTCCCTGCGCGCGGACAGCACTCACCTGAACGACGCAGGCTATGACATGAAGTCGCTGTTCCAAGCCAACGAGATCACTTCGAGGGGGTGGTGAGATGACTGAGCACGAAACGAACCTCGTGATCGGCGACAAAATCAGGGTTCATGCGCCAGACATCGACGTTGACCAGCAAGGGAATGAGTTTCCAGCAACCGTCACCGCCTTGCTCGATGGCCCGGTGATTAGTTGCCTTGTCGACCGCGGCGCCTCACGCGGTGAAGTTGAAGTCGGCGGCTTGGGGCCCAGGGGCTACGTCGCTGGCGCAACGCGCTGGTATCTACCGCGCTGACCTAGATCCCCGCGCCCCTACTTTATCTGAGGGCTAGGCCGCCGCGCCTGGCCCTGGGCCTCTAGGCCGCGCTTCCCGAAAATCTGGAGGTCCGCAATGGACGACAAGCACCGGCTTCAAGCTGGGGCCGTGGCCTTCATCGTGTCCGCCCTATGGGTCGGATTTCAGATGGTGGCCTTTATCTTCGGCGAGCCGCCACCCGAGCGACGGCCGGTCATCCGCCGCGTGCTCGAGGCGATCCTGACGGTCGCGTCCGTCACCTTCGCCGCGCCGTTGTGCGCGCCGTGGGCGGCGGACCTGGTCAACTGGGCGCTGGGCCTCAGCCCGGTGAAGGTCGGGTTCAAGGTCGATCACCTGACCGCCGTGGCGCTGCTGGCCAGCTTAACGGTCTTGCTGATCGCCAATCCGGACGCCAGGGCGCGCCTGTTCGCCTGGCTGAAGGGCAAGGCGGGAGTGGTCCAATGAGCGCCTTCCTGCAGCCCCTGAGCGTCGTGCTGGCCATGGTGGCGGTCGGGACGTTCCTGATGTCTGGCTATCTGCTGGGCGCCAGCGCCCGCGGCTGGCGTGACGCGCCAATCTGGCTGCGCCAGATCCTGCACCTGGTGGCGGTGTTCTGGTTGGTGGCGGCGTTCGTGGCCATGCGCCATCCGGCGGCCGTCATCACGCCCGTGACTGTGTTCTTCGCGGCCGCCTTCGCGCTGGGCGGCTTCGCGGTCCTGGCCTGGGTGATCAAGCACCGGCCGGCCCGCGCGCACCGTAGAGGTGGCCGGTGACCTGGACCTGGGACCAATCGGCTGGGACCCTGTCGCGCGACGGGAAGCTGGTCTCGCGTGGCTATAGCGGCAACGGCCGAGGGAAGAACAACCCCACCCTGGAGGGCATGCCCGGCATAGGGCCGATCCCGGCCGGCCGCTACCGGATCGGCGCGCCCTACGACAGCGGTAGCGTCGGGCCCTACACGCTGGTGCTGGACGCCATCGACGCCAACCCCGGGGACGACATCGATCAGCGGACGGGGCGGGGCGCGTTCCGCATCCACGGCGATAGCATCAAGGCGCCCGGAACGGCGTCGAAGGGCTGCATCATCCTGCCGCGCGTGGTGCGCGAACTGATCTGGAAGTCCGGCGACCGCGACCTGGTCGTCACCGCCTGAACCCGCGCCGGCCGGCAGCCGGCAATCCCACATGGAGGCTTCCCATGAAGCGCGCCATCTTCCTGGCGGGCGTCGCGCTCGCATGTCTGTCGCTGTCGGCCTGTTCGAGCTTTGACGCTGCCCTGCAGCCCGGCGGTGTTGGCGAGAAGGTCCTGACCAATCTCGAAGGCTGCCACCGAGAATACAGCGGCGCGATCGGCGCAGGCGTCACCGGCTCGTTCCGGATCATCTGTGATCCAGCGCCGTCAAGCGAAGCCGGCGTCAAACCGGCGACCCCGCCGGGCGGGACCTGACCGCTCTGCCTGACACCTACCCGCTCGCCCTCCGAGGTTTGAGCGCCAACCGGCCCGCTGCGCTTCGGCGTGGCGGGCCCTTTTGCTATTGTGGCCTGACTGGAGGGGGGAGGGCGGCAGTGGCGAACAACTGGCCTGACGGCGGGGAACAGCCGCTTTCGCGCGGAGAGAAGCTGGTCATGGGCGCGATCGGCGTTGCGCTGGTCGGCCTCTTTGTCGGCGCTGTGCTGTTCGCGGCGCTCGCGTTCATGGGGCGGCGGCCTTCGGCGATCGAGCTGGGCGTCGTCGCCGCCATAGGGGTTGCGGTGGGGCTGCTCTGGGTCCGCCCGTGGGAGACGGAAGCGCCACAGTAATCGTTGCGGGCCGCACGCCTTCTATCGGGGGCCACTCGGTTTCTTTGGCCGGATTGGTCGCGTGGCGGATGGGTTGGGTTTGGTGGCTGTTGGCCGAATTGGCCTTTTCACCGACCTGGATGCTGCAGTTTTCGGCGCGGGGGTGAGCTTTGGCGGAGAAACGGTCTCTGCCTCTCGTTTCATCGTGACCGCCATACTTTTGAAGCGTCGGTCCATGTAGCGCTCCACGTTATCAAAAAGTAATTTGGAGCTGACGAAGAACAATGCGGGGAGCAGATAGCCGGCACCTGTGCCGATCAGAGCCGCGCACAGGATTTTCGCCGGAGGGAGCCATGCCGTCACTAGAGAGTGCTGGAGTTGGAAAACAGCAGAAGCCATCTCCCATGCGCAAAGAACGGCCGCGAGCGCCATGATCAGCATGCGATCGATCTGGGTCTGAAGTAGTAGCGCGAGGGCCTTCCCGGTAACTGAGTCGAGAAATTCGCTCTGAGACAGTAAGTGCTCGTGGCTTTTGAAGTACTTGACGACCTGCTCGTCGCCAGCCAGGTAGTAAACTGACAGAAGCCCGATCTCGTCCGAGTTCATCGCTCCGTCGCTTCGAGAGGCGATAAGGACATCTGGCCCGGATGCCTTCTCGCGCGTGATCCGTCTCGCAATATAGTTAAATCTCGCATGAAAGCGGAAGCGGTCGAACGCGAGATAGGACGCACATATCCCGATCGCGACCTCAGTGCTTCCACTGATCGCCGCGAGATCGACCCGGCTAACCTTGCCGGTAAACCCGCACACCCAAAATGCGACTGTAAGAGGCGCTAGAACGACGGCCAGCGCTAGAATATGCTTCCGCTTAATCAACCGAGCCCCCGCCCCAACGTCGAGTTTCATGACCTGCTTTGGTCAAAAACTCAACCGTTAAGTCTAGGCTGCTTGGGCTACTCGCTTAGCAAGTGGCCTGGAGGCTGATTGAATAGCGTTGAATACGCGCAACAGGTTTTTCACAACCGGAAGTGCTTCATTGCCGCCGCTGACAACAGCAACCGGAGCGCGTCGATCCTCTTCAAAGCGCAAGGCGACGTCGTCGACTAACAGGAAGTTGTACTTGTATTGCTCCACGATCCGCTGCGGCACGGCGAGGATGGTGAAGCGTTCGCCTGCGGCGCTTTCAGCTTCCTCGATAAACCGACGGCCCATGGCGGTTGCGGCGCTGGTCTCGTCTTCGACCAAGACGTCCAGACGCATCCCCGGTCGATCTAAAAAGCGCCTCATGGAGTCAACAATCGTGTCCCGGTCGTAGCAGTTGCAGTCGAGCCGGTTCGTCAGGATTCGAACGTGTGAGCGAGCCGCCTCGAATGCCTCTTCGATTACGATGCATGCGTGTTCGAGAGTGCCGTTAAAGACCACGTCGGAAGACTCTCCAGACATGACCTTCGCGATCTCGGCGCGGTAGCGAGCCGCCTCGCTGTTTCCTAGCGCCATGAAGCCCCCCGACTCTTTAAGCTTTGCCGCTCTCATAACATCCTCTTCGTCGGACGGATAGCTGCCAAAACTCGTGCGGTCTCGTCGCGCTTTAACCAACCAACCTGTCCTTCGTTGGTTCCTATATGGATCTCGAAGATGGGCTTCATATAGGCGAAAGCTAGTCCAGAGGTTGGTTGTTTAGGCTCGCCCGCAGAGTGCCGCTGGTGCGCTAATACATCGTGAAACGTCAAGCTAAACGGCGTGGCACAGCGTCGCACGATCACGTAGACGCCGGTCATGACCTTCGACGACATCGACCACCTGCTCGACCTGATGGCCAGCGAGGCCAAGGAAAAGGGCGACGAAGCCCTTCTTCCTGGCGTGATCAGCATGGCGGCCGACAGCTTCGCGCGGCTTCCGACCGGGCGGGCGCGGTGCACGAACATCCTTCATGGCATCCGGTATCGCGGCGTGCAGGTCCGTGTCGCCAGGGCGCGCGAGGACAAGGTTCTGAACCGCGCCGAGGGCGGCGGCGAGGGCGCGCCTTACTTCGACCTGGAGCCGAAGGCTTAGAGCAGCGTCGCCTCGCCGGTGCCTAGCGTGTGGAGAGCGGGGTTGGTTCGACGCAGCGCTGCAGGTCGCACTTCGTCAGGCGTGCGGCTGCGCCAGGCGAAAGAAGCACCCACTCGGCGACCGTCCGGTGATTGCCCACGTCCATGCAGCTCACGCTGAGCCGTTCAGCGGGCGCGCCGGCGCATGAAGGTGTTGAGCCGCTCTTGGCCCTTCGGCATTTGAACAGCGCACGCTCAAGAAGGCCGGAAACGGGGAGGGCGCCGTACTTCGATCCGGCGAGAATGCGCAGGTTCACTTCCACTGCGTAGCGGCAGCGCGGGCAACTGACCATGACGCGCCAGCCCAAGTCCTCGCAGACCCGCAAGGTGATGTGTTCGGGCTTAACGGGCCACATGGACGTGCGCTCGCGCGCGCAACCTGGCGCGTTGGGCCTGCATGGCGATTTCTCCGATGTTCTTTAATTGTTCTCGTTCTGCAATGCGACGGAGTCAATCGGCGATCCCCAATTCGAGCCGACGGGCCTAAATCTGGAGGGCAATTTGGTGGGCACTCGTCATCCAAGCGCCTAGCGCGATGGAGTGGCGACCGATAACTATTTGAAAGTGTTTGGAAAAAAGAATGGTGGATGCGACAGGGATTGAACCTGTGACCCCCTCGGTGTGAACGAGGTGCTCTCCCGCTGAGCTACGCATCCGCCGTGTGGAGGGGTCCGAAACGGACCGATCCGCGAGAGGAGGGGGCCTATAGCCCGGTGTTCGGCGCGGGGCAAGAGGCCAAAAGCGTGATGCAGGCTTTCGGCACATCCAAAAAGCTGTGGACGACCAGATCGCCGCCCAGGGTCTCGACCGGGTCCTCGGTGTAGCCGAAGGACACCAGCACGCTGGGCACCCCGGCGTTCCGGGCGCCGAGGGCGTCGTTGATGCTGTCGCCGACCATCACCGCGCGGGCGAGGTCGCCCTCTGCGGCGGCGACGGCGGCGGCGACGTGGCGGCCGTCCGGCTTGGCGGCCGGGGCGCTGTCGGCGCCGACCACCGCGTCAAAGAAGGGCGTCAGGCCCGTGGCGTCCAGCAGGGCGACCGACAGATGTGTCAGCTTGTTGGTGCAGACGACGAGGCGCGCGCCGGCGGCCTTCAGGTCGGTCAGGGTCTCGACCACGCCGGGGAAAGGCGCGCTCTCGTCGGCGATGCGGGTCAGGTAGAGGGCGATGAAGCGCTGGACCAGGGCCGGGGCGTGCTCGGCGTCCAGCGGCGCGCCGGCCGCGGCGAAACCGCGCTCCAGCAGGGCTCGCGCCCCCCGTCCGACCATCAGCCGCACCTCGTCGAACGGCAGGGCGGGCAGGGCTTCCTCGGCCAGGATGGCGTTCAGCGAGCCCACCAGATCGGGCGCGGTGTCCACCAGCGTGCCGTCGAGATCGAAGGCGATGGTCGCCCCGTTCAGGTCATGAAGCGCGTGCATGGGTCTGGCCTTTCGGCCAATTGCGCGGCTAATGCAACTTTGGTTCGCCTCTAGGGAGTCGCGAGAGCCATGACCGTCCCCGTCTCAAAGCCCATCCGGCCGCGCGCCGCCGTGATCCTGGCGGCCGGGCAGGGCACGCGGATGAAGTCGCCGACGCCCAAGGTGCTGCACAGGCTAGCCGGGCGGACCCTGCTGGACCACGCCATCGACGCGGCCGAGGGCCTGGGCTGCGAGCGGATCATCGTCGTGGTCGGCGCCCACAGCCCGCAGGTCGGCGACGCCGCCGGCAAGCGTCTTGGCCCGAACGCGACCGTGGTCCAGGACCCGCCGCTGGGCACCGGCCACGCCGTGCTGGCGGCCAAGGACGCGTTGGCCGGCTTCGACGGCGACGTGGTCGTCACCTACGCCGACTGCCCTTTGACCACCGCCGGGGTGATCGCGCCTCTGTTCGACCAGATCACCGGCGGCGCCCATGTCGCGGTGCTGGGCTTCGAGGCCCATAACCCGACGGGCTATGGTCGCCTGATCCTGGCCCCCGGCCACGTGCTGCTGCGCATCGTCGAGGAGAAGGAGGCGGACCTCGCCACCCGGCAGGTCAAGCACTGCAATTCCGGCGTCCTGGCCGCCGACCGCGCGATCCTGTTCGATCTCCTGGCCAATGTCCGCAACGACAACGCCAAGGGCGAGTACTACCTGACCGACGTCGTCGGCCTGGCCCATGACCGCAAGCTGGTCACCCGCGCCGCCTTCGCGCCGGAGGCCTCGGTGCAGGGTGTCAATTCGCAAGCCGAGCTCGCGGCCGCCGAGGCTGTCTGGCAGAAGGCCCGTCGCAACGCCTTGATGATCGAGGGCGTCACCATGCCGGCGCCCGAGACCGTGCATCTGTCCTGGGACACGAAGATCGCCGGCGGCGCGGTGGTGGAACAGTTCGTCGTCTTCGGGCCTGGCGTCAGCGTCGAGAGCAACGCGGTGATCAAGGCCTTCAGCCACCTGGAAGGCGCTCATGTCGGCGAAGGCGCGCTGATTGGCCCCTACGCCCGCCTACGGCCCGGCGCCGAGATCGGGCCCGAGGCCCACATCGGCAACTTCGTCGAGGTCAAGAAGGTCAAGGTCGGCAAGGGCGCCAAGGCCAATCACCTCAGCTACCTGGGCGATGGCTCGATCGGCGAGAAGGCCAACATCGGGGCCGGCACGATCTTCTGCAATTACGACGGCTTCGAGAAGTTCGAAACCCACGTCGGCAAGGGGGCCTTCATCGGCTCCAACAGCGCCCTGGTCGCGCCCGTGCGGGTGGGCGACGGGGCCATGACGGGCTCGGGCTCGGTGATCACCAAGGACGTCGAGGACGGGGCGCTGGCCCTGGCGCGTCCGGAACAGACGATCAAGGCGGGGTGGGCGACCAAGTTCCGCGCCCTCAAACAAGCCAAGAAGGACGCGAAGACGAAATGAGCAGCGCCGACGATCAGAAGCGCGCCTCGGGCGAGGCCGCCGCGCAACTCGTTGAGAACGGCATGGTGGTGGGCCTGGGCACGGGCTCGACGGCCGCCTGGTTCGTCAAGGCGCTGGCCGCGCGCAAGCTGACCAACATCAAGGGCGTGCCGACCTCGGACGCCACCGCCGCGCTGGCGCGGGAGCTGGGCATCCCGCTGGTCGCGCTGGACGACGTCAAGACGATCGACCTGACCGTGGACGGCGCCGACGAGATCGGGCCGGGCCTCTCCCTGATCAAGGGCGGCGGCGCGGCTCTGCTACGCGAGAAGCTGGTCTGGGAGGCCTCGACCCGGTGCGTGGCGATCGCCGACGCCGCCAAGCGCGTCCCGGCCCTGGGCAAGTTCCCGCTGCCGATCGAGGTCGTGCGCTTCGGCCACGTCCACACCGGCCATCGCCTGGCCGACATCGCCGCCGAATTCGACCTGCCGCCGCCGCGTCTGCGCACGGCCGAACGGGGCGTTGTCGTCACGGACGGCGGCAACCTGATCTACGACATGGCCTCGGGCCGCATCGACGAGCCGGCCGCCCTGGCGACGGCGCTGAAGAGCGTCACGGGCGTGGTCGATCATGGCCTGTTCCTCGACCTCGCCGACGAAGCCTTGGTCGGCACGGACGACGGCGTGGTGCGCCTGGTTCCCTGACGTCCTACATAGAGCCCCACGCTTTAGGTTCGGAGGCCGGTGATGGCTGACTACGACTATGATCTCTTCGTCATCGGCGCGGGCTCGGGCGGCGTGCGCGCGGCGCGTCTGGCGGCCATGAGCGGCGCCAAGGTCGGCGTGGCCGAGGAGTACCGGGTCGGCGGCACCTGCGTGATCCGCGGCTGCGTGCCCAAGAAGTTCATGGTCTACGCCAGCGAGGTCACCAGCCACCTGAAGACGGCCAAGGGCTATGGTTGGACCATCGGCGAGGCGAAGTTCGACTGGAAGGGCTTCATCCACGACAAGGACGTCGAGATCGCCCGCTTGTCGGGGATCTACGTCACCAACCTTCAGAAGGCTGGGGCGGATCTGCTGCACGGCCGCGCCCAGGTCGTCGACGCCCACACGGTCGAGGTGCTGCCGAAGGACGGCTCGAAGGACGCGGGGACCTACACCGCCCGCAAGATCTTGATCGCCACCGGCGGGCGGCCGGTGAAGCCCGACTTCCCAGGCGCGGAGTTCGGTATCACCTCGGACGAGGCCTTCCACCTGCCCAAGCTCCCCAAGAGCATCATGATCGTCGGCGGCGGCTATATCGCCGTCGAGTTCGCCGGCATCTTCGCGGGCCTCGGCGTCGAGACGACGTTGCTCTATCGCGGCGCCAACATCCTGCGCGGCTTCGACGACGATGTGCGCGCGCACCTGGCCGACGAGCTGGGCAAGCGCGGGATCAAGGTCGTGCTGGGTTGCTCGCACACCCGCATCGAGAAGCAGGAAGACGGAACGCTGCTCAGCGTGCTCAATAACGACCTGACCTTCGAGACCGAGGCGGTGATGTTCGCCACCGGCCGCGAGCCCTACGTCCACGGCCTCGGGCTGGAAAAGGCGGGCGTGAAGCTGAACGAGCGCGGCGCGATCGCCGTCGACGCCTATTCCAAGACCAATGTCGACAGCATCTGGGCCGTCGGCGACGTCACCGACCGGATCAACCTGACGCCGGTGGCGATCCGCGAGGGCGCCGCCTTCGCCCAGACCGAGTTCTACAACAATCCGACCACCTTCGATCACGACATGGTCGCCTCGGCGGTCTTCTCGCAGCCGCCGGTGGGCGCGGTCGGCATGAGCGAGGCCGAGGCGCGGCACGCGTTCGGCGCGGTCGACATCTACCGCTCGGTGTTCCGTCCGATGAAGATCACCTTCTACGGCGGCCAGGAGCGGTGCCTGATCAAGCTGGTGGTCAAGGCCGACGACCAGAAGGTGGTGGGCGTCCACATCGTGGGGCCCGACTCGCCCGAGATCATCCAGATGGCCGCGATCGCTGTGAAGATGGGCGTGACCAAGCAACAGTGGGACTCCACCTGCGCCGTCCATCCGACCCTAGCCGAGGAACTCGTCACGATGCGCGAGAAGTACGTGCCGGTCGAAGTCGGCGGGGTGGGATGACAGGCGTCGGCGTGCTGACGGGCGCTCCGGAGCGCCGCACGCGGTGGCTGGGCGGCCTCGCCGTCTTCATGATGGTGATGACGCCGCTGCTGGGCTACCTGGCGCCGAAGCAGTTCGCGGCGCTGCTCAGTCTGGTCGGCCTGCTGGCGGCGCCGGGGTTGCTCCGGCGGCGACCGCCGCTCCTGCCGATGTTCGCCCTAGCGCTGTTGGCCTTGTGGTCGCTGGTCAGCCTCACCTGGACGCCGGCGCTCCCGGACCCCGCCAAGCTCAAGAAGTTCGGGGCCGTGGAGAACTTCACGGCGATCAAGCTCTTCCTGCAGCTGGGCCTCTACGGCGCCGCGGTCGCCATGCTGGGCCAGATGTCGGCCCGTTCGGCGCGCGGCGCGGCGCGCGTCATGCTGGTCTGCGCCGGTGCGCTGGCGCTCATCATCTGCCTCGATGGCCTGCTCGGCGCCCCGATCTACCAGGCGATCCGCAAGGCCAGCGGTGATCCGCTGACGCCTGATCTGGCGATGGTGAAGGTCTCCATGGGGACCTATCCGCTGGTCCTGCTGCTCTGGCCCTGCGCACGGGTTCTCGGCGCTTCGACGTTCAAGGGACGCAACATCCTTGTGGCGCTCCTGTTCGCGCTGATCCTGCTGGTGGCCCATGTCACCGGCGCCGACGCGCCGGTCGCGGCCCTGCTGCTGGGGGGACTGGTCTGGCTCGGGGTGCGCCTGATCGGCAAGCCCGTCGCGCGGGCCCTGATCCCGCTGGTCTCGGCCATCTTCATCTTCGCGCCCATGGCGATGCTCTGGGGGGAGAAATCCGGCGTCGTCGCGTGGCTGCACGGGCTGGTCCCGCCGTCCTGGGATCATCGCCTGAACATCTGGGCTTTCGCGGCCGACCGTATCCTGGAGCATCCGATGCGGGGGTGGGGGATCGACGCCAGTCGGACCTTCGGCGCGGCCATTCCGCTGCACACTCACAACGCGCCCCTGCAGATCTGGCTGGAGCTCGGCGCGTTCGGGGCCGCCATGGCGGCCGCCTTCTACGCCTGGATCCTCTATGGCGTGGTGCGGTGGACCGGCGTGGACCGGCGCGACGGCGCCATGGCGGCCGGCGCCCTGGTGTCCTATCTGGTGGTCAGCGGCTTCAGCTTCGGGGTCTGGCAGGAATGGTGGCTGGCTCTCGGCGCTCTGGCCGTCATCGCTTGTGGAGTCGCGCAAAAAACGAGCGCTTCGACCCGCTAGCGCGACAACGAACTTTCTCGCTTTGGCGGATCCGCGCGCGTCGCCCGCATGATTTTGCCTTTCGGTTCCATTCGCGGTATCTACGCCGCCCCTTGTTGTTATTGAGCTTGTCATGACCGCCCGCTGGACCCCCGCCGCCTGGAGAGCCAAACCCGCCAAGCACATCCCCGCCGACTATCCGGACGCGGGCGCTGTCGAGCGGGTCGAGCAGACGCTTCGCCAGATGCCGCCGCTGGTCTTCGCCGGCGAGGCGCGTCGGCTGAAGAGCCTGCTTGGCGACGTGGCCGAGGGCCGCGCCTTCCTGCTGCAAGGCGGCGACTGCGCCGAGAGCTTCAAGGAATTCCACGCGGACAACATCCGCGACACCTTCCGCCTGATCCTGCAGATGGCGGTGGTGCTGACCTTCGCCGGCGGCAAGCCGGTGGTGAAGGTGGGCCGCATCGCCGGCCAGTTCGCCAAGCCGCGCTCGGAGCCGATCGAGGTCCAGGGCGACGTGACCCTGCCGTCCTATCGCGGCGACATCATCAACGGCATGGACTTCAACGAGGCCGAGCGGGTCCCCGACCCGGACCGCCTGCTGAAGGCCTACGGCCAGTCGGCCGCGACGCTGAACCTGCTGCGCGCCTTCGCCAGCGGCGGCTACGCCGACCTCTACAACATTCACCGCTGGACCCTGGGCTTCGTCGGCGACAGCCCGCAGGGCGCGCGCTACCGCGAGCTGTCGGAAAAGATCTCCGAGGCCCTGACCTTCATGTCGGCCGTCGGCGTCACGCCCGACACCCAGCCCGACCTGCGTCGCGTCGAGTTCTTCACCAGCCACGAGGCCCTGCTGCTGGGCTTCGAGGAAGCCATGACCCGCGTCGATAGCACCTCGGGCGACTGGTACGACACCAGCGCCCACCTGCTGTGGATCGGCGAGCGCACCCGCCAGCTGGACGGCGCCCACATCGAATTCATGCGCGGCGTGAAGAACCCGATCGGCCTGAAGTGCGGTCCGACCATGGAAGGCGACGACCTTCTGCGCCTGATCGACGTCTTGAACCCGAACAACGAACCCGGTCGCCTGACCCTGTACGGCCGCTTCGGCTCGGACAAGATCGCCGACCGCCTGCCGCGCCTGATGCGGGCGACCAAGAGCGCGGGCCGTTCGGTGGTCTGGGCCACCGACCCTATGCACGGCAACACGCTGAAGGCCTCGACCGGCTACAAGACCCGTCCGTTCGACCGGATCCTCGGCGAAGTGAAGAGCTTCGTGGAGATCGCCCAGGCCGAAGGCGTGCACCCCGGCGGCGTCCACCTGGAAATGACCGGCCAGAACGTCACCGAGTGCCTGGGCGGCGCCCGCGCCGTGTCGGAAACCGACCTCGGCGACCGCTATCACACGCACTGCGACCCGCGCCTGAACGGCGAGCAGGCGCTGGAGCTGGCCTTCCTGGTGGCCGAGAAGCTGAAAGCCGCCCGCGACGACCAGCGCCGCCTGGCGGCCGGCTAGGCCCACCAGTCAGAAAACGGCGCTATCTGGCGCCGTTCCGGGCGCGGCTGTAGCCTCCTCCCAAGGGAGGAAGCCCATGGTCTCACGACGGATGGCGCGCCGCGCGCTGATCACGTCCATGGCGGGCGCTGCGTTGACGGGCGGATCAGCCCGAGCCGCCCAGACGCCCGCGGACGAGACGGCTGATCCGTTGGGCTATGTCGACGCGGCCAGCCGCCTGTCCGTGGCCACCTATGTGAACGGGCAGGGACCTTTCGCCTTCCTGGTCGACACGGGGGCCACGACCTCGGTCATCACCAGCGATATCGCCGACCGGCTAGGTCTTGAGCGGGGGGCGCTTGGGCGGTTGCACAGCATCGCCGGCGCGCAGCCCGTGCCAATGGCGCGCGTGGCCAGCCTCGCCGTCGGCAAGCGCGAGCGCAAGAACATGACGGTCGCCGTGCTCCCCCGAGCGCAGTTGCGGATGGACGGCATTCTGGGCCTGGAATGGCTGGGTCAAGCCAGCCTGTTGCTGGACTTCGGTCGGCGTCGGATGGTCGTTGGAGAGGCCCTGCCGGTCCCCGACGAGGCGACGGTGATCGTCAAATCGAAGCTGGTGCGCAGCGGCCTGATCCTGATCGACGCGCTCATCCCCCGGGAAAGGGTCATCGCCTTCATCGACAGCGGCTCGACCACCACGGCGGGCAACCTCGCTTTGCTCGACGCCGCGCGGGCGGGAGGGGCCCTCGTCGGGGGGGCTGGGCCAAAGGAACTGATCAGCGTCACCGGCCAGGTGCTCAACGGACGATCGGCTGTCCTGACGCGGCTGACGTTGGGGCCGATGACGCTTCGCAACCTGCCGCTGGTGATCGGCTCGATTCACACCTTCGAGTACTGGGGCCTTCAGGATCGTCCCGCGATTGTCATCGGGACCGACGTGCTGCGCACGTTCGACAAGGTCTCCATAGACTTGAGGCGCAACGAAGTGCGTTTCCGCCTGCGTTCGTGAACCGCATCTTTCCTTGAACGGCGTTAGGTTTGCGATGCGGCGAACGGCCGCTTGACCGCTCGCGCGGCGCTCTCCAATGGTTGTTTGAAGGGAGAGCCGAATGCGTTTGCGCCAGAAGATCCGTCGCGAGATCAAGTTCCTCAAGGGTTTGACCCGGACGCTCAAGCGCGTGAAATCCATTGCTCCCGACAGCGCCAATCTGATCTGCGACGATATCGAGGCGGCCGTCGACAAATGGCGCGACCGTCCGGCCATGACCTTCGAGGGCAAGACGGTCACCTATGCCGAGCTGGACGGCATGGCCAATCGCTACGCCCATTGGGCCAAGGGCCAAGGGCTGACGCGCGGCCAGACCGTGGCGCTGTTCATGCCCAACCGCCTGGAATATTTCGCGGTCTGGTACGGCCTGACCAAGGTCGGGGTCGCCACCGCCCTGATCAATAACCAGCTGACCGGCGCGGCCCTGGCGCACTGCCTGAACATCTCCCAGGCCCTGCACTGCATCGTCGATCCCGAGACCTCGCCCTGCTTCGAGGACGTGAAAGGCCAGCTCGACCGCCACATGCAGCAGTGGGTGCTGGGGCCGGTGCATGGCGAGCAGCGCGACCTGGTCAAGGCGCTGAAGAGCTGCAGCCAGCTGCGTCCCGACCGCGTCACCGCCCGTGAAGGGCTGACGGCCCGCGACACCGCGCTCTACATCTTCACCAGTGGCACCACCGGCATGCCCAAGGCCGCGCGCATCACCCACATGCGCGCCCAGCTCTACATGCGCGGCTTCGCCGGCTCGACCGGCGCCAAGGAAACCGACCGCATCTATGTGACCCTGCCGCTCTACCACGCCACCGGCGGCCTCTGCGCCCTGGGCGCGGGGCTGTTGAACGGCGGTTCGATCGTGCTGCGCAAGAAGTTCTCGGCCACGCACTTCTGGCCCGAGATCGTCGCCGAGAACTGCACCATGTTCGTCTATATCGGCGAGCTGTGCCGCTATCTGGCCAACCAGCCCGAGCACGAGCTGGAGCGGGCGCACAAGATTCGTCTGATCTTCGGCAACGGCCTGCGTCCCGACGTCTGGAACGACATGCTGGACCGCTTCAAGGTCGGCGAGGTGCTCGAGTTCTACGGCGCCACCGAAGGCAACGTCTCGCTGTTCAATTTCGACGGCAAGCGCGGCGCGATCGGCCGGGTGCCGGGCTATCTGCGCGGCAAGTTCAACATCCGCGTCGTCAAGTTCGACGTCGAGACCGAGACGCCGGTGCGCGGCCCCGACGGCTGCTGCATCGAGTGCGCGCCCGGCGAGGTCGGCGAGTGCATCGGCCATATCGGGGGCGACGCCCGCTCCAACTACGTCGGCTACGCCGACAAGGCCGCCACCGAGAAGAAGGTGCTGCACGACGTCTTCCAGAAGGGCGACTCGTGGTTCCGCACCGGCGACCTGATGCGGGTGGACGGCGACGGCTACATCTATTTCGTCGACCGGATCGGCGACACCTTCCGCTGGAAGGGCGAGAACGTCGCGACCAGCGAAGTGGCCGAGCGCCTGGCCGCCGTCGAGCACGTGCTGGAAGTCAATGTCTACGGCGTGCCGGTCGGCGACCTGGATGGCAAGGCCGGCATGGCGGCCCTGGTCGCCGATCCGGAGTTCGACCTCGCCGCCTTCGCCAAATATGTCGACGAGCACCTGCCCAGCTATGCGCGGCCGATCTTCCTGCGGCTGCAGCAGGCGATCGAGACGACCGGCACCTTCAAGTACCGCAAGGTTGATCTGGTCGGCGACGGCTTCGACCCGACGCGGACCAAGGATCCGCTGTACTTCCGCGATCCGAGCAAGGGCTATGTGAAGATCACCAAGGCCGTCTTCGCCAAGATCCACGCCGGCGGCTACAAGCTGTAGACCGCCCGGGCCTGCCCCTACGTCACCTTGCGCCGTGATTGAACGGCGCGGGCTTCGTGGCTATATGGCGGGAGCTGATCGCTGGGCCTTGTGTGTGGCGGCCCTAATTATCTCATTCTAGTCAAAGGGATAGCCTTCCCCGCCATGCTTCTGACCATGCTCAAGGCCAAGCTGCACCGCGCCACGGTGACCCAGGCGGACCTCGACTACGAGGGTTCGATCGCCATCGACCGCGACCTGCTGGACGCCTCGGGCATCCTGCCCAACGAGCAGGTCGACGTGCTGAACATCACCAATGGCGCGCGCTTCACCACCTACGCCATCGAGGCCCCGCGCGGCTCGAAGGTCATCGGCGTCAACGGCGCGGCCGCGCGCCTGGTGCAGAAGAACGACCTCGTCATCGTCGTGACCTACTGCCAGATGCCGGCCGAGGAGGCGCGCAACTACGCGCCCACCGTCGTGCTGCTGGACGAGGGCAACCTGATCAAGAAGGCGGCCTGACGCGTGGCGCGTCGCCTGGCCCTGGTCGTGATCGCCGCCGCGGGCCTTTCGGCCTGCTCGGCCAAGCTGCCCGCCGACATCAACGAAGCCGCCCTGACCCAGGCGATCGGCAAGTCGATCGGCTCGCCGTCGACCTGCGTGATCGTGGCCGACGCGCAAGGGCGGACCGTCTGGCGCGGCGGCGGCTACATCACCTGCTCGCGCAACCTGCCGACCTGCCAGGGCGGCGAGACGACCACGGCGGCCGAGGTGCTCAAGGCGGGCCTGGGCAAGCCGGCCCGCTTCACCAGCTGCCCGACGACCGGCGCCAACACCGTCGGCTGGGCCGTCGGACCCGTGCCGACCGGCGAGGGCAAGCCCCAGCGCGACCTGACCTACGTGGCGGTCATGGAGGGCGAGCGCGCCCTGCCGGGCCTGGAGATCAAGGAACGCGCCGAGCGCGCCTTCGAGAAGGCCGGGTTTTAACCGCCGCCCCGCAAGGGGCGGCGGCCTCGCCGTTCCTTATCGCGCCGCCTCGTACACGGCGCTGACATCCACCCGCACCTTCAGCTCGCCGGCCGAGATGCTGGTCGAGTCGGCCATCTCGCGCTTGGCCATGGCGAACACCGGCATCGGCGGGGAGGGGGGCGTGTAGCCGCCGCCTTCGCTCAGATTGACCAGGCGCACGGCCTTGTAGCCGGTGGCGCGGCCATAGAGCTCGGCCTTGGCCTGCAGCGCCTTCACCGCCTCCAGCCGCGCGGCGTCCTCGGCCGCTTGCGGGTTCGTCAGGCCAAAGCTGATGCCGTTGACGGTGTTGGCGCCGGCGCCGACGGCGGCGTCCACCGTCGCGCCCAGCTTGGCCAGGTCGCGCACCGTGATCGTCACCTGGTTCGAGGCCTGGTAGCCGGTCAGCTTCGGCGGCTGGTTCTGCTCGTAGGCGTACTGGGCGTTCAGGTTCAGGTTCGAGGTCTGGATGTCGCGCTCGGCGATCCCGGCCTTCTTCAGCGCGGCCATGGCCAGGTTCATCCGCGTCCCGTTGGCCTTCAGGGCCTCGCCGGCGGTGGCGCCTTCGGTCTGCACGCCCAGGGTGATGGTCGCCATGTCGGGCGCCACGCGGGTCTCGCCAAAGGCCGACAGGTTGAAGGTGGTGGCCTTGAACGCCGTGTCGGCGCTGGTCTGCGCCAGGGCCGGGGCGGCCGCGCCCATCAGCAGGGCGCCGCCCAGCAGGACGGGAGCGGCGAAGGCGGCCATCAGCCTAACGGGGCTTTGGGCGGGGCGGCGAGCGGTGTTGGTCATCGTTTTTCTCCAGATCTGTCCGGCGCAGGCGAAGCGTGGCCAGACAGCTATGGTTCCCTGATGACAGCCCCAACCTGAACCGGACCTTTAAGCCGCGTTCGGCCCGTGCTAATCCGCCGGCTCGCGTGCGCCTCGGCGCGACTCCGCGCGGGCCTGTAGCTCAATGGTTAGAGCCGACCGCTCATAACGGTCTGGTTGGGGGTTCGAGTCCCTCCGGGCCTACCACCGCCTCCCGGCAGCCCCTCACACCACCGGATAAGCGTCCGCGATCTTCGTGCCGACCTTGTAGTGCACCCCCGGCTGGGCGGTGAAGCTGACGTTCGACTTGGCTTCGAACAGCACAATGATGTCCGAGCCGCCGAACTGGAAGTAGGACAGCTCCTCGCCCTTGCGGACGGTGACGCCGACCTCGGCGGTGACGATCACCGACGAGACCTGGCACATGCCGATCGGCAGCACCGCCACGAGACCGATCGGGGTGTCCAGCACGATCAGGCCGCGGGCCTGGGCGAATTGGTATCCGGCGTCGTCCGGGGCGTCGAAGGCGCGCAGGGGCTTGAGCCTGTGGACCCCGTTCTCGTCGCCCGCGACCTTCTCGGCCACCACCTGCAGATAGACCTGGCCGGGGATGACCCGCGACTCCAGCACCGTGCCGCCGACCGGGGCGTGCTGGCGGTGATAGTCGTTGGGGCCCAGGAAGGCGTGCATGAACAGGCCGTTCTTGAAGCGGTCCTTGTAGGGGCTGCCCTCCATCAACTCCTCGATCTTCCAGTGCAGGGTCTTGACCGTCACGTGGCTGTCGGTGCGGATCTCCCACTGGCCGGCGAAGGTGGAGTCGGCGGGCGAGACGATGACCCGCTGGTCGGCGATCGCCGCCACCGGCCGGTAGCCCGGCTTGAAGTTGCGGGCGAAGAACTGGTTGAAGGTCTTCCAGCCGCCGTGCGGTTCGATGTAGTCGCCGAGATTGTAGCTGGGCGACTTGCGGAAGCTCTCCAGCGACTTGGGCGTCAGCGACTCCGGCGTGTCGAGGAAGGCGCCCAGGGCGTCGGCGTACTCGACCAGCCAGGCCGACAGGGGCGTCAGGGGCGGGGCTTTGTCCTGCGGGACGACCTTGTTCTGCAGGTCGATCACCGCCTTCTGGTCCAGCACGAAGTAGAACTTGCAGAGCTTGTTGTAGACCTCCTTGCCCGGCTCGTTCTCGCTGGGAATCCAGGTCAGGAAGTCGTTGATGTAGACGAGGTAGCTGTTCAGATCCTTCAGATCCGCCAGCTCGGGGATGTTCCACGCCCGGGCCTCGGCGACGGCCTTTTCGAAGCGCGCCTCCCAGCCCTTGTCCTTGATCAGCTTGACCAGCTTCTCGACCACGGGATGCCACTTGCTCATCGTCTTTCCTCCGGAGGCGGGATGGGGACGCGGGTGGACGCTACGGGGGCAATAGCCCTTTAAACTCTCGATAGTTGTATATTGCGCGACTTCTCGCGTAAAGAGCGTGGCGTTGCTTCGCGTTTGTTCTTATTTTGTTCTAATTTGGGGATGCGAACATCCTTTGCCGATTTGGCGTCAAAAGCGGACGCAGGGGGCGGCGAAGCGAGTCGACTCCGGCCTCGCCGATAGGCAGAGTCGTTAACGGCGAGGACGTTCCGAGCGCAGCCGCGGCCGCGGCGCGAAGATCGGAACAGTCCTTGAGCCATCACCCCAAGATCCCGGGCTGGAGGAGGCCTCGATGGACATCGATCCCGATCGCCTGCGCGCGATCGTGGGCGCGTTGGGCGGCGTGGCCGTCTACGGCCTGGTGCAGATCGGCGCGCTGAGCGTGGCCGAGCGCGCGAACCTGCGCGACCTGACGATCCGCCTGGCCTGCGCCACCGGCGCGGCCGTCATCGTCGCGGCTTTCATCGTCAAGGCGGCCCTGCCGGTCATCCCGTGGCCGGCCGTGCGCGAGCCCTATCTGTTCGGCTTCGCGGTCGGCGCGTTCAGCTGGGAGCTGCTGCCCCTGGTGTTCAGCGCCGTGAAGCGGCGGGCGGCCGAGCGGGCGGAGAAGTTGTGAGCCGCCAGAAAAAGAAAACCCTCGCCGGGCAGGACCGGCGAGGGCTCAAGCGCCTGGAGCATGGCAGGCGAAAGTGTGAGCGGTTTGGCCGCCCGCCATGCTCCAAACGCTCCAAGTGAGAGAGCCTGTTGATCCGTTTCTGATGTCGCCATCAGAAACGGACAGGCTCTCGGGGGAAGGAGGAGTCTAGAACTTGTAGGACAGGCCGATCAGGTAGGTGCGGCCGTAGCGCTGGTAGTCGATCACCTGGCGCGGGTCGTTGTTCTGATAGGTGGTGAACGGCTCGTCGGTCAGGTTGTTGACCTGGGCCAGCACCGAGAGGCCCTGCATCGGCCCTTCGTTGAAGGTGTAGCCGATCTGGCTGTCGATGACGGACTCGGCCTTGACCATCCGGTAGTTGCGGCCGTTGCCGAAGCCGGACACCTCGCCCAGGAACTTGGAGCGGTAGCGGTCGCTGACCCGGAACGAGAAGCCGTTCTTCTCGTAATAGACCGTCAGGTTGGCGACGGTCTTGGACAGGCCCGGGATCGGCTGGGTGTCGTCGCCGGGGTTCGGCTGGATCGAGCTGTCGGTGTAGGAGGCGCTGAAGGTGGCCCCAAAGCCGTCCAGGATCGGGGTCAGCAGTCCGCCCGGTACGGAGGCCGCGAACTCGACGCCCTTGACCGCGCCGCCCTTGCCGTTCTGCGGCGTGGTGACGAGGCCCAGGCGCGTGGCCGGCTCCGGCCCGCCGCCGATCGGGAAGCCGGTGAAGTCGAAGACGACGCTCTGGTCGTAAACGTAGGTCTTCAGGTCCTTGTAGAAGGCGGCCAGCGACACATAGGCCTGACGGCCGAAGTACTTCTCGTACGAGACGTCATAGGAGTCGGCGCGCCAGGGCTCGAGCTCCGGATTGCCGCCGCTGCCGCTCCAGGGCGAGAAGTTGATGTTGCTGTTGCCGGCCTTGGCCTGGTCGTAGCTGAAGGTCTTGCTGGCGCGCATCTGGTCCATGCGCGGACGAGCCAGGGTGCGGGCGACCGCGAAGCGCAGGCTCTGTTCGCCCGAGAACTGGAAGCGCAGGTTCACGCTGGGCAGGAAGTCGACGTACTTCTTGCCGCCCGACAGGTTGGCGCGGGTGACGCCGCTGCCGGTGCCGCTGGCGCCCAGGGCGGTGGAGCTCTGGTCGGTGTGGACGATCTGGAAGCCGAAATTGCCGGTGACCGGCACGCCGCCGAGGTCGGCGTCGAGATTGGCCTTCACATAGCCGATCGCGACCTTCTCCTCGACGTCCCAGCTCTTGACCAGCACGTCGGCGTTCGGGTTGCGGACCAGGTCGTAGGCGCCCGAGCGGATCAGGGCGAACGGGTCGTAGCTGATCACATTTCCCAGGCCGATGAAGCCCAGCGAGGTGGTTCCGACGATGGCCGAGGAGGGGATGGCGACGCTGGCCGGCGAGCCCTTGGCGCGCAGGAACCACTCGTCATTGACCAGGCCCTTGGTGCGCTCGTTGTAGCTGGCGCCCAGCTCGAAGCTGGAGAGACCGTCGTCCAGATCGCGGATGATCGAGAAGCGGCCGGTCTTCAGCTCGTCCTCGATCATCGGCTGGTTCAGATAGCCGTCCTGGCCGCCGGTGATGATGTCGCCGCCCCAGCCTTGCGGGCTGGTCAGCTTGATCAGGTTGGCGTCGGCGTAGTTCAGCGTCGAGGTGAAGATGGCCTTGCCGTCGCCGTCGATGGTGAAGGTCATGTTGTCGGTGGCGCCGACGCCGCTGCGGCCGGTCCCCGAGTAGGACTCGACGATCTGGTCGGTGCGCTCGACCTTGGACCAGGACAGGTCGGTGCTCAGGGTCCAGGCCTCGCCCAGCTCCCACTTGTTGTTCCAGCCCAGCGACTTGATGGTCGCGTCGCGGTCGTTGCCGTCGTTGCGGACCACGCCCTTGACGCCGTTGAAGGCGCCGCCGACGACCATGCCGTTCGAGACCTTGGAATTGGTCAGCGGCACGCCGCCCCAGACCAGCGGCAGTTCGACGCCGCGCTGGATCTGGTGGTTGTTGAACTCCGAATAGAAGACGTCCAGCGACGAGGTGAAACGGTCGGTCGGCGCGAACTCGACCACGCCGATGAAGCCGTCGCGCTTGAGCATGCTGGACTGGACGTACGGCTTGGCGCCGCCGATGACGAGGCTGCCCGACGCATCGGTGGGATAGCCCCACGAGTTCCAGCGCTCGGCCTGGTAGGGCGACTCCATGTGGGCGTAGCCCAGCGCCAGGCCCAGCTTACCGTCCATGAACTGGTCGATGTACGAGACGCTGAAGCGGTTGCCGTGCGACTTGGTGCCGGCGTTCAGGGCGCCAATGTCGTTCCACTCGTAGCGGGCGCCGACGGCCAGGGCGCGCTTGCCGAAGGCCAGCGGGCGGACGGTGCGCATGTCGGCGGTGCCGGCCAGGCCCTGGCCGATCAGGCCGGCGTCCGGGGTCTTGTAGACCACGACGGCGCTCAGCAGTTCCGACGGATACTGGTCAAACTCGACGCCGCGGTTGTCGCCGGTCGAGACCTGTTCGCGGCCGTTCAGCAGGGCGGTGGTGAAGTCGGGCGCCAGGCCCCGGATCGAGATGACCTGCCCGCGGCCGTCCAGGCGCTGTGCGGTCAACCCGGGAAGACGCGCGATCGACTCGGCGATCGACATGTCGGGCAGCTTGCCGATGTCCTCGGCCGACACGGCTTCGACGATCGAGGTCGAGCCCTTCTTCAGCGAGATGGCGCCCTCGATGCCGCGACGGATGCCGGTGACGACGACTTCCTCGACCTGGGCGTTGTCTTGGGGCGCGGGGGCGGCGGTCTGCGCCTGGGCCGAACCGGCCAGCGCGAAGGTCAGCGCCAAGCCCGTGGCTCCGCCGGTCATCAACCAGGCGCGGCGGCGCGAAATTGCAGTGCTCATGAGTCTCACCCTCCCTGTCCGGCTCTGCGCTTTGGATGGTGCGGCGGGCCGTTGGTGAAAATTACTGCAAATTAATCGGATGTAATCAACCCAAAAAAGTGCAAATTCGCACTCGCGGGGCGCTGGAAAGCGTCAGCCGTGGGCCTAATGTGGCTTCTTTGTCCCACTCATCAGCCACATGTTGAGGCGAAAATCGCTGCAAATGGCGCCGGCAAGCGGGATTGACAGGGCGTCGTCAGCTCTGCAAATTCTTGCAAAGAATTGCAACGGCGGCCCGATGCTGAACGGGCGCGGGGAGGGGAGCGATGTCGGTCATGACGCCTTGGCGACGAACGCTGCTGGCCGTGCTGGGCTCAAGCGCGCTGGCCGCGGCGGCGATCGCGGCCCCATCGTCCTATCCCCAGCGCAAGCCGCAGGACGAGGTGATCTACTTTCTGCTGCCCGACCGCTTCGAAAACGGCGACCGGGGGAATGACCACGGCGGGCCGGATCGGGGGCCTCTGGTCGATGGCTTTGATCCGACGCGCGCCGGCTTCTATCACGGCGGAGACCTGAAGGGCGTGACCCGGCGGCTGGACTACATCCAGGGCCTGGGCGCGACGGCGATCTGGCTGGCGCCGATCTTCAAGAACAAGGCGGTGCAGGGCGCGCCCGGCCGCGAGTCGGCGGCGCATCACGGCTACTGGATCACCGACTTCACCGACGTCGATCCGCATTTCGGGACCAAGGCCGACTTCAAGGCCCTGGTCGACGCCGCCCACGCGCGGGGCCTGAAGGTCTATATGGACATCGTCGTGAACCACACGGCCGACGTCATCCAGTACCGCGAGTGCCCCGAGGGGCATTGCGCCTATCGCGGCGTCGCCGACTATCCCTACGCGCGCAAGGGCGGCGTGGCGGGGCCGACGATCAACGAGGGCTTCGATGGCGAGGACTTCGGCAAGCTGGAGCGGCCGGACTGGGCCTATACGCCCTTCGTTCCCGCGGGGCAGGAGGCCGCCAAGGCGCCCGCCTGGCTGAACGACCCGATCTACTACCATAACCGTGGCGAGAGCACGTTCGCCGGCGAGAGCTCGCTGCTGGGCGATTTCGCCACGCTGGACGATGTCTTCACCGAGAACCCGCGCGTCGTGGCGGGCTTCATCGAGGTCTACGGCCGGTGGATCGACGACTTCGGGATCGACGGCTTCCGCATCGACACCGCCCGCCACGTGAACCCGGAATTCTGGCGAGCCTTCGTGCCCGCCATGCTTGCGCGCGCCAAGGCCAAGGGGATTCCGAACTTCCACATCTTCGGCGAGGTCTTCGATCCCGACGTGGCGATCCTGGCCAGCCATACGCGGGTCGACAAGCTGCCGGCGGTGCTGGACTTCGCCTTCCAGGCGGCGGTGACCAACGTCGTCACCGGCAAGGCCGGGCCGGAGCGGCTGGCGCGGGTCTTCGCCGGGGATCCCGTCTACGAAGGCGGCGAGGCGACCGCGCGCCAGTTGCCGACCTTCCTGGGTAACCACGACATGGGCCGCATCGGCTGGTTCGTTCAGAAGGCGCGGCCCGGGATCCGCGATGACGAACTGCTGGCTCGCGTGACCCTGGCCAACGCCGTCCTGCTGACCGCGCGCGGCGTCCCGACGATCTACTATGGCGACGAGCAGGGCTTCACCGGCGACGGCGACTACGCCGACTCCCGCGAGGACATGTTCCCGAGCCGGGTCGCCAGCTACAACGACAACCGCCTGATCGGGGTGTCGGCCAAGGGCGCCCGGTCGGCGTTCGATCCCGACAGCGCGCTCTACCGACAGATCGCCGAGCTGGCGCGGATCCGGGCCGCGACGCCGGCCTTGCGAGACGGCCGCCAGGTGACGCGCGTCGCCGACCAGCAGCCGGGCCTCTTCGCGTTCTCGCGGCTGCTGGCCGGGACCGAGGTTCTGGCTGTCTTCAACACGAGCGACGAGCCGATCAAGGCCAACGTGCCGGTCGAGGCCCGTTCGGCGTCGTGGCGCGCCCTGCGCGGCGCCTGCCAGTCCAGCGCCGCCGCGCCAGACGGCTATTCCGTCGAGCTTGCGCCGCTCGACTACATGCTATGCGTTTCCGAGGGACGACCGTGACCGTTGAAGTTCTAGCCAAGCCCCGTGCGGAGACGTTGATGAGCGAGTGGTGGCGCGGCGCGGTGATCTACCAGGTCTATCCGCGCAGCTTCGCCGACTCGAACGGCGACGGCGTCGGCGACCTGCCGGGGATCACCGCCCGGCTCGAGCACATCGCCTCGCTGGGCGTCGAGGGCGTTTGGCTGTCGCCGTTCTTCAAGTCGCCGATGAAGGACTTCGGCTACGACGTCTCGGACTATCGCGACGTCGATCCGATCTTTGGGTCCCTGGCCGACTTCGACGCCCTGGTCGCCAAGGCTCACGCGCTGGACCTGAAGATCATCATCGATCTGGTCTTCTCGCACACGTCCGAGGAGCATCCCTGGTTCGCCGAGAGCCGCCAGGACCGGACCAACGCCAAGGCCGACTGGTTCGTCTGGGCCGACGCCAAGCCCGACGGCAGCCCGCCCAGCAACTGGCAGTCGGTGTTCGGCGGCCCCGCCTGGACCTGGGACGCGCGCCGCGGCCAGTACTACATGCACAACTTCCTGGCCTCGCAGCCGCAGCTGAACCTGCACAATCCCGCGGTCCAGGACGCCCTGCTGGCCGTCACCCAGTTCTGGATCGACAAGGGCGTGGACGGCTTCCGTTTCGACGCCATCAACTTCTCGATGCACGACCCGGCGCTGACCGACAATCCGCCCCTGCCGCCGGGCGGCAAGCGCACGCGGCCGTTCGACTTCCAGGACAAGATCCACAACCAGAGCCACGCCGACATCCCGAAGTTCCTGTCGCGCATCCGGGCCCTGACCGACGCGGCGGGCGGGCGGTTCTCGGTGGCCGAGGTCGGCGGCGACCACGCCGATCGCGAGATGAAGCTGTTCACGGCCGGAAACGATCGGCTGAACAGCGCCTACGGCTTCCTCTATCTCTACGCCGACAAGCTGTCCGGCGACATGATCCCCCAGGGCGCGGCCATGTGGCCGGGCGAGGATGGGGAAGGCTGGCCGTCCTGGACCTTCTCCAACCACGACGCGCCGCGCGCGGTGTCGCGCTGGGCCGAGGGCCGTGACCGCAAGGCCTTCGCCGAGATGTGCCTGCTGCTGCTGATGGGGCTGCGCGGCAATGTCTTTGTCTATCAGGGCGAGGAGCTGGGCTTGCCCCAGGCGAATGTTCCGTTCGAGCGGCTGCAGGACCCGGAAGCCATCGCCAACTGGCCCCAGACCCTGGGTCGCGATGGGGCTCGCACCCCCATGCCCTGGCAGGCTCATGCGCTGAACGCCGGCTTCTCGGCGGTCGAGCCCTGGCTGCCGGTCGATCCCGAGCACATGTCGCTGGCCGTGGACGCCCAGGAGGCCGATCCGAACTCGACCCTGCACGTCGCGCGCCGCCTGATCGCCCTGCGTCGCGCTCATCCGGCGCTGCGCACCGGCGCCATCACCTTCGTCGACACCAACAGCCCGCTGCTGATCTTCCAGCGCGGGGAGGGGGCGGACGCGCTGCTGCTGGCCTTCAACCTGGGTCACGAGGCGGTGGGTTGGTCGCCGCCGGATGGCTGGACGCTGATCGACGGCGTCAACCTCGGCGCCGAGGGCGAGATGCCGCCCTGCGCGGGACTGATCGCGCGGCGGGGCTAGCCCCCGCAGCTTTCCCGGATGATCAGGTCGGTCGGCACCCGCTCCGATCGGCTGGCGCGCTCGCCGCTGTCGAGCAGCTTGGATACCATCAGCCGGCCGGCCTTGGCCGTGTCCTGAGCGATGGTCGAGAGGGCGGGGCTGGCGTAGCGGCTGAAGGGCACGTTGTCGAAGCCCATCACCGAGACGTCGCCGGGCACGGACAGGCCCGCGTGCTTCAGCGCGCGGATGGCGCCCAGGGCGATCAGATCCGAAGCGGCGACCACGCCGTCGAACTGGATGCCGTGATGGATCAGGCTGTCGACGGCGGCCTCGGCCGACTCGACCTCGAAGTGGGCGGGGACGATCAGGTCCGGATCGACGCCCAGCTTGGCCTGCTCCAGGGCTTCCAGATAGCCGCGGTGGCGGTGCATGGCCTCGGGCGCCTCGGTGTCCCCCAGGAAGACGATGCGCTTGCGGCCCAGGCGCGCCAGATGCAGCGTGGCGCGGCGGCCGCCCTGGATGTTGTCTGAGCCGACCGAGCAATAGGCCTGGTCCGGGAACTGGGCGCCCCAGACCACGAAGCGGGTTTCGGTCTCGGCCAGACGGTTGAAGGCCGCGTGCAGCGAGCTCTGGCCCAGGAAGATCACCCCCTCGGCCCGGCTGGTGTTCATCGCCGCGGCGAGATCCTCGAAATTAGCCGGAGCGATGTGGCTGAGGATGACGTCGCAGCCGCGCTCCTTGGCCGCCTCGCCGACCCCGGCCAGCAGTTCCAGGAAGAACGGGTCGGACATGCCGCTGTCGCGGCCTTGCGGGCGGGGGGTCACGAGGGCGATCGTGGCCTCGGCGCCGATCGGGCCGGCGGGCATGTAGCGGCGGAACGGATAGTCCATCTCGCGCGCCAGCTTCCAGATCAGCTGCTTAGTGCGCTGGTTCACCGCCGGGCTGTCGTTCAGCGCCCGCGAGGCTGTGGAGATCGAAACCCCGGCCAGCTTGGCCAGGTCCTCAAGTCGTGTCGCGCCTCTGCTCACCTACGCCCGTCCCCAACGCTTTGCTGCAAACATTTCTGCAAAGTTTTTCATTGGCCATAAGGCCCGGTTCGGCGAGATTTGCAACCGTCCAGCGGGCGGCTAGCCGCATCGGCAGTTTGTGAAAAATACCGCAAACAATGTCGCCAGGGGGGCGCGTATATCTGGCGTCTCGAGAGTGCTTCAGCACGATCGTGCGCAACATCTCCATATTTTGCAGCCTTTTCCGTTGCGCGAAACGGCGGGGCATGTGCAAATACGCCTTGCGCAACTTGTGCAAAATATTGCGAAAACGGACCGGGCTAACCGGTCGCGGCGGGGCGGAGACGGATGGCCAGGCAGAGGCTGACTTTCCTGCAGATCTGGAACATGTGCTTTGGGTTCTTCGGAATCCAGATCGGTTTCGGCCTGCAGAACGCCAACACCAGCCGCATCTTCCAGACCCTGGGTGTCGACGTGAACCACCTGGCGATCCTGTGGATCGCCGCGCCGGCCACGGGCCTTCTGGTCCAGCCGATCATCGGCCATCTCAGCGACAAGACCTGGGGGCGACTGGGCCGTCGGCGGCCCTATTTCTTCTGGGGCGCGATCCTGACCACGGCGGCCCTGCTGGTCATGCCGAATTCGCCGACCCTGTGGGTCGCGGCGGCGGCGCTGTGGATCATGGACGCCTCGATCAATGTCACCATGGAGCCGTTCCGGGCCTTCGTCGGCGACAACCTGCCCGACGAGCAGCGCGCCACCGGCTACGCCATGCAGAGCTTTTTCATCGGCCTGGGCGCGGTGCTGGCCTCGGCCCTGCCGTGGATGCTGACCAACTGGCTCCACGTCGCCAACACGGCTCCGCCGGGCGAGATCCCCGACGCGGTCCGCATCGCCTTCTACGTCGGCGGCGCGGGACTGCTGGCGGCGGTGATGTGGACCGTCTTCACCACCCGCGAATATCCGCCCGAGCAACTGCAGGCATTCGACGTGGAGGAGCGTCGCTTTGGTCCGCGCCAGGAGCCCGCGCCTTCGATCAACGCCTATATCGCCCTGGGCGTCGGCGGCGTGCTGGCCGGCCTGGCCCTGGCCGCGATCGTCTGGGGGGCGCGGCTGGAAAAGGAGCTCTACGTCCTGGCGGGGCTGCTGCTGGCGTTCGGCGTCGCGGGCGTGGCCGGCGCGCGGTTCAAGCGCCTGGGCCGCACCGACAATGGTTTCTCCGAGGTGCTGGAGGACGTCTTCCGCATGCCCGTCACCATGCGTCAGCTGGCGGTGGTGCAGTTCTTCTCGTGGTTTGGCCTGTTCGCCATGTGGATCTACACGACGCCCGCCGTGGCGGCGGTCCACTTCGGCGCGACGGACGCCGCCTCCAAGGCCTACAACGAAGGCGCCGACTGGGTGGGTGTGCTGTTCGCCGTCTATAACGGCGTCGCGGCCCTGGCGGCCCTGCTGATCCCGGTGATGGTCAAGGTCACCAGCCGCAAGGTCAGCCACGCCGTCTGCCTGACGCTGGGCGCGCTGGGCTTGCTGTCCTTTCTGCTGATCCGCCAGCCGGGCCTGCTGTGGGTGGGCATGATCGGCGTCGGGTTCGCCTGGAGCTCGATCCTGTCGGCCCCGTACTCGATCCTGGCGGGCGCGCTGCCGGCCCGGAAGATGGGCGTCTACATGGGCGTCTTCAATTTCTTCATCGTCATCCCGCAGCTCCTGGCGGCGACGGTGCTGGGCCTGCTGCTGAAGACCTTCTTCGGCAGCCAGGCCATCTACGCGCTCGTCCTGGGCGCGGCCTCCCTGGTCATCGCAGCCCTGGGGACCTTCGCGGTTCGCGACGCCAAGCCCGCCTGATCCCCTGTTTTCCCTTCAGCCTGACGAGGTCCTCGCCATGCGCCGCCTGAAACTGATCGCCCTGGCCTCGGCCGCCTCCGCGCTCGCCCACGCCGCCCACGCCGCCGCGCCGGCCACGACCTGGGCCTACGCCGCCAAGACCGGCGTCGGGGCGTCCTACGAGGCCTATGTCGACGGCGCCTACAAGCCCGGCGGCCCGACTGGCGCGGTGTCCAAGGTCTGGTTCTCGATCGCCGACGGCGTGCTGACCGAGACCATGTACGGCCTGATCCACGAGGCCCAGATCAAGCAGATGCGCATCGCCGTCCAGACGCCGACCGGCCTGGCGGTCGAGGGCGCGGACACCACGGCCAAGACCGAATACCTGCACGTCGACGCCGCCGGCCGCCCGTTGTCGCCGGCCTACAAGATCACCACGACCGACAAGCAGGGTCGCTTCGTCATCGAGAAGCGGATCTTCACCGATCCCGACCGCGACAGCCTGTTCGTGCGGGTGACCGTCAAGGCTCTGAAGGGCCCCGTGACCCCGACCGTGGTGCTGGAGCCGCACATGGCCAACACCGGCGGCGGCGACGCGGGCGCGGCCTCGACCACGGCCCTGACGGCCTTCGAGGGCAAGGCCCACCTCAGCCTCAAGGGCGCCAAGCCCTTCGCCAAGGCCTCGGCCAGCGTGCTCCACGACGGCGACGCCTTGACGGGGCTGAAGGCGACGACCACCTCCGCTAAGGGCGCGATCGTCCTGACCGTCACGCTGCCGACCGTCGCCCAGGAAGCGACCTTCGACTTCGCCTTGGGCTTCGGTCCCGACGCCAAGACCGCCGACGCCTCGGCCTCGGCGACGCTGAAGACCGGCTATGCCGAGGTGCTGGCCCGCTTCAACGGCGAGGGTGAGCGCGTCGGCTGGGAGGACTATCTGGCCTCGCTGTCCGAGCTGCACCGCCTGCGCGAGGCGTCCGAGGACGGTGGCAAGCTGGTCCAGGCCTCGGCCCTGATGCTGAAGGTGCAGGAGGACCGCACCCATGCCGGCGCCCTGATCGCCTCGCTGTCGAACCCTTGGGGCGACACGGTCGACGCCACCCAGTCCTCGACGGGCTACAAGGCCGTCTGGCCGCGCGACTTCTACCAGTGCGCCATGGCCCTGGCGGCGCTGGGCGACCAGCAGACGCCGCTGGCGGCCTTCCACTACCTGCCGACGGTGCAGGTCGGACCCAAGACCCCAGGCAATACGGGGGCCGGCGGCTGGTTCCTGCAGAAGTCGCATGTCGACGGCACGCCCGAATGGGTCGGCGTTCAGCTCGACCAGACCGCCATGCCGATCATGCTGGGCTGGAAGCTGTGGAAACTGGGCTGGCTGCCCGAGGCCGAACTGAAGGCCTATTACGGACGGATGCTGAAACCCGCCGCCGACTTCCTGGTGAAGGGCGGCAAGGTGGGCCTGGGCTGGAACAGCGCCACCATCACCCCGCCGTTCACTCAGCAGGAGCGCTGGGAAGAGCAGGGCGGCTACTCGCCCTCGACGACCGCCGCCGTGATCGCGGGCCTGGTGGTGGCCGGCGACATCGCCGAGGCGGCGGGCGACCAGGCCTCCGCCACGCTGTATCGCCAGACCGCCGATGACTATTCCGCCAAGGTCGAGGCCCGCATGGTCACGACCCAGGGCGCGTTCGGCGACGGCCACTACTATCTGCGGCTCAACAGCGACCAGGACCCGAACAACAAGAGCCCGGTCGAGGAGCGCAACGGCCAGGCGGCGGTCCCCGAAGACAAGATGCTGGACGCCGGCTTCCTGGAGCTGGTCCGCTACGGCGTGCGCCGCGCCGACGATCCGGCCATCGTCGCCAGCCTGCCCAAGATCGACGACCAGGCGATGCAGGATCTCTATCGTGTCCGCTACGACTTCACCTTCCCGGGCGAGACCGGAAGCTTCCCCGGCTGGCGGCGCTATGGCGTCGACGGCTATGGCGAGGACGTGAAGACCGGCGCCAACTATGGCGAAGGCGGTCAGATGCGTCCCGGCCAGCGCGGCCGGGTGTGGCCGATCTTCACCGGCGAGCGCGGGCACTATGAGCTGGCGCTGGCGGGACTCTCGGGCAAGCCGGACGCGGCGGCGGTGAAGACGATCCGCGACACCTATGTTCGCGCCATGGAGCTGTTCGCCAACGACGGTCTCCTGATCCCCGAGCAGGTCTGGGACGGCGTCGGGGCGGAAAGCCCGCACGGCTATGCGCGCGGCGAGGGGACGGATTCGGCGACGCCGCTGGCCTGGAGCCACGCCGAATACGTCAAGCTGCTGCGCTCGGTCAGCGATGGCCAGGTGTGGGACAGCTACGCGCCTGTGAAAGCGCGTTTCGCGCGCTGAGGCTCATTTCGGGGGGCGGATCGCCAGAATTTCGCGCCCTTCAAACGTGGTTAACGGGCGATTCAGGAATCGATCGTCAAAGACAAGGTTAACAGCCATAGTTTTGGCCGGAGACCTCGTTCATGTCCCGTCGATCGACCATCGCCCGGAAGCTGATCCTCACCACCGGCCTGACGATGGGGGTCCTGCTGATCGCGGCGGCCGGAGGCGTGTCGCTGCAGGCGGGGGGGAGCCCCGGCGTGGCGCTGACTCTGCTGGCGGCCGGTGGCGTCTTCACGGTCGCCGTCCTGATCGCCCTGGCCCTGACCGCCAAGGCGGTGGTCAAGAAGCCGCTGGGCGGCCTGTCGCGCTCGGTCGACGCCCTGAGCGCCGGCCGCTACGACCAGGCGGTCTACGGGACGGAGCACAACGACGAGATCGGCGTGGTCGCGCGCGCCCTCGACGGCTTCCGCAACACCCTGGCCGACGGCGAGCGCCAGAAGGCCGAGCGCGAGGCCCAGTGGGCCGCCGCCGAGGCCGAGCACCATCGCCAGGCGCAGGAGGCCGCCGCCCAAGCCGCCGCGCAAGCCCGGGCCGAAGACGCGCTGGGCGAGGGGCTGGAGCGCCTGGCCGAGGGCGACCTGATCTGGCGGATGCGCGAGGACGCCTTCCAGGGTGACGCCGTCCAGATGCCGCGCGACTTCAACGCCGCGGTCGAGACCCTGCAGGCCACCCTGGCCGGCATCCTGGGCGCGGCCCGCAACATCCGGGGCGGCTGCGTCGAGATGGGCGAGGCGGCCGAAGATCTCGCCCAACGCACCGAGCGGCAGGCCTCGGGCCTGGCCCAGACCGCCGCGTCGCTCGACCAGCTCACCGCCACCGTCAAGCGCAGCGCCGAGGGCGCCGAGCGGGCGCGGCAGGTGACCATCACCGCCAAGGCCGCGGCCGAGCGCAGCGGCGCGGTGGTCAACGAGGCCGTCGAGGCCATGGGCGGCATCGAGAAGTCCTCCCAGTCGATCACCCAGATCATCGGCGTCATCGACGAAATCGCCTTCCAGACCAACCTGTTGGCTCTGAACGCCGGGGTCGAGGCCGCCCGCGCGGGCGACGCTGGTCGTGGTTTCGCGGTCGTCGCTCAGGAAGTTCGGGCCCTGGCCCAGCGTTCGGCCGACGCGGCCAAGGAGATCAAAGGCTTGATCACCGCTTCGAGCGACCAGGTCGGCAAGGGCGTCAAGCTGGTCGGCGAGACCGGCGACACCCTGCGCGAGATCCTGGTGCAGGTGGCCGAGATCAACGAGCTGGTGGGCGACATCGCCGCCTCGTCCAAGGAGCAGGCCACGGGCCTGGCCGAGGTGAACCATGCGGTGAACCAGATGGACCAGGTGATCCAGCAGAACGCGGCCATGGTCCAGCAGTCCAGCGCCGCCAGCCGCGCCCTGGCCGACGAGGCCGCCGAGCTGGAGCGCCTGGTCGGCCGCTATCAGGTCGGCGCCGAGGTGCACGAGATGCCCGCCCGCGTCGAACGCCGCCCGGCCGCGCCGCCGCAACGCCCCACCGTCGCCGCGCCGACCCGCGAGAGCTTCCGCCAGCGCTATGTCCAGGGCGCGAACGCCCTGAAGGTGGCGCCGAGCTCCCGGCCTGGGGAGTGGGAAGAGTTCTAGGTGTTCGCGCTTTGTCCCTTGCGCTTTAAGGGGCGAACACGCACAGTCTTCGCATGGCGACCTCGACCAACTCAGCGTCCCCCAAGACGGGCAAGTCCGGCAGCCACGTGGCTGGCCGTAGCGCCGCGACCGGGCGTTTCGTTCTGAGCCCGGCGTCGAAGGGCAGCTCGATCACGATCCGCGAAGTCAGCCGCGTCGCCAGGGACGTCCAGAGCAAGAAGAAATAGCCCTTGGCTGCCAAGGCGGGGACATCGGCGGATGACGTGTTCATCAACTGTCCGTTCGACAGCGCTTACGGCCCGACCTTCAGGGCGCTGATCTTCGCCATCTATGCCTGCGGCTTCCGTCCTCGATCGGCGATGGAGCTCGACGATGGCGGCCAGACACGCATCGACAAGCTCTACGGATTGATCGGCGAGTGCCGATACGGAATCCACGACCTATCGCGGACGGAACTCGACGCGGCCAACCAGCTCCCGCGCTTCAACATGCCCTTGGAGCTGGGGATTTTCCTGGGGGCCAAGCGCTTTGGCGGCAAGGCTCAGAGCGCGAAACGCCTCCTGATCCTCGACGTCGAGCGCTATCGCTATCAGCGGTTCATTTCCGATCTCGCCGGCATGGACATCCACGGCCACGGCGGCGACGCCACCGTGGCCCTACGGAAGACGCGCGACTGGCTGGCCAACGTCTCGCGGCGCCAGCTGCCGAGCGCCGATCGCGTCGCGCGGCTCTTCCAGTCCTTCATGGCCGACCTGCCAGCGCTCGCCGCCGACCTCGAGTTCGACCCCGCGAACATTCCCTATGTCGATTTCGAGCGCATGATCGTCGGCTGGCTGCTGACGGCGGGACCGCCGGCGTAGGATCGCTTTCGCCGCGCCGCCAAGCGACTTCCCCCTCGCATCCCGCGCCGGCCGCGCTATATCCCCGGCATGGCCGAAGCGTTCAACGACATCACCCTCTCCGCCGACAAGGCGACCCGCTATGCCGAGGTCGCCGACGAGATCGCGTCCGTGCTGGACGGCGAGAGCAACCTGACCGCCCGCATGGCGACGGTGGCGTCGATGCTGGCGAGCAGCTTCGACCACTATTTCTGGACCGGCTTCTACGTCGTCGATCCGGCCAAGCCGCGCGAGCTGGTGGTCGGGCCCTATCAGGGCACGCTGGGCTGCCTGCGCATCGCGTTCGGGCGCGGCGTCTGCGGTGCGGCCGCCGAGACCGGACAGACCCAACTGGTGCCCGACGTCCACGCCTTCCCGGGCCATATCGCCTGCGACAGCCGTTCGCAAAGCGAGGTCGTGGTGCCGGTGTTCGATCCCGAGGGCCGACTGATCGCCGTGTTCGACGTCGACTCCGACAAGCCCGCCGCGTTCGACGAGACCGACCAAGTCTGGCTGGAAAAGATCCTCAAGGCGACGTTCGCTTGATCCCCGGCGCGCCCCGGCTTGCCCCCGCCGCCGCTTTGCCCCACTGCTAGGGCGATGAGTAGGGCGGTTACGATCGAGCTGGGAGAAGGCGGCGTCCATGACGCCCGCGCCCTGCGCAACGCATTCGGATGCTTCACGACCGGCGTGACGGTCGTCACCACGCTCGCCGAAGACGGCCGACGCGTGGGGCTGACGGCGAACTCCTTCACCTCGGTGTCGCTGGACCCGCCGCTGGCGCTGATCTGCGTGGACCTGAAATCCTCCAGCCTGCCGGCCCTGGACGCGGCCGGCCGCTTCGCCGTCAACGTCCTGCACGCCGAGCACCAGGAGCTGGCCCGCCAGTTCGTGCAGAAGGACATCGACCGCTTCACCGGCGTCGAGACCGAGTCCTGGCGCACGGGCGTGCCGATCCTGCCGGGCTGCATGGCCAACTTCGAGTGCGAGACGCATCACAGCTTCGACGCCGGCGATCACCGGGTCTATGTCGGGCGCGTCGTGAAGCTTCGCTATGACCCCGACCACGAGCCGCTAGTCTATCTGCAGGGCCGCTTCCGGCGGGTCCACGTCGATGCGGAGTAGGGCGGCATAATTTCGCGCGGTACGGTGCAAGCCGGGGATGCTATTGACGCGCAAAACAAGCGTTAGGGAGCGCATCATGCGAGACATCGCCCATTTCGTGAACGGCCAAGCCCTGGTCGGTTCGTCCGGCCGCTACGGCGACGTCTTCAATCCCAACACCGGCGAGGTCCAGGCGCGCGTCCAGTTCGCGACCGACGCCGAGCTCGACGCCGCCGTCCAGGTCGCCACCAAGGCCCAGGTCGGCTGGGCCCAGACCAATCCCCAGCGCCGCGCCCGGGTGATGTTCGAGTTCAAGCGCCTGATCGAGCGCGACATGAACACGCTCGCGGAGATCCTGTCGTCCGAGCACGGCAAGGTCATCGCCGATAGCAAGGGCGACATCCAGCGCGGCCTCGAGGTCATCGAGTTCGCCTGCGGCATCCCCCACATTCTCAAGGGCGAGTACACCGAGGGCGCGGGTCCGGGCATCGACGTCTATTCGATGCGCCAGCCGCTGGGCGTCTGCGCGGGCATTACCCCGTTCAACTTCCCGGCCATGATCCCGATGTGGATGTTCGGCATCTCGATCGCCGTGGGCAACAGCTTCATCCTCAAGCCGTCGGAGAAGGATCCGACCGTGCCGGTGAAGCTGGCCGAGCTGATGATGGAGGCGGGCGCCCCCGCCGGGGTGCTGAACGTGGTCCATGGCGACAAGAGCGCCGTCGACGCCATCCTGACCCATCCGCTGATCCGCGCGGTCAGCTTCGTCGGCAGCTCGGACATCGCCTCTTACGTCTACCAGACCGGAACGGCGCACGGGAAACGCGTCCAGGCCATGGGCGGCGCCAAGAACCACGGGATCGTCCTGCCCGACGCCGACCTCGACCAGGTGGTCAAGGACCTGTCGGGCGCGGCCTTCGGCTCGGCGGGCGAACGCTGCATGGCCCTGCCGGTGGTGGTGCCCGTCGGCAAGAAGACCGGCGATGAGCTGCGCGAGCGGATGGTCGCCGAGATCGGGACGCTGAAGGTCGGCGTCTCCACCGACCCCGACGCCCACTATGGCCCGGTGGTCAGCGCCCAGCACCGCGCCAAGATCGCCGACTACATCCGCATCGGCCAGGAGGAGGGCGCCGAGCTGGTGGTCGACGGCCGCGACTTCCAGCTGCAGGGCTTCGAGAAGGGCTTCTTCATCGGCCCGTCGCTGTTCGACGGCGTCAAGAAGGGCATGAAGACCTACCACGAGGAGATCTTCGGTCCGGTGCTGCAGATGGTCCGCGCCGAGAGCGTCGAGGAGGCCATGGCCCTGCCGTCCGAGCACCAGTACGGCAACGGCGTCGCGATCTTCACCCGCAACGGCCGCGCCGCGCGCGAGTTCGCCGCGAACGTCAATGTCGGCATGGTCGGCATCAACGTGCCGATCCCGGTGCCGGTGGCCTATCACACCTTCGGCGGCTGGAAGCGCTCGGCCTTCGGCGACACCAACCAGCACGGCGTCGAGGGCGTGAAGTTCTACACCAAGGTCAAGACGGTGACCGCCCGCTGGCCCGAGGGCGACATGGCGGACAGCAGCTTCGTCATTCCGACGATGAAGTAGGTCCAGGCGAGGGGCGGTGGCGATGAACGGTCTGGTACGACGATCCTTCCTGGCGTTCGGCGCCGCCGGCTTCGCCGCGCCCACCGCTTTCGCCCAGACCCGCGCGGAATGGGCGGCGATCGGCCAGTACGGCGACAAGGCCGCGCCGGTGACGGTGTTCGAGAAGGACGGCGCGCTGCACATCGACGGGGCGGGCCACGCCTCGGCGCGGCTGACGGCGACAGGGCGCGGCCGCTACGCGATCGCCGGCGGGGGCGAGTTGGTTCTCGAGCCCGGCGCCGTCCAGCTGAACGGGACGCGGCTGGCCTTCCACGACTTCGGAGCCGAGACGGAGGCGGCGATCCACGCAGGTGTCCGGGCCGATCCCGAGGCGCTGCGTCGCCAGGCCCTGGCCGCGACGCCCCCGGTCGAGACGGGCGACTTTCTGCCCGCCGACCTCGTCGATCTGACCACGGTCGATCCCCGGATCAAGCTCGACATCCGCTACGCGGGCTCCAACAACTTCATGGGCATCCCGCTCTACGAGCGCGCGGGCGCCTATCTGCAGCGGCCGGCGGCGGAGGCGCTGAAGCAGGCGCAGGCGGCGCTGGCCGCTCAGGGTTATGGCCTGCTGATCCACGACGCCTACCGGCCCTGGTTCGTCACCTGGATGTTCTGGGAGGCCACGCCGCCGGACGCCCGGATGTTCGTCGCCAACCCGGCCAAGGGTTCGCGCCACAACCGCGGCTGCGCCGTAGACCTGACGCTGTACGACCTGAAGACGGGCCGGGTGGTCGAGATGCCCAGCCGCTACGACGAGTTCTCCCGGTCGCGCCCACGCCGACTTCGTGGGCGGTACGACGAAGCAGCGGGCGTTACGGGCGGTGCTGCGCGAGGCCATGACCGCCCAGGGCTTCGAGGTCTATGCCGAGGAATGGTGGCACTTCGACTTCAAGGACTGGCGACGGTACGCCATCGGCACGAAGACGTTCACGGCGCTGGGTGGCGGTAAATAAATACCTCTCTCTAAGAGAGAGGGATTTCGCGCAGCGCCAGCGCGTTCCAGGTCGCCGCGCCGAAGCGGGTGTTGTCGAAGACGCACCAAGTCTCGACGGATTTCGCCTCGTCGCTCAGTCGGGCCGTCAGAGCGTCTAGCGCCTCGGACTCATAGGCGCTGGCGTACATCACCGGCGAGCCGTGCAGGCGGTGGTAGATCAGCTTCCGCCAGCCGCCAGGCTCGGCGGCCGACGGAACCACGGCCGGGTCGGCGGCGACGCGGGCGACGTGGTGGGCCGCCAGGAGGTCATCCGCCTGGTCCTCGAACCAGCTGGCGTGGCGGGGCTCCAGCACGGTCGGGGCGTCGGTGCGATCGCGCCAGGACGCCAGGAACGCGCCGACCCGCTCGGCCTCGAAGGCCAGACTGGGCGGCAACTGGATCAGCAGTGGGCCGCGCTTGGCGCCAAGCCCGTCGGTCTCCTCGAGGAACCGCGCCAGCAGGTCGTCCGCCCCGACCAGTCGCCGCTCATGGGTGATCGCCTGCGGGACCTTGACCGCGAACCGGAAGTCCTCCGGCGTCGAGGCCGCCCAGCGTTCGTAGGTCTTCCTCTGGTGGGGACGGTAGAAGGACGTGTTGATCTCGACCGCGTTCAGCCGAGCGGCGTAGCGTTCGAGCACGGTCCCTTCGGCCGGAAAGGCCTCGCCCGCGCGATAAAGGCTCCAGCCGGCCGTGCCGATGCGGATGGTCATGTCCCATCAGCGCATGAGCACATGACAGGTTCAGCCGCGCGCTCGCCATTCCAGCACATCGGCGCTGTGGCCGACCCCGACCTTGGCGCACATCGCCTTGACCGGGCACGCGCCGCACTTGGGACCCTCGTGCGGGCAAAGCATCTGGCCCAGGCCGCGCTTCATCAGCCAGTGCAGCTCGAAGAGGTCGTCGGCGGTCCAGGCGTCGGGCGCCAGGCCCATCAGCGTGTGATAGGTGTGGGTCGTGTCGCCGGCGCCCACCAGGCCGATCCGCTTGGCGACGCGGTCGACATGGCTGTCGACGACGAGGGCGCGCATCGCCAGGTCGCTGAAGTTCAGCACGCAGGCGGCGACCTTGACTCCGACGCCAGGCAGGGCCTGCAGCTCCCAGCGGGCCTGGTCGACCGTCAGGCCCTTCAGGTGGCTCAGCGACAGCCAGCCGACCTTGTCGCGGATCATGCGCAGGGCTGTGGTCAGGTAGCGGGCCTTGTCGGCGGGGAAGGTGACGTCCTCGATGATCCGCGCCACGGCGGCGACCGGCGCGTCGGCCAGGTCGTCCCAGTTCTTGAACGCGGCCCGCAGGCGCAGGAAGGCGTCCCAGGAGACGGCGTCCTGGGTCCGGCCGCTGATCGACGACTTCACCAGTTGGGAGATCGGATCCATGCGGGTGACAGGCCGCTGGGCCCCGAACTCGCAGAGCAGGGCGTCGCGCACGCTTTCCAGCGGCGAGCGGGCGAGGGCTAGGGATAGCTGCATGGGACACCGCCGCACGAGAACATAATGGGAACATTATGCGCGGCGTGGACAGTTGTCCACAGGCATCTAATCCGTGTCATCGAGAGAGAGGGTTAGTTCCTACCGCCCGTACCGCCCCCACAGCGCCGTGATCCGGCGGCGCAGGCGCTGGAAGGTGACGCGGCCCGGCGTCGGGGCGGGGGTCGGGGGCGGGTGGTCTTCTTCCGAGAGCTCGATCCCGGCGAAGCGGGCGATCAGGTCTCGCAGGTCCGGCTCCTGGACGGCGAGCGCGGCTTCGACAGGCGTCATCCACTGCAAGGTGCGCTGGCCCTTTTCGGGCCAGGTCGCGTGCTCGCCGGTCACCTGCAGCGGGAAGACGTCAACCCGGACCAGCTTGGCCGCGCCGCTCTTCAGGCGCTTGAGGTACTCGTATTCGCCGGCGGGCTTGTCGGCGATGACGCCATCGAGGCCGGCTTCCTCGTAGGCTTCCTGGGCGGCGGCGGCGAAGTCGGTCTTGCCCTTCATCGGCCAGCCCTTGGGGATCACCCAGCGGCGGGTCTCGCGCGAGGAGACCAGCAGGATGCGCAAGGCCTCGCCCTCGCCCCGCCAAGGCAGGGCGGCGACCTGGCGGCGCTTGCCGCCGGACTTGCGTCCTTCCTGCTTGCCTCGCGGGGCCGTCACTTCATCCAGAACCCGAGGTAGTAGAACAACGCCGCCGTGAGGGCCGCCGCCGGCAAGGTGACGATCCAGGCGATAACGATGTCCTTGGCCACGCCCCAGCGCACGGCCGAGACTCGGCGCGAAGCGCCGACGCCGACAATAGCGCCTGTGATTGTGTGAGTCGTCGAGACCGGAACCCCGACATGGGTCGCCAAAAAGAGCGTGATCGCGCCGCCCGTCTCCGCGCAGAAGCCCTGCATCGGCGTCAGGCGGGTGATCTTGCTGCCCATGGTGTGGACGATCCGCCAGCCGCCGAACAGCGTGCCCAGGCCCATCGCCGTCTGGCAGGCCAGCACAACCCAGAACGGGATGTGCCCCGGCTGGTCGGTGGCGCCATGGGCGAACAGCAGGGCGGCGATGATGCCCATGGTCTTCTGGGCGTCGTTGCCGCCGTGACCCAGGCTGTAGAGCGCCGCCGAGACGAATTGCGCCTTGCGGAAGATGCGGTCGGCGAAGAACGGCGAGGTCTTCACGAAGGTCCACGAGACGATCAGCACCAGCACCAGGGCCAGCAGGAAGCCCATGGTCGGCGAGACCACGATGCCGGCCGCGGTCTTGCCCAGGCCCGCCCACTGGATGGCCGACAGCCCGCCGACCTTGGCGATGGCCGCGCCGACCAGGCCGCCGATCAGGGCGTGCGAGCTGGACGAGGGGATGCCCGCCCACCAGGTCAGCAGGTTCCAGCTGATCGCGCCCATCAGGGCCGCGAAGATCAACCGGTCGCTGATCACGTGCGGATCGACGATGCCCGAGCCCACCATCTTGGCCACGTGCAGGCCGAAGAACAGGAAGGCGATAAAGTTGAAGAAGGCCGCCCAGATGACCGCCCACTTCGCCGACAGCACGCGCGTCGAGACGATGGTGGCGATCGAGTTGGCGGCGTCGTGCAGGCCGTTGAGGAAGTCGAACGCCAGGGCGACGACGACCAGGAAGACCAGGATCAGGAGCGTGGGGTCCACGAGGCTTAGACCTGCTCGACGACGATGCCGCTGATGCGGTTGGCGACGTCCTCGAAGCGGTCCATGACCTTCTCGAGGTGGCTGTAGATGTCGATGCCGACGATGAAGGCCATCGGATCACCCTGGCGGCTGGCCAGGAACAGGTCCTTGCGGCCCTGGTCGTACATGTGGTCGGACTGCTCCTCGATCTCGCGGATCCGGACCGAGATCTCGCCCAGCTTGTGGGCGTTCTGGCGCATCTTGGGCAGCAGGGCGACGGCCTGCTCGGTCAGCTTGGCGGCCTCGACGATGACGCCGGCCATGTCCTTCATCTGCGGCTCGAAGCTCTTGACCTCGAACAGGCTGACGACCTTGGCGGTCTTGCGCATCTGGTCGATGGCGTCGTCCAGCGAGGTGGTCAGGTCCTGGATGTCGCTGCGGTCGAAGGGCGTGATGAAGCTGCGGCGGACGGCCAGCATCACCTGCCGGGTGACCTCGTCGGCCTCTTCCTCGTGCTGGTAGACGCGGGCGCTGGCGGGCTCGACGGCGTCGCCGCCCGCGGTCATGTCGCGTAGGGCCTCGGCGCCGTCCACCAGCGTTTTGGCGTGGGCGGAGAACAGGTCGAAGAACGCGTCTTCCTTCGGCATGACGGCCTTGAACAAGCCCAGCATGGTGTCGGTCTTTCCTTGCGAGATCGCGTTCGTCCGTGGTCGGATCGACGCGGGGCGCACCGGAACCACGGAAGGATTTGGCCGTCAAATCCTATCTGTGAAACTTATGTGACAGTTCTCGCGCAAACGGCGCTGTTGAGGCAGATTGCGAGCAACCTCAGAGAACGGGAGTCTCCGCATGGCCTTCACGCTGACCGTCAATGGTGAACCCAGGACAGCCGACGTGGACGGCGATACGCCGCTGCTTTGGGTGCTACGCGACACCCTGGGCCTCGTGGGCGCCAAGTTCGGCTGCGGCGCGGCCCTGTGCGGCGCCTGCACGGTGCACTTGGATGGCGAGCCCATCCGGGCTTGCGTCACGCCGATCAGCGACATCGGCGGCAAGACGGTCACGACGATCGAGGGGATCGGCAAGACACCGGTCGGCGCCAAGGTCCAGGAGGCCTGGAAGGCGATCGACGTGCCCCAGTGCGGCTACTGCCAGGCGGGCCAGATCATGTCGGCCACGGCGCTGCTGGCCAGCAAGCCCAAGCCCACCGACGCGGACATCGACGAGGCGATGAACGGCAATCTCTGCCGCTGCGCGACCTACATCCGTATCAAGAAGGCGATCAAGGTCGCCGCCGGCCAGGAGAAGGCGTGATGGACGGCGAGATCCTGCGCGACCCGACCCGTCGCTTCGTCCTGCAAAGCGGCGCGGCCGCTGGCGGCGGCCTGCTGCTGAGCTTCACCATGACCGCCGAGGGCCAGGCGGCCGGCGACACCCAGGTCAACGCTTACGTCCGCCTCGCGCCGGACGGCAAGGTCACGATCGCCTCGAAGGTCCCCGAGGTGGGGCAGGGGATCAAGACCGCGCTGCCGATGCTGATCGCCGAGGAGTTGGACGTCGACTGGTCGGCGGTGACCGTCGAGCAGGCCATCGCCGACAGCAAGATCTACGGCCGCCAGGTGGCCGGCGGCAGCATGGCCACCACGCTGGAATATGACGGCCTGCGCCGCGTCGGCGCCAGCGTCCGGGCGCTGCTGATCCAGGCCGCCGCCGCCCGCTGGAGCGTCCCGGCCGACAGCCTCTCGACCGAGCCAGGCGTCGTGGTCCACGCCGGCAGCAAGCGCCGCGCCTCGTATGGCGAACTGGCCGCCGACGCCGCCAAGCTGACCCCGCCCGATCCCAAGTCCCTGACCCTGAAGGACCCCAAGGCCTTCCGGATCATCGGCAAGAGCCACAAGAGCCAGAACCTCGACGCCATCACGACCGGCGCGCCGACCTACGGCATCGACACGCGCCTGCCGGGCATGCTGTACGCCACCTTCGCCAAGGCCCCCGTCTACGGCGCCAAGGTCGCGAGCGTCGACCTGGCCCCGGCCAAGGCGGTCAAGGGCGTCAAGGACGCCTTCGTCGTCGAGGGCGGCGACAACCTGCTGAGCATCATGCCCGGCGTCGCCGTGGTCGCCGACAGCTGGTGGTCCGCCCGCAAGGGCCGCGAGGCGCTGGACATCCAGTGGGCCGCGCACCCGACCGCTGGCCAGAGCAGCGCCGGCTTCGCCGCCAAGGCCGCCGAGCTGGCCAAGGCGCCGCCGCACCGCACCCTGCAGAACGACGGCGACGTCGACGCGGCGCTGAAGGGCGCGGCCAAGACGGTCAGCGCGGCCTACAGCTATCCGTTCATCGCCCACGCGCCGATGGAGCCGCAGAACTGCACCGCTAGGGTCGAGAATGGAAAGGTGGAGATCTGGGCGCCGACCCAGAACCCCGAAGCCGGACGCGCCCTGGTCGCCAAGGCCCTGAACGTCGATCCCTCGGCCATCACCATCCACCTGATCCGCGGCGGCGGCGGTTTCGGCCGTCGTCTGATGAACGACTACATGGTCGAGGCCGCGGTGATCGCTTCGAAGGTCGCCGCGCCGGTCAAGCTGGTCTGGACCCGCGAGGAGGACATCCAGCACGACTTCTACCGTCCCGCCGGCTGGCACAACTTCACCGCCGGCCTCGACGCGAGCGGCGCGGTGGTCGCCTGGAAGGACCACTTCGTCACCTTCGGCGAGGGCGAGACCTTCAACCTGTCCGCCGGCATGAACTCGACGCAGTTTCCGAGCCGGGCGGTGGCCAACTATCGCCACGACGTCTCGGTGATGCCGCTGGGCTTCCCTACGGGCTATCTGCGCGCGCCGGGCAACAACGCCTTCGGCTTCGTGATCCAGGGCTTCACCGACGAGCTGGCCCATGCCGCCGGCAAGGACCCGGTCGCCTTCCGCCGCGAGATGCTGGGCGCGCCGCGCCTCTTGGGCGAGCCGGGTAAGGGCGACAGCTTCGACACCGGCCGCATGCGCGGGGTCCTCGACCTCGCCGCCGAGATGTCCGGCTGGGGGCGCAAGGTCCCGAAGGGCACGGGCCTGGGCGTGGCCTGCCACTACAGCCACCTCGGCTATGTGGCGGTGGTGATCCAGGCCACCGTCAAGGACGGGGCGATCAAGCTCGACAAGGTCTGGGCCGCCGTCGACTGCGGCCGTCAGATCGTCAACCCGGCGGGCGCGGAGCAGCAGGTGCAGGGCTCGGTGCTCGACGCCATCGGCGCCGCCCTCTACCAGGGCATGACCTTCGAGAACGGCGCGGCGGTGAACAGCAACTTCGGCGACTTCCCGCTGCTGCGGATGGCCGACGCGCCGCCGGTCGAGGTGCGCTTCAAGCTGTCGGACAACAATCCGACGGGCCTGGGCGAGCCGGCGTATCCGCCGACGCCGGCCGCGCTGGTCAACGCGTTGTTCGCCGCCACCGGCAAGCGCATCCGGTCCCTGCCGATCGGCGACCAACTGGCCTGAGCTAGAACGCGCGTGCTAGGAGCGGGGAGCCCCCGTTCCTAGCCGAGCCGCGCCATGTCCCAGGTCACCGTCGTCAATCATCCGCTGGTCCAGCACAAGCTGACCCGGATGCGGGACAAGACAACCTCGACCAAGACCTTCCGCGCCCTGATGCGCGAGACGGCCACCTTGCTCTGCTACGAGGTCACCCGCGACCTGCCCATGGACAAGGTCGAGATCGAGACGCCGGTCGCCAAGGCCAGCGCCTACGAGATCGCCGGCAAGAAGCTGGTCTTCGCCCCGATCCTGCGGGCGGGGCTAGGCATGTGCGAGGGGATGCTGGACCTCGTCCCGTCGGCGCGGGTGGCGCACATCGGCCTCTATCGGGACCACGAGACGCTGGAGGCCATCGAGTACTACTTCAAGGCGCCGGAGGACATTTCGGGCCGTCTCACGATCGTGGTCGATCCGATGCTGGCCACCGGTCACTCGGCCATCGCCGCGATCTCGCGCCTGAAGCACTACGGCGTCACCAACCTGCGCTTTGTCTGCCTGCTGGCGGCGCAGGCCGGCGTCGACGCCCTGCGCGAGGCGCACCCCGACGTGCCGATCTGGACGGCGGCGATCGACGAAAAGCTCAACGAGCACGGCTACATCGTGCCGGGCCTGGGCGACGCCGGCGACCGGACGTTCGGGACGCGGTAGGAGCCGGGCGGCGTCAGACCGACAGGCTGTCGTAGACGACGACCTTGCTCCAGAGGTGGCCGCAGTCGGCGACGAACTTCTGGTGCAGCGGGTGGTCCTGGTAGCGCTTCTGGTCCTCGACGCTCTTGAAGACCATCAGCTCGGAGACGTCGTAGCTGTTGTCGACCACGTCGCGCTTCTCCGTCGAAGCCGGGACGCCGACGTGCAGCTGCTGGATGACTTCAATCCCCTTCAGCGCCTTCAGGCCCGCGATCAGCTGGTCGCGGTCGGCCTTGGCGCCAGGGGTCTTGAGCCAGAAGAACACCTGATGGAACAGCACCGGGGCGTCGCTCGCGGCGCTCGCAGGCGTGGCGAGGGCGGCGCCGGCCGCGAGGCCGCTGGAGAGCAGGACGCGGCGATCGAAAGGTGGCATGGGCTGGTTCCTCCGTTCGCCGTCCGACCGTCCATGGTCGGAGCGAACCTTACATCTCTTGGAGGCCGCAGCGTGCAGGACTGATCAGGTCAGTCAAGGACGACGCTGCGCGTCGCCGCGGCGCGGTCGCCGAAGGCGATCCTTGAGTGACCTGATCAGTCCTGCGATCGTCTCGCCGTGAGATGTAAGGATGGCTCCCGTCGCTGGGGAAGGGGTTTCAAAGCGCTAATCGGCCAGCGCCGCAGGCCCCCACCTGACCACGCTTCGCGTGGTCGTCCGCCCCCGGAGGGGGCAGAAGGAAGCGCCCTTCTTCCCCCTCCGGGGGAGGAGCGCGTCAGCGCGGAGGGGGCAAGTACGAGCGTTCGCGGCGCTGTATCATCCGCGTAGACGGAATCGAACCGAACGATTTCAACGACTTCTCACTTTTCCACGCCGCTGTATCATCCGCGTTCAAACCCCGCCCATACTTGTTCTCACCCGATGGCTTGGAAGGGACGTCCGGCCGGCGATCGTGACGGCTGTCGGGGGTGGTCGAGCGGGACTTTAGGTTCGGGCTGAAATCGCCCGGACGGTCCGGGGACCGGGGTCGCCAGCCCTGGCCCGCCCGCCGGGGGCCTCTTTCGGAAGCGGGTTAAGACCCCGCGCGTCGAAGGCTCACCGGATAACGGCTACGCGGAGCGTTCGAGCTTCGTCGAAACGGTAATCACTACTCACACTCCGGACGAATGTCCGGGCGCTCCGCATCCCCTTCCATCCCTTCAGCGGGCCACCCGCGTGAAGCGGCGAAGACGCGCGGCTAGTTCGGCAGCGCCTTGACGAACGCCTTCACCACCGTCGCCGAATTGTCCGAGGCCAGGGCCATGAAGGTGTGCATCTCGTTGGCGCCCGCGCCGCCGCCGGCCAGGTCCGACAGGCTGCGGAAGGCGATGAACGGGGTCTTGTTGACCAGGGCCACGTGGGCGACCGCGGCGCTCTCCATGTCGACCAGCCGGGCCTCGAAGGCCGAGCGCAGGTATTTGCGGTAGGCGGCGTTGTCGAGGAACACCGGGGCCGAGACGCCGGCGCCGCCGATCACCACCTTGGGCGGATGAACCAGGCACTTGTCGGCGGCGCAGCGCTGCAGGGCGACCGAGGCGGCGACCGTCTTGGCGGTCTCCAGCAGGGCCGGATCGGACGGGAACCACACGCGGCCGTCCGGCGCCGAGGGCAGGACAATCGCGCGCGGGAAGATCATGCCGTAGTTGGGCAGGGTGCTGTTGCGGATGCTGGACGAGACCTCGAAGCCCTTGTCGGTCTCGCGGGCGAAGGCGCTCTCCAGGTTCTGCGCCCAGCGGTCGGCCACCACGACGTCGCCGATGTCGAGGCCCTCGTCGACGCCGCCGGCGATGCCCGAGAAGACGATGCGGGTGATGTTGAAGCGGTCGATCGCCATCTGGGTCGTCATGGCCGCGTTGACCATCGACACGCCGCTGAGGAACACCACCACCGGCTTGCCCTCCATCTGGCCGGTCATGAACTTCACGCCGTGGACGTCGAAGGTCTTCTGATCCTGGGTCGCGGCGTTCAGTGCGCCGATCTCCGGCGGGAAGGCCGAGATCACCGCCACGCGCGGCGTCTCGTCCAGGCGCTGGGCGAGCGCGGGCGAGGCGAACAGGGCGACGAAGGCGAGGACGAGGACGGGCAGGCGCATCACGACTCCTTAATGACGCGCCGAACTTAGCGGTCCCCCTGCGTCAACCCAAAGCCCTAAGCGCTCCGAAACACGGAATGGGTGGAGCGGTCGCCCGCATAGCGAGAACCGAAGTTGCGCGAGCGAGTATGTCTTGGCACTGTGGATCACATGCCCGAGCGATCAGACTTGCCGCTGAACCTGGGACGGCTGAAGGCGATGCTGCTTGTGCTCGCCTTCGGATTGGCGGTGTTCGCGCTCGCGGCCCTGTCCATCGAACTGCCCAGGCGGCCCGGGCACAATTCGCCGGTCTGGATGCCCAACGCGCTGATCGCCGCGGCGCTGTTGAGGACGTCGCGTGATCGATGGCCGATATTGCTCGCCGCCGCCGGCGTGGCCTGTTGGGGCGCGGCCGTGGCGTTCGGCGCGGCGATGGGCCTGGCCCTCGGCCTGACCGCCGCCAACCTGGTCGAATGCCTGTTCTGCGCCGTTGCGCTGCTCAAGCTGGCGGGCCCGGACCTTTCGGTCGGTCGCCCCCGGCACCTGGCCTTGCTCGTGGGGGTCTGTCTATGCGCCACCCTCGTTTCGGGCGGTCTGGCGGCTCTGGTTTTTGGCCTGCGCGGCGGTGATCATCTGCCGCTGCGAGCGGTCAGTTGGATCGCGGGAAACGCTCTGGGGCTCCTGACCCTGGTTCCGTGCCTCCTGGCGCTGAGCCGAGCCCGCGAGCTCCTCAAGGAACGTCCGGTGACCCGAAGCGGCTGGGTGGCTCTGGCGGCCTTGGCGATCACGTCGGTCGCCGTCTTCGGGCAGAGCCGCTATCCGCTGCTGTTCGTCATTCCCCCGGCCTTGGCGCTGTTGGCGCTGGAGTTGGAGGTGCTGGGCGCGGCGTTGGGCGTGATCATCGTCGGCGCCGTCGCGGTCTGGTTCACCGGCGTCGGCTCTGGGCCGATCACCCTGGTGCAGGGCGATCTGACGGAACGGGCGCTTTTCCTGCAGCTGTTTCTGGGCGTGTCGATCCTGTCGGCCCTGCCTCTGGCCTCGACCAGCGCCCAGCGCCGCCGCCTTCAAGCCGCGGCCGAGGAGGCGGCTCATGTGAAGGCGGATTTCCTGGCCAATATGAGTCACGAACTCAGGACGCCGCTCACCGCGGTGCTGGGCTTCGCGCAGTTGGTCGAGCGACAGCCCGAACTCAGCGCCGAAACGCGCGCCTACGTCCAGCGCGTGACCAGCGCCGGCAAGGCGTTGCGGGCGACGATCAACGACATCCTCGACTTTTCCAAGCTGGAGGCCGGTCAGGTCGATATCAAGCCGCAGCCGATGTCGGTGGCCGAGCTGACCCGTGAGGCCGTCGACATGTTCGCCGCACAGGCGCGGGAAAAGGGCGTCCTGCTGCGCCTGGCCGACCTGTCCGACCTGCCGCTCCTGATAGAGGCCGATCCGGATCGTCTCAGGCAGGTCCTGCTGAACCTGATCGGCAACGCCGTGAAGTTCACGGAAGTCGGCGAGATCGCGGTTCAGGCCCGTTTGGACGCCCGCGCCGATCACATCGTGTTCGAGGTTTCCGACACCGGTCCCGGCATGAGCGCGGACCAGAGCAAGCGCCTCTTCCAGCGCTTTTCGCAGGTCGACGCGGGGGCGGCGCGCAAGCACGGCGGCACGGGCCTGGGGCTGGCGATCTGCAAGGGGCTGGTTGAGGCGATGGGCGGGTCGATCGGCGTGGACAGCCGGCAAGGCCAGGGATCTCGCTTCTGGTTCACGATCCCGGCGATCCTGGCCGAGCCGGCGAGCGAGCCCTCGACGCCGGCGGAGGTCGTGAGCTTGCCCGAGGATTGCCGCGTGCTCGTCGTCGACGACAACACCGCCAACCGCCAGCTCGTTCGCGCCATCCTGACGCCCTTCGGCGCCGTTCTGACCGAGGCCGCCGACGGCGACGAGGCGATCGAGGCGGCGGAAGCCAGGCCGTTCGACATCATCCTGATGGACTTGCGAATGCCCAAGATGGACGGACGGACGGCGACCGCGCGCATCCGGACGGGGCGCGGGCTCAATCGCGGAAAGCCGATCCTGGCCTTCTCGGCGGACGCATCGGCGCCGATCGCCGACCCGCTATTCAGCGGCCACGTGAACAAGCCGATGACCGCGTCGGGTCTGGTTCAGGCCATGTCCGAGGCGATCGCCAATGGCGGAGCGGCCCGAGGTCCGGTCTGACGACGGTCTCAGGGCCGGCGGACGACCTGCCCGCCCTTGACGACCAAAACCACCGAGCGCGTCGCCTCGATCGCTTGCGTCGGATCGCCCGTCACCGCGACGATGTCGGCCAGATAGCCAGGCTTCAACTGGCCCAGAGTCTCGCCGCGGCCCAGCGTCTTGGCGTCGATCGCCGTCGCGGCCAGCAGGGCCTGGACCGGGGTCATGCCGGCCTTGACCATCAGGGCGAGCTCGCGGGCGTTGTCGCCGTGGCGGAACACGCCGACGTCGCTACCCATGCCGATGGTCACGCCGCTCTTCAGCGCCAGCTTGAAGGCCCGGTCGGCGTTGCGCATGGCGGCCGTCGGCGGGGTCTGGCCGGCGACATAGCCGCCGAAATAGGTCGAGGTGCTCTCGACCGCTGTCAGGGTCGGGAAGAAGACGACGCCCTTCTCGGCCATCAGCTTGAAGGTCGCTTCCGAGCCGCCGTAGCCGTGCTCGATCGTGTCGACGCCGGCCAGCACCGCGCGGCGCATGCCCTCGTCGCTGGAGGCGTGCGCCGACACCGGGCGTCCGCTGGAATGGGCCGTGTCGACCAGGGCCTTCAGCTCCTCGAGGCTGAAGGTCGGCTGCGTGGAGCCATCCGGTCCGACCCGGTAATCGGCGTAGACCTTGATCCAGTCCGCCCCGGCGCCGGCCTGCTCGCGGACGGCCTTGATCACTTCCGGAACGCCGCTGGCCTCTTGCGCGCCCTGCGGGATCTCGGCCTCGGGATTGAAGTTGCGTCGGGCGGGGCCGTAGGCGCCGGTGGCCACGATGGCCTTGGTGGCGACGAACAGACGCGGGCCGGGGATCAGGCCTTCATTGATCGCCTTCTTCAGCGGCGCGTCGGCGGCGCCCACGCCCTCGGTGCCGAGATCGCGCAGCGTCGTGAAGCCCGCCTCCAGCGTCGCCTTGGCCTGCACGCCGGCGCGCAGGGTCCGAGTGATCGGGCTCTCCTTCAGCACCTGATCGTCCCAGGACGTCTCGTTGTACGGGTGCAGGAAAAGGTGGCTGTGCAGGTCCATCAGCCCCGGGATCACCGTGGCGCCCGGCAGGTCGATCACCTCGGCGCCGGTCGCGTCGATCGAGGCCAGCGGTCCGACGGCGGCGATCTTGTCGTCCTTGACCAGCACCGCCCAGCCGGCGTGGGGCGGTCCGGCGTCCTCGGCGGTCCAGACACGGGCGGGCTTGAGCAGGATCGGCTGAGCGGCGACCGCTAGGCTGGGCGTCAGGATCAGGGCGAGGGCGGTGAGCAGGCGGCGCATGGGCGACTCGTTCGGCTGTGCGGCTCGCAGCTAAACCCGAACCGCTCAGACGCCAAAGCGCAGATGGATCAGCGGGTAGGCGCGGCCCTGGCCGTCGGTCGCCGACCAGCCCGTTCGCTCGAAGCCCATGTGCTCGTAGAAGCCGACCGCCTGGGCGTTCTGTTCATTCACATCGGTGGTCAGGATCGGATGCACCGCCAGGGCGTAGTCGATCAAGATGGCGCCGATGCCGGCCCCGCGATGCTCGGGATCGATGAACAGCGCCTCCATGTGGCTGTCGTTGACCAGCATGAAGCCGAGCGGCCGATCACGATCGTCGACGGCCAGCATCAGCGGCGCGCTCGGCAGGAAGGCCTCGACCTCGCGCCCGATCGCCGCCCGGTCCTCGGGCGTCAGGAAATCGTGCGTCGCGTCCACGGCGGCGGCCCAGATCTCGACGACGCGTGGGCCGTCATCGGGGCGGGAAGGGCGGAGCTTGATCATGGCCGCGTCGGTAGACCACCTGGGCCCAAAGAGAAAGGCCGAGGCTTTCGCCCCGGCCTTCGATCGAGCGGCGATGAGGCCCGGTCAGATCTCCTGATTGTACTTGCCGACCCGGTCGCCCAGGCGCGGCTTGACCTCCTGGCGGAAGAGGGCGCGCATGTCGTCCTCGGACTGGGTGCTCTCGACCACCACCACGACCTCGGGCTTGTTCGACGAGGCGCGGACCAGGACCCACGAGCCGTCCTCCAGGTGGACGCGCACGCCGTTGACCGTGATCACCTCGGTGATCTTGCGGCCCAGGATCGAGCCGCCGGCGGCGAACAGGTCCTCGTATTCCTTCACGACGTCGGCGACGACGCCGTACTTCACCTCGTCGCCGCAGTGCGGGCTCATGGTCAGCGAGGTGAAGGCCACCGGCAGGGCCTTCTTCAGGTCGCTGAGCTTCTTGCCCGGATTGCGGTCCAGCATGGCCAGGACGGCGGCGGCGGCGGTCAGGCCGCAGTCGTAGCCGTAGCCCAGCTCGCCGTTCATGAAGAAGTGGCCGCTCTTCTCGAAGCCGGCCAGGGCCCCCAGCTCGGCGCTCTTGCGCTTGATGTAGCTGTGGCCGGTCTTCCAGTAGATCACCTGGCAGCCGTGGGCCTTCAGGATCTCGTCGGTGGCGTAGAGGCCGGTCGACTTGACGTCGACCACGAAGGTCGCGCCGGGATGCAGAGGGGCCAGATCCCGGGCCAGCATCAGGCCGATCTTGTCGGCGAAGATCTCCTCGCCCTCGTCATCCACGACGCCGCAGCGGTCGCCGTCGCCGTCGAAGCCGAACGCCAGGTCCGCCTTGTGCTCGTGGACGGCGTGGGCCATCGCGTGCAGCATCTCGGCGTCTTCGGGATTGGGGTTGTACTTGGGGAAGGTGAAGTCGAGGTCGGTGTCCATCGGCACGACCTCGGCCACGCCCATCTTCTGCAGGGCCTCGACCACGAAGGCGCCGGCCGTGCCGTTGCCGCAGGCGGCGATGACCTTCAGCGGACGGGTGATGCTGGCGCGCTTGGCGACGTCGTCGATGTAGCGTTGGGCCTCGCCCTGGACGCGGATCAGCTTGCCGCCGTCGCGCTCGACGAACTCAGCGCCCAGCACGATCGCCTTCAGGCGGCTCATCTCGTCCGGGCCGAAGGTCAGCGGCTTCTGGGCGCCCATCTTCACGCCGGTCCAGCCGTTCTCGTTGTGGCTGGCCGTGACCATGGCCACGCACGGGATGTCCAGGTCGAACTGAGCGAAATAGGCCGTCGGCGAGAGCGCCAGGCCGATGTCGTGCACCTCACAGCCGGCGCTGATCAGGCCCAGGATCAGGGCGTTCTTGATCGACGACGAGTACGAGCGGAAGTCGTGGCCGACGACGATCTTCGACTGACCCAACTCGTGGATGTAGGTCCCCAGACCCAGACCGAGGGCCTGAACGCCCAGCAGGTTGATCTCGGGCCCGAACAGCCAACGCGCATCGTACTCGCGAAAGCCCGTCGCCTTGACCAGCGGCTCGTTTTCATAGGCGGCGGTATTGGGAACGAGATCGGCGCGCGGCGCGGAGAACATCAAGAAGCTCGCTTCAGTTGTGATGACGTGGCTTTAGCCGCCAAGGTTCGGAGCGACTAGCGCGATCACATGACAAGGTTCGAAAAAACCGGATGTGACCTAGATCACGCCGGCGCGGAGCAGGTCGTGGACATGCAGCACGCCAACGGGTCGCTCGGCCTCGACCACGAACAGCACCGTGATCCGGCGATCATTCATCACCTTCAGCGCCTCGGCCGCTAGAGCCCCGGGCGCTATGACCAGAGGCGCGCGGGTCATGACCTCGCCAGCCGTGTGCTGCAGCAGCCCGTCCATGTGGCGGCGCAGGTCGCCGTCGGTGATCAGGCCGGCCAGGCGACCAGAGCCGTCGACCACGCCCACGGCGCCGAAGCGCTTTTCGCTCATCACCAGCAGGGCGTCAGACATGGGGGCGTCGGCGCCGATCAGCGGCAGCTCTTCATCGCCATGCATCAGGTCGGCCACCGTGCGCAGCATGGCGCCCAGCTTGCCGCCGGGGTGGAAGACCCGGAAGTCGCTGGCCGTGAAACCACGACGCTCCAGCAGGGCCACGGCGATGGCGTCGCCCAGGGCGATCTGCAGCGTGGTCGAGGTGGTCGGGGCGTTGACCTCGGCCGTCGCCTCCGGGGAGTCGGGCAGGCGCAACACGATATCGCCGCCGCGACCCAACTGGCTGTCCTGGACCGCGGTCATGGCGATCAGCGGGATCGAGAAGCGCTTGGCGTAGGCGATCGTGTCCGACAGCTCGCGGGCCTCGCCGGACTTCGACAGGGCCAGGATCACGTCGTCGGGGCCGATCATGCCAAGGTCGCCGTGGCTGGCTTCGGCCGGGTGGACGAACATCGCCTGCGCGCCGGTCGAGGCCAGGGTCGCGGCGATCTTGCGCGCGACATGGCCGGACTTGCCGATGCCGGTGCAGACAATCCGGCCCTTGGCGTTGAACAGGGTCTCGACGGCCTTGACGAAGGCCTCGTCCAGCGACTGGGACAGCGTCCGCAGGGCGTCGGCCTCGACGCTGAGGACGCGCCGGCCGACGGCGATGGCGTCGAACGCGCTCATGGCTGGGCCTGGTGGACGGCTTCCACCGCCTTGCGAGCGGCGGCGTCGCGGCGGGCGGCGGCGTCCTTCTCGCGCTGGATCTTGGCCTTCATCTCGGGCGTCTGTTGAATGGGCGTGTGGCCGAACGGGCCCCACGAGCGGTCGCCCTGGCCTTGTGGCCAAACAAGAGAGAAGGCGATCAGCACGAGGGCGATCAGCCCCATCAGCGGCATGAAGATGCGATCAGGCATGGCCCGCCTATAGCACGGGCGAGCGCCAGGGGGAGGGGGCGCGCGCCATCGGCGCTTGACGCTGGGCGGCGCTGGCCTTAGCCCGCCCCTGACATAAGCCCGACTTCGCCTCCACTCTGAAGGAAGCCCGATGCCGACCCTCGTCCTGCTCCGCCACGGCCAGAGCCAGTGGAACCTGGAAAACCGCTTCACCGGCTGGGTCGACGTCGACCTCACGGCCGAGGGCGAAGCCCAGGCGCGCAAGGGCGGCGAGCTGATCGCCAAGGCCGGCCTCGACATCGACCAGGCGTTTACCTCGGTCCAGACCCGCGCCATCCGCACCTGCAACCTGGCGCTGGACGCGGCCAAGCAGAGCTTCGTGCCGGTGACCAAGGACTGGCGCCTGAACGAGCGTCACTACGGCGGCCTCACCGGGCTGAACAAGGCCGAGACCGCCGAGAAGCACGGCGTCGAGCAGGTCACGATCTGGCGCCGGTCCTACGACATCCCGCCGCCGGAGCTGGCCCCGGGCGGCGAGTACGACTTCGCCAAGGATCGCCGCTACAAGGGCGCGACCCTGCCTTCGACCGAGAGCCTGGCCACCACCCTGGTGCGTGTCCTGCCTTACTGGGAAAGCGATATCGCTCCGCACCTGAAGGCGGGCGAGACCGTGTTGGTCGCCGCGCACGGCAATTCGCTGCGCGCCATCGTCAAGCACCTGTTCCAGGTGCCGGACGACAAGATCGTCGGCGTCGAAATTCCGACGGGCAATCCGCTGGTCATCGAGCTGGACGCCCAGCTTAAGCCGACCGGCGCGCGCTATCTGGACGAGAGCCGGGCCGAGGCGCTGCCGCAGGTTGGCTGACGGAGCGCGGAAGCTCTTGGAAAGACGGCGTTAATCCTGTTCTGCGCAGGGTTGACGCGTCATTCAGGATCCCATGCCGCCCATGAGCGCCGACGCGCCCACAGCCCAAGAATACAAGCGCCTGACGCAGCATGATCTCGACATCATCTGCGCCAAGCACGACCGCCTGTGGTCGGCGAAGCTGGGCGGGGCGCGGGCGGTCTTTACGTTCTGTGATCTGTCCGGCCTGTCCTTGACGGGCCGAAACCTCTGCGACGCCGACTTCACCGGTGCGATGATGGTCGGCTGCGACCTGCGCAAGACCAAGCTCGACAACGCCAACCTCTATGGCGCCGACCTGCAGGGCGCGGACCTGACGGACGCCTCGCTGCGCCGGGCGGACCTGCGCGGCTCCAGCCTGCGCGGCGCGAATCTGACCGGCGCGGACATGTTCGAGGCCGATCTGCGTGAAGGGGCCATCGCCGCCGCCGACCGCAAGGAAGGCTACAAGGTCATCGAGCTGACCCAGCGCGAGGCCTATGCGATCGGGGCGAACCTCAGCGGCGCGAACCTGGAGCGCTCGCGCCTGTCGGGCATCGTCGCGACCAAGGCCGACTTCAGCGACGCGATCCTGAAGGACGCCAAGCTGATCCGGGCCAACCTCAAGCAGGCCAACTTCAACGGCGCCAACCTGGCGGGCGCGGATCTCTCGGGCGCGAACCTGGCCGGCGCGGACCTCCGCAACACCGTGCTGGTCGGCGCCAAGACGATGTCCTGGAACGTCAGCCAGACGAACATGGAAGGCGCCCTGACCGACAAGCCGGCGGGCACCAACGTCGCGGACCTGCCCTACGAGCAGATGATCGCCGACCATGCGCGCTGGATCGAAACCGGCGGCGCCGAGGGCAAGCCTTCCGTCTTCGACAAGGCCGACCTGCGCAATCTGCGGTCGGTTCGGGGTTTCAACCTGACGGCCCTGTCGGCGAAGGGCGCGGTCTTCTACGGCCTCGACATGGAAGGCGTGCAGATGCAGGGCGCCCAGCTGGAGGGCGCGGACCTGCGGGCCTGCAATCTTCGGCGCGCGGACCTGCGCGGCGCGCGCCTGAAGGGCGCGAAGCTGGCCGGCTCGGACCTGCGTGACGCCCAGATGGGGCCGCTGCTGATCACCGCCGATCGGGTGCTGCCCTGCGACATGACCGGCGCGATCCTCGCCAATGCGGATTTCGCCCGAGCCGATCTGCGCCAAGCGCGAATGGCCGGCGCCGACCTCTCGCGCGCCAATTTCACCGGCGCCCAGATGCGCGATGTCGATGTGACCGGCGCGATCCGGCTGGGCGCGCGCGGCCTCGACGACGTGATCTAAGAGGCCGTCGAAAAAAAACGCGACAATTCGTCGCGAGCTTAACTGTTCGCTGTCCCCGTCTCGATAGGGTCTCGCCAATTCATAGAGACCACCATAGGGACCATCGTTATGAACGCCGCGCCAAGCGTGGCCGGGCGTCGTCGCCTGAGCCAGGCCGAGCTCGACATGATCGTAACGGCGCACGAGAAATTCGTTACCGGCAAGCCGGGTGGCCGTCGCGCCTCCCTTCGCTTCGTGCAGTTGTCGGGCCTTGATCTGTCGTTCCGAAATCTGACCGACGCAGACCTTTCCGCCTCGATTCTGGACGACTGCCGGATGGTGCGCACCAAGCTGGACCGCGCCAATCTGTTCGGCTGCGACCTGCGCAAGTCCGATATGCGCCAGGCTTCGCTGGTGCGCGCCGATCTGCGCGGCGCCTGCCTGCGCGGCGCCAATCTGGCGCAAGCCGATCTCACCCAGGCCGACTTTCGCGAAGGCCAGGTCGCCATTCCGCACCCGCGCAACGGCGCCGAGATCCTGAGGCAGGAGACCCGGCGAGGCGAGGTCGACGAGGTCAACTTCTCCGGCGCGACCCTGGATGGCTCCGAGTTCAGCGGCGTATCGGCCTTCAAGGCCGACTTCAGTGATTGCTCCCTGCGCGGCGCCAAGCTCTCGGGCGCGAACCTGAAAGACGCCAACCTGGCCGGCGCGATCCTGGACGGCGCGGACGTCAACGGCGCCAATTTCGAAGGCGTGAATTTCGCCGGCGCCGTGATGGCCGGTGTCGACACCTCGACCGCGAAGGTCCAACGCTCGGCCCTGGTCGGCGTGCTCGGCGCCCCGACCCCCGCGGCCATCGCCAAGGCCGATGAGTTGCACCAAGCCTGTTTGGCCAACCAACTCTGGTGCAAGACCGGCGGCAAGCAGGGCGCGGTCGCGCGGCTCGACGGCGAAGACCTGCGACCGCTCGGCGACCGGCTGCGCGGGTTGCGGCTGACGGCGATGAGCGCGCGAGCCGCCTGCATGGTCGGGCTGGATCTGTCGAACGCCCACCTGCAGGGCGCCAATCTGCAGAACGCCGACCTGCGCGGCGCCAATCTGCAGGGGGCCGACCTGCGCGGCGCCAAGCTGACGGGCGCGAACCTGACCAAGGCCGATCTGCGCCAGGCTTCCCTGTCGCCGCTTCCCCTCGGCCCCGAGCGCCAGGCCCTGGTCAACATGGAGGGCGCTCGGCTGCGCTATGCGCAGGCGCAAGCCGCCGATCTCGCGGGCGCCGTGCTGGACGGCGCGGATTTGCGCGGAGCCGACCTGACCGGTGCGCGCATGGCCAAGGCGCGCCTGCGCGGCGCGGATCTCAGCCAGGTCGAAGGTCTCGACCTCTCCATGCCGGACTGAAGACGGACATGAAAAAGGCGGCGCATCACTGCGCCGCCCAAGTTCAGAGGGGTGTGGGGGAGACTTGGGAGAAGGGCGCTTAGGCGGCCTTTTCACCTTCGATCAGCGGCGAAGCGCTGGCTTTGATCTCCACGGTCCGGGGCTTCAGGGCCTCGGGCAGTTCACGCTTCAACGAGACGGACAGCAGGCCGTTCGACAGCTCGGCGTCGACCACCACCAGGTAGTCGGTCAGCTGGAACTTGCGCTCGAAATTCCGTTCGGCGAGCCCGCGGTGCAGGTACTGCTTGGCGTCGTCGTTGGCCGGCTTGCGGCCGGTGACGGTCAGCAGGTTTTCCTTCACCTCGACGTTCAGCTCTTCCGGCTTGAAGCCGGCCACCGCGATCTCGATGCGGTAGTCGTTCTCGCCGGTGCGTTCGATATTGTAGGGGGGATAGCCCGAGCTGGCTTCCGTGCGGGCCGCGGCGTCCAACTGGGCGGCGAGGCGGTCAAAACCGACGAGCGAGCGGTACAGGGGCGAAAGGTCGATCGTACGCATAGGGTCAGATCCTTCTTATCAAGCAAGGTCTTTGAGTGTGCGTCCCTTCGGCGACCCGAAATTGGCGTCGCCAGCGGTCCGGAAGGCCCGGATGTCCAGCGCCTTCGTGAAAGTAGTTGGTGCGCCGATTTTTCGGTTCAAGGGGCGCCGTTTCATCGAACGCGAATCCTTTGACGTGTCGCGCGCCCCGGCTAAGGTCGCCGCCCAACCCCTCGCCGAAGGACACTTCCCCCATGCCGCTTCGTCGTCACGTCCTGCTGCTGGCCGCCGCCGTCAGCCTCGCCGCTCCCGCCGCCTTCGCCGCGACCGATCAGGCGCTCAAGGCCGCGATCGCATCGCCCACCCGTCCAGCCGGCGACGTGGCCCGCGACGGCGCGCGTCACCCCTATGAGAGCCTGACCTTCTGGGGTCTGAAGCCCAAGCAGACGGTGATCGAGATTTCGCCGGGCGGCGGCTATTGGACCGAGATCCTGGCGCCCTACGCCAAGGCCACCGGCGGGACCTATGTCGCCGGCGTCGCCGACCTTTCCAATCCCAAGCTGTCGGAAGGCGCGCGCAAGGGTCGCGCCGACTTCGAGGCCCGCTTCTCCGACGCCGCCAAGTACGGCAAGCCGCTGTTCGTCAATTTCGGCGCGGCCTCGGGTCCCCTGGGCGCGCCGGGATCGGCCGACCTCGTCCTCACCGCCCGCAACGTCCACAACTGGACCGGCGCGCCCGGCATGGCCGACAAGGTGTTCGCCGACTTCTTCGCGGTGCTGAAGCCGGGCGGCTTCCTGGCGGTCGAGGATCACCGCGCCGATCCGCGTTCGGAGAAGGACGCGGGCGCCGACGGCTATCTGAACACGGCCACGGTGATCGCCATCGCCGAGAAGGCCGGCTTCAAGCTGGACGCCCAGTCGGAAATCAACGCCAACCCCAAGGACACCAAGGACCACCCGTTCGGCGTCTGGACCCTGCCGCCCGTAAAGCGCACGGCGCCCGGCGGCCAGCCGGCGGACCCCAACTTCGACCGGTCGAAGTACGATGCGATCGGCGAAAGCGACCGCATGACCCTGCGCTTCCGCAAGCCGGCCTGACTTTGGCCAAGGTCGGCGGTCACGCTACGGCCATCGTAGCGTACGCGTACATGGGGGCGTGATGGGGTCTATCCAGCAGTGGTCGCGCAGGAGCGTCCTGGCCGGCGCGGGCGCTTTTGGCCTCGCCGGGTGCGGCAAGGCCAAGGATGAGGCCGCGCCCGCCGAGAAGGCGCGTCCGAAGAGCCTCGAGGCGACGGTCGCCGGCGGCTGGCGGCTCGCCGCCGATCGCGCCCGCGATCGTTGGCGTCACCCCATCGAGACCCTGAAGTTCTGGGGCCTCGCGCCCGGCCAGACCGTCGTCGAGTTCTGGCCGGGGGCGGGGTGGTACACCGACATCCTCGCCCCCTTCCTGGCCGACACCAAGGGCCACCTCTACGAAGCCCTGCTGGAGACCAACAACCCGGCCGATCCGGCGGCCGCCGAGATCGTCGAGGCCTATCGGCGCAAGGTCACGAGCGCGAAGAAGATCTATGGCGACGTGACCTTCACCGCCTTCGGTCCGACAAGCGGCCCCGTGGCGCCGGCGGGCAGCGCAGACCTCGTGCTTTTCCTGCGCAACCTGCACAACTGGATGGCCGGCGGCGTCGCCGAGAAGGCCTTCAAGGACGCCCTGGCGGCGCTGAAGCCGGGCGGGGTCCTGGGGGTCGAGGAGCATCGCGGGCAGTCGGGCCGCGTGCAGGACGTTCTGGCCGCCGACGGCTATGTCCAGCAGGACTACGTGATCCAGATGGCCAAGGAAGCGGGCTTCGTGCTGGCCGCGACCAGCGAGATCAACGCCAACCCCAAGGACACCAAGGACCACCCCTTCGGCGTATGGACGCTGCCGCCCACGCGGTTGTCGGCGCCGCGCGGCGAGCCGGCGGAGCCAGGCTTCGACCATGCCAAGTACGACGCGATCGGGGAGAGCGATCGCATGACCTTGAAGTTCGTGAAGCCGGCGTGAGGCGCGCGCTGGTCCTGATGCTCGGCGTCGCTCTGGTCGCCGCCGCCACGCCAGCGCTCGCCGAGAAGGCCGCGCCGGCCAGTCGGGTCATGATGTTTCTCGACAAGTTCCTGAAGCTGCCGCCGTCTGAGCGGTCGCGGGTCAAGTTGAGCTACGCGATCCGCCACGACGGCAAGCCGGCGGCGGCGAACATCAAGGCGACGCTGGTCGAGCGGAGCGGGGCGCGGACACCGTTGCCGATCAACGCCGACGGCTATTTCGAGCGCCTGCCCAGTCTCGCCCAACTGCAGGGCGACCCACAGATCGTCTTCGACGTGCCGGCCGACTGGAAGATGGGCAGCGCGGTCAACTTCGCCCCGCAGCTAAAGCCGGCCGGCGAGTACGACGTCGGAGAGCTGTCCGCCACGGTCGCCGAAGCCAACGTGGTCATGGGCAAGGCCGGCGGCGTCCTGGCCTTCGCCGCGCCGAAGATGAGCGGAATCCTTTTCGAGAAGGCCAGCGGGGGTCTTGTCGTCTTCAACGACGGCCGCACCGCGCCGCTGCCGAGCGTCGCCGCCGGTCCCTATTTCCGACCCGGCGACTTCAAGGGCGCCGTACGGGTAAAGTTGACAAAAACGCCAAGTACGGTCGCCTTCTACAGCGGCAAGAAATAAGGGCCTGCGCTGTCTGAACGGTGTTTACTCGTCTGGGCGGCCCGGTCTAGCTATCCGCAACATCATTTCGCGCAAGGGAGATCGCGCTCATGGCCACCATTCAGGAAATCACCGATCGCATCAAAACCGCCGTCGGCGACGACAGCGGCCTGGGCAAGAGCCTGAAGTTCGACCTGAAGGATGCGGGCGTCATCCACATCGATGGCGGCTCGGTGACGAACGAGGACAAGCCGGCCGACCTGACCATGACGCTGGCGCTCGACGACCTGCTGGCTATCGGCGAAGGCAAGCTGGATCCGACCATGGCGGTCATGACCGGCAAGCTGAAGCTGTCGGACATGGGCGTGGCCATGGCCCTGCAGCCCAAGATGGGCGCTCTGTTCTCGAAGATGCGCTGAGCCTGACAATGGAACCGGCCTATCTGGTCTCGGTCCCCGAGGCCCCGGTTCCCGATCACGGCCCAGGTAGTTTTGGGGCCGAATGGTTCCGCGGCGCGGAGGGGACAACCCTCCGCGCCGCGACGTTTTTTCCGGCCGGTTCGGCGCGCGGAACGGTGGTGCTCAGCCCCGGTCGCACCGAGCCGATCGAGAAGTATTTCGAGGTCATCGAAGACCTCCTGGCGCGCGGCTTCGCCGTGCTGGCGCACGACTGGCGAGGGCAGGGGCTCTCGGCGCGCGACCTGCCGGATCGGCTGAAAGGCCACGCGCGGGGCTACCAGCCCTTTCTGAACGACTACAAGGCGCTGCTCGACACGTTCGAGGCTCGATTGCCCAAGCCCTGGATCGCCATGGGACACTCCATGGGCGGTTGTCTCACCCTGCTGGCGCTGGCCAAAGGGGAGGGCCGCTTCTCGGCCTGCGTGCTGTCGGCGCCGATGCTGGGGATCAACACGGGCGGCGTTCCGCCCTGGGCGACGACCGCGCTGTCCTGGACGCTTTCCCGGCTCGGTTTCGCCGGACAGTACGTCAACGGCGGCGCGTATGATCCGCTGACCCAGACCTTCGAAGCCGACAAGCTGACCCACGACCGCGCGCGCCACGATCGCTACAGGGCGCAGCTCAAGGCGGATCCGCGGATCGCTCTGGGGGGCGTGACGTGGGGCTGGCTGGATTTCGCGGTGTCCGCCTGCGCGTGGCTCCGTCGCCCCGGCTCCGTGGAAGGCCTGGAGATCCCTGTCACGATCGTCGCCGCCGAGCTGGACGACCGCGTGCTCAACCCCGCCCTGAAAACGATCGCCGAGCGGCTGCCGCGCGGTCGCTATGGCGAGGTCGAGGGCGCGTTCCACGAGATCCTGATCGAGACCGATCCGCGGCGCGCGATTTTCTGGAAGGCGTTCGACGAGACCGTGGACCCGGTCGCGCCTATTTCGCCGAGCGCTTGAGGCTCACCAAGGCCTCGTCCAGCGGGCGACGGTCGCCCGAGATCACCATCTGACCGCCATTCGGGCCGATCGCCTCGCCGCGCCAGTTGGTGACGACGCCGCCGGCGGCTTCCACCAGCGGGATGGCGGCCTCGATGTCCCAGGACTTGAGGCCCGCCTCGATGACCATGTCCATCTTGCCCATGGCCACCATGGCGTAGGCGTAGGCGTCGCAGCCCAGGCGCGCCAGCTTGGACGCCGCGCGCACCTGCAGCCACGCCCCACGCTCGGCGCCGTCGAAACAGGCGTCGGGATCGGTGGTGGCGATCACCGCGTCGTTCAGGTTCGAGCACTCGCGGACGCGGATGGGCGTGCTTTCGCCGCGCGCGATCAGGCGCGCGCCGCCCGCGTGGCCGATGAACAGCTCTTCGGTGAAGGGCTGGCCGATCGAGCCCAGCACGGGCCGGCCCTGGTGGCGCAGGCCGATCAGGGTGGTCCACAACGGCAGGCCCGAGATGAAGGCGCGGGTGCCGTCGATCGGGTCGAGCACCCAGACGAACTCAGCGTCGGGGCGATCCTCGCCGTACTCCTCGCCGATCACGCCGTGCTCGGGATAGCGCTCGGCGATCAGCGCCCGAATCGCCGCCTCGGCGCCGCGATCAGCCTCGGTCACCGGATCGAAGGCGGCGTGGGTGTCCCGCGGCAGGTTCTTGCCCGCGCCCTTGTCCTCCAGACCGTGATCCGCCCGGAAGAGCGGCAAGATCGCGGCCGCGGAGGCCTTGTTCAGGTCGATGACGAAGGCGTCGAGCGCGGCGAGCCGATCAGCGGATAGGGTCATGCGCGCGGGTTTAGCTTTCCAGCCGCCGGCGCGCCACGCCTTTCCGCGCGTATCGGTTGCGCCGGTCGCTCAGGCCTCCGCCAGTTCGCCGCCGTGCAGCGACTTCGCCAGGTCCAGCAGGCGACGGCGCGGGCGCTCGCCGAGCAGATAGTAGGCGCGGACCAGGTCCTGCGTCTCCTTGCGCGCGAACATCTCGCCGCTTTCGGCGATTTCGCCCGCCGCCTCGCGGCGGACCTCCGACAGGCCGTCGTAGAAGTAGCCGACTGGCACCTCCAGCGCCTCGGCCAGTTGCCAGAGACGCGCGGCGGAGATGCGGTTGGCGCCGCACTCGTACTTCTGGATCTGTTGGAACCGCACGCCGACCACTTCGGCCAGCTGCTGTTGCGTCAGGCCCAGCAGACGGCGACGCCGACGCAGGCGCTTGCCCAGGTGGACGTCGATGTCGTTACCCATGGAACTTCTTGCCCCCTTAACCTTCTCCCGTCCCGAAACAGAACGAGATGCCCCGGCAGCCGCAAGTCGCGTGCCGTTGCGCGAAGCGCCCGGCCAAGCCTACTAAGGGCGCATGTCTGATAAGCGTCAGCCCTGGGTGCAGGATCTGTTGTGGCGGTTGGAGGCCCTGGGCTTCGACCTCTTCATCGGCGCCGTGCGCCTGATGGGCGTGGATCGCGCCTCCGACTTCGGCGGCTGGCTGGGCAAGACGTTCGGGCCGATCAGCGGCGCGCACAAGGTCGCCGCGCGCAATCTGAAGCTCGCCTTCCCCGAAAAGGACGCCGCCTGGCACGCCCGGATCCTGGACGAGCAGTGGGAGGGCCTGGGCCGCTCGTTCGCCGAGTTCCCGCTGATGGACAAGATCCTGCCCTCGACGGGCCGGGTCGAGGTGATCGGCAAGGAGCGCCTGGAGCAGATCGCCCGCGACAAGATCCCGGTCGTCTTCGTCTCGGGCCACCTGTCGAACTGGGAGGTCATGCCCGCGGCGATCGTCGACAGCGGCGTGGTCTGCGAGATGACTTATCGCGCCGCCAACAACCCCTATGTCGACAAGCGCATCAAGGACAGCCGCTTCCGCTATGGCGTGCGTCTGTTCGCGCCGAAGGGCGGCGATGGCGCGCGCGAGCTGCTGGAAGGCATGAAGGAAGGGCGGTCTGTGGCCCTGATGAACGACCAGAAGTTCAATAGCGGCGTGGCCGCCCCGTTCTTCGGCCACGACGCCCGCACCGCGCCGGGGCCGACGCGCCTGGCGATCCGCTTCGGCACGGTTCTGCAGCCGATGTCGGTGCAGCGGCTGAAGGGCGCGCGTTTCCGGGCGGTGGTGCACGAACCCATCGTCCCGCCCAAGACCGGCGATCGCACGGCCGATATCGAGGCGGGCGTGCGGATGATCAACGCCTTCATGGAAGACCGCATCCGCGAGAGACCGGCCGAATGGTTCTGGGTCCACCGTCGCTGGCCGAACGAGGTCTACGCCGCCCTGGCCGAACGGGAGCGGGACGCCGCGTCTTCGACCTAGATTTCGATCGTGTCGCTGGCCGGTTCGGGAGAGTCCGCCTCGCCGGCCCGGCGGAAGGGGCCCTTGTGTGACGGATCGTTCCGGCGTCGCCGACAGGGGCCGAAATAGTCGGGCGAGCGAATGAACGGCCTCGGGTGAAAGATCACCGTGTTGATCCGGTCCAGCAGCGACCGGGCGGTGACCGGCTTGACCACGATCTCGGTGACCCCGGAGTCGCGAGCCTCGAACACGCGGTGACGTTCGGCGAAACCTGTCAGCATGATGATCGGCAGGAACGGATCGACGCTGTCGTGGGCGTTGCGCACGAGCTGGGTGAACTGCACGCCGTCCAGCGGGCTCATCTTGAAATCGACGATCGCGATGTCCGGGCGCCAGTCGCGCAGCACCTGCAACGCCTCGGCGCCGTCCATCGCCTCGCGGATTTGACGCACGCCTACGCCCTTGAGGATCGTCGAAACGATCGCGCGAATGTGCTGGTTGTCGTCCACCAGCAGAAAGCGCAGCTTTTCAAGGGCCGCAGACATGCGGGAGCCGCCTCCTCAAGGATCTCGCGGGGACCATCGGACCAGGGTCGCTCCCCTGCGACCTACCGTTCCGACAGGGTCGGCATTGCTAACGAATGATTTAAACTCAAGCTAGACACGAATAACGGGAACTCGCCGCGAGGGCCGGGCGGTGAGGCGCGAAGTCGCCGGATCAAGCCCCGTTCGGGCGATCCGTTCGATGTGGCGGAGTCGAGGGCCGCTCAGCCCTGCCAGCGTTTCAGGGCCTCGGCCGCGCTGGCGTACGCTTCCTGGTGCTCGGGGCTCCAATAGCGCAGCGCATCCAGCGGAATCTTCGCGTTTGTGATGGCGCACAGCACGAAGCGGCCAGGCGAGAGCACGGCGTACTCGCCGTCGCCATAGTGCAGGACGGCCAGGCCGTCGGACTTGCCGAGATCACGATCGAAAGCGTTCATGGTCAATACTCTACGCCAAAGCGGCGTCTCAGAACAGATCGCCCTGCTCAGTCGAGGACGGAGCGGGCTTGGGGCGCGGCGGCGAGGGGCGGGGCGGCGTCGATGCGGAAGGCGTCGAGGCGGACGGCGGGGCTTCATTGCCGATCACCGCTTCACGTTCGCCATCGGCGAATTGCAGGGCCACGTGGTCGCCGAGCGCCAACGCGCCCGCCGAGCGGATGATCGTCCCGTCCGCCTTCCGCACCAGCGCGAAGCCCAGCTCCAGCGGTCGTCGCGGGTTCAGCGACAGGCGCAGCTTGTCCAGGTTGGTCAGCTGATCCTCGGCTCGGGTCAGGCGGCGTTCCGCCGCGGAGCCGAGACGCGTCCAGAGCAGCGGCAGGCGGGCGTGATCCCGGACGCGCTCGACCGAGCGGGTCCCGCAGGCGTTCAGGCGGCGGCCCAGGTCGGCGACGCGGTCAGCCTTGGCGGCGTGCTGGCGGCGCAGGGCGTCAGGCGTCAGGCGCGCGGTGACCTTCAGCAGGTCCTGGGCGTGCACGGCGGTGTTTCGATGCAGCGCCGCGTCCAGCCGGCCCGAGGCCATATCGAAGCGCTGCTGGGCTAGGGCCAGCAGGTCGTTCGGGCGGGGCAGGCCGCGCGCGGCGCTGGTCAGGCGGGTGCGGCGCTCTTCGATCGTCCGCGCGCCGCAGCGGCTGAGACGGCGATCGAAGTCCGAGATCAGGGCGCGCAACTCGCCAAGCACCGGCGTCGCCATCTCGGCGGCGGCGGTCGGGGTCGGCGCGCGGCGGTCGGAGACGAAGTCGATCAGCGTGGTGTCGGTCTCGTGGCCGACCGCCGAGATCAACGGAATGGCGCTCTCGGCCACCGTCCGGGCGAGGGCTTCGTCGTTGAAGGCCCACAGGTCCTCGACCGAGCCGCCGCCCCGGGCGACGATCAGGATGTCGGGACGCGGCACGGGGCCGCCGGGCTGGATGGCGTTGAAGCCTCGGACCGCCGCGCTGACCTGGGCGGCCGCGGCGTCGCCTTGGACGACCACAGGCCAGACCAGGACCTGGCAGGGCCAGCGGTCACGGATGCGATGCAGGATGTCGCGGATCACCGCGCCGGTCGGGCTGGTGATCACGCCGACCACGGCGGGCATCGAGGGCAGGGGGCGTTTACGCTCGGGGGCGAAGAGGCCCTCGGCGGCCAGCTTGGCCTTCAGGCGCTCCAGCTGAGCCAGCAGGGCGCCAACGCCGGCCGCCTCCATGCTGTCGATGACGATCTGGTAGCGAGAGCCGGCCGGGTAGGTGGTGATCTTGCCGGTGACGATCACCTCGAGCCCATGCTCGGGCCGCACCCCCAGGCCCCGGACATTGCCCTTCCAGACGACGCCGTCGATCGCGGCCTTGTCGTCCTTGATGGTCAGATAGACGTGGCCGTTGGAGTGGTGGGTGACCTTGCTGAGTTCGCCGCGCAGTCGCACGAAGCCGTAGCGGTCCTCCAGCGTCCGCTTCAGGGCGAAGGCCAGTTCGGAGACCGAATAGGGCGGGGCGTTGGAATCGTTCGGCGCGAGGTCCGTCATGGCTCCTATCTAGAGCCTCCCCCGGAAATGGAAAATCCCGGACAGCCGTCGGGCTGTCCGGGATCCGCCGCTCTGAGAGACTTTTGTTCTTCTTAGATGTAGCGGCGAAGCGAGCGGGCGAGCTCGGTGGCGCCGCCCTTCTTCTTGGTTTGCTGCGGCTGGTAGGCCACGCGAGCATGTTCGACGCAGTAGGGCGCGCCTTCCGAAGAGCGACGGCCGCAGAAGGTGAAGCCTTCCGACGACGGATCGCCGATCGGCCACTTGCACATGTGGGCGCCCAGGGTCAGCACGGTGGCCGAGCCCGGCTCTTCGTGACGGAAGGCCGGCAGCGGCGCGGGCGTGGCGGCCACGGGCAGCGACGGCGCCTCGATCGGCGTCACGCGGCGCGGCGCCGAGGGCATGGCCTGAGCGGCCGGACGCGCCGGGCGCGGGGCCTTGAAGGCCGGACGCGCGGGTTGCGAAGGCGCGGCGCGGCCCGACAGGCCGAGACGGTGAACCTTGCCGATGACGGCGTTGCGCGTAACGCCGCCCAATTGCTTGGCGATCTGACTGGCCGACAGTCCGTCCAGCCACAGCTTCTTCAAGGTCGAGACCCGTTCGTCGGTCCAGCTCATAACCCGTCTCCGCCATCTAGAATGGGGAGAGGGCGTCCCCACGCCCGTCACCCCATATCTGGTGATCAAACCGCCCCGCCGGCGGTCGTCCTACTACTAATCGTAAAGAATGCATTAAAACACACAATGGGCGCCAACGACTCTGTCCACAGAAACAAGATGTTGATTCACGCAAGCCCGAGCTTGCGAAAAGGGGGGCGAGGGCGCACATGGCCAAGCAGAACAACGGGTTGAGCGCATGAGAGACACCGCCGAGAGCGTCATTCCGCCGCAGCCGCGCGATTATCACGGCTGGAACTGGAGCGGCTTCTTCACCCTCTATCAGCGCGAAATCCGCCGGTTCTGGAAGGTCGGCACCCAGACGGTGGCCGCGCCGGTGGTCACCACGTTGCTCTACATGCTGGTTTTCGTCGTGGCCGTGGGCGCCAGCCGGCCGGCCGTCGGCGGCGTGACCTTCGGGCATTTCGTGGCGCCGGGGCTGATCATGATGGCCATCCTGAACAACGCCTTCGCCAATTCCTCGTCGTCGCTGATCCAGGCCAAGATGATGGGCCTGACGCCGGACTTCCTGACGCCGCCGCTGTCTGCGCTGGAGCAGGTCTCGGCCTTCGCCCTCGGGGCGGCGACGCGTGGGGTCGTGGTCGGGGCGCGGTGACGGCGCTCGTTGTCGGCGTGCTGCCCGGCGCGGGGCTGTCGGTCTCTCACCTGTGGGCGGTGGTCTATTTCGGCGCTGTCGCTTCGCTGATCCTGGGTCTGGCGGGCGTGGCGGCGGGCCTGTGGGCGGAGAAGTTCGACCAACTGGCGGCGGTGACCAACTTCCTGATCATGCCGATGACCTTCCTGTCGGGCACTTTCTACCTGGTCGACAAGCTGCCCGAGCCCTTCCGTTCGGCCAGCCATTTCAACCCGTTCTTCTATCTGATCGACGGCTTCCGCTACGGCTTCATCGGTCACGCCGACGGCTCGATCGCCATCGGGGTGGTCTCCACGGGCCTGCTGACCGTGGCGCTGTTCCTGTGGTGCTGGCGCCTGTTCGTGACGGGGTACCGGCTGAAAAGCTGACGCCCGCCACGCACCGACAGTCCCTCCAAGCCCCGGCCCGAAAGGTCCGGGGCTTTTTCGTGTTGTGCCGCTCAAATTGATGTAATACATGATTACATCATGTCGTCAGTTCGATCATACAACTCCGCGCTCCGTCGCGACCAAGCCGAAGCCACCCGCGAGCGCATCCTCGCCGCCATGGCGGCGCTGGTGGAGGAGGGGGACGGTCAGGCTCCGACCAATCGCGCGGTGGCCGAGCGGGCTCAGGTCACCGAGGTGACGGTCTATCGCCACTTCCCCAGCCGCGAACTCCTGCTGAAGGGGTTATGGGAGCACCTGAACCGAAAGGACGGGGTGCGGGTGGGCATGCCGGAAAGCCCGGCCGACCTGCAGGCCAAGATCGGGCCGCTGATCGCCAGTTTTGACGCCAGTCCGGCCCAGATCGTCGCGCGGGTGACGACGCCGCAAGGGCGCGCGGCGCGGGCCAGCCTGGATCCCGAGCGCCGGGAAGCCTTCCTGGCCGTGGTGGCCCAGGCCGGGCCGGCTCTGCCCGAAGGCGAGCAGGCCAAGGCCGCGGCCGTGCTGCAGCTGCTCTATTCGGCCTACTCGTGGCTTTCGCTGCGCGAGCAATGGAACCTCACCGGCCAGCCCGCCGCCGACGCCCTGGGCTGGGCGACCGAAGTCCTCCTGGCCGACCTCAAGTCCCGGGGCGCGGCGTCCATCGCCCCCGATCCCTTCGCCCAGTTCACCGCAAGCCCGTTCCAGCCGGAAAGCTGACCGCCATGATCGCTCACATCTCCCTTCCCGCCGACGATCCCCAAGCCACGGCCGAGATCTTCGGTCGCATCATCGACGGCGAGGTCATGCCGTTTCCGGTCGTGGAGGGCGCCTGGGTCGCCATCGCCCGTGACGGTTCGGGTCTCGGCGTCGAGGTCATGCCCGCCGCCGCCGCCCATCATCCCGGACGGGGCTAACCCGACGGTCGCGCCTCGGACGGTCCGTTCGTGATGCCGTGGGAGACCCAGATCCGCCAGGACGGCGCGGCGCAGGACGCCAGCGGCTTCCACGTCGCCATCACCACCAAGCTGTCGGTCGAGGACATCATGGCGATCGGCGCCCAACGTCGCTGGCGTGCGGTTCATTGCGATCGCGGCGGAGCCTTCGACCTCGTCGAGCTGTGGATCGACAACCGTTTCCTGGTCGAAGTCCTGCCGCCCGAGGGCAGCGAGCGGTACCATGCGTTCTACCGGCCGGAAGTCGCGGGAAAGATGTTCGCCGCTCCCCAGCCGGAAGAGGTGTGACCCTCGGGACAAACCCCGAGATTTTGCCCGTATTTCAGGGCCTTTTCATCGTCCGTTGATTGACACAACCGCGTTCCAAAGCGACAACCTGCGGCCTTCCGGTCCCCGTGCTTAAGGCGCGGGGGCTTCTTTCCTTTTAGGGAGGTCGGTCTCTTGAGCACCGCGTCTTCGTCCAACTCCTCGCAACAGCACATCATGGGCGTCTACAACCGCGCCCCGCTGGCGTTCGAGCGAGGCCGAGGCGCGCGCCTGTTCTCGACCGACGGCGGCGAATACCTGGACTGCGTGGCGGGCATCGCCACCAACGGCCTGGGTCACGCCCACCCCGTGCTGGTCGACGTCCTGAAGGAACAGGCCGAAAAGCTCTGGCACGTCTCGAACATCTATCGGATCCCCGAGCAGGAAGCCCTGGCCGACGCCATCTGCGCGTCGACCTTCGCCGACGTGGTGTTCTTCACCAACTCGGGCACGGAAGCCGTCGAGTGCGCGCTGAAGACGGCCCGCAAGTACCACTCGGCCAACGGCCAGCCCGAGCGGATCGACATCTACGGCTTCGACGGCTCGTTCCATGGCCGCACCTACGCCGCGGTCAACGCCTCGGGCAATCCCAGCTATGTCGACGGCTTCGGTCCGCGCCTGCCGGGCTACAGCCAACTGACGTTCGGCGACCACGAGGCCATCAAGGCCGCGATCGCCAGCCCGACCACGGCGGCGATCATCGTCGAGCCGGTGCAGGGCGAGGGCGGCGCGCGCTCGATCCCGACCCAGTGCCTGAAGGGCCTGCGCCAGCTGTGCGACGAGCACGGCGTGCTGCTGATCTATGACGAGGTCCAATGCGGCATGGGCCGCACCGGCAAGCTCTTCGCCTATGAGTGGGCGGAAGGCGGCGAGCCGCACATCATGGCGGTGGCCAAGGCCCTGGGCGGCGGCTTCCCGGTCGGCGCGTGCCTGGCCACCACCGAGGCGGCCAAGGGCATGACCGTGGCGGCCCACGGCTCGACCTTCGGCGGCAACCCGCTGGCCATGGCCGTCGGCAAGGCGGCCTTCGACCTGATCAACTCGCCCGAGACGCTGGACAACGTCAACGCCGTCGCCGGCTTCCTGACCCAGCAGCTGAACGGTCTGAAGGATCGCTTCCCGGACGTCATCGTCGACATCCGCGGCAAGGGCCTGCTGATCGGGATCAAGCTGATCCCGAACAACCGCGAGTTCATGGTCCTGGCGCGCGACGAGCACCTGCTGGTCGCCGGTGGCGGCGACAACTGCGTGCGCCTGCTGCCGCCGCTGAACCTGACCATCGAGGAAGCCCGCGAAGCCATCGCCAAGCTCGAAAAGGCTTGCGAGGCCGCTCGCGCCAAGGCTTCCGCCTGACAACTCTGAACCTTTGAGATCGCCCGCTTCGGCTTGCCGGAGCGGGCGTGAGGGATTTGGCCCATGACCGCCCCCCGCCACTTCATCGACCTGTGGAAGCTGGACGGCCCGACGCTGCGCCTGCTGCTCGAGGACGCCAAGGCCCGCAAGACCGCCCGCAAGGGCTGGCCGCAGGGCAAGGTGGACGCCGACGCGCCGGCCAAGGACCGCGTGCTGTCGATGATCTTCCAGAAGAACTCGACCCGCACCCGCTTCTCGTTCGACGCCGCCATGCGTCAACTGGGCGGCTCGGCGATCATCTCGACCTCGGCGGACATGCAGCTGGGTCGCGGCGAGACGATCGAGGACACCGCCAAGGTGCTGTCGCGGATGGTGGACGCGGTGATGATCCGCGCCAACAGCCACGCCGACGTCGAGCGCTTCGCCCAGGTCTCGACCGTGCCGGTGATCAACGGCCTGACCGACAAGAGCCATCCCTGCCAGATCATGGCCGACATCCTCACGATCGAGGAGCATCGCGGCGACATCGGCGGCAAGACGATCGCCTGGGTCGGCGACGGCAATAACGTCTGCTCCAGCTTCATCCACGCCGCGCCGCTGTTGGGCTTCACGCTGAAGATCGCCTGCCCGACGGTCTATCACCCCGATCTGCACGACTTGGCGCGGGCGGGGAGGGCCTGCAGGGCCGGGTCAGCATGACGACCGACCCGAAGGAGGCCGTCCGCGGCGCCGACGTGGTGGTGGCCGACACCTGGGTCTCGATGGGAGACACCGACCACCACGAGCGTCTGGCGGCGCTGGAGCCCTATCAGGTCGACGACAAGCTGATGGATCTCGCCAAGGGCGACGGCGTGTTCCTGCACTGCCTGCCGGCTCACCGGGGCGAGGAGGTCACGGACGAGGTCATGGACGGACCGCGCTCGCTGGTCTGGGATGAGGCCGAAAACCGCATCCACGCCCAGAAGTCTGTGCTGGCCTGGGCGTTCGGCGCGATCGGCTGATTTTAGGGTAGGGCGCCGGCCAGCGCCCGGTTGGAATGCGCTGGCCGACTGCGCCGGCGCGTATGGGCAAAGAGCGACGGCCCCGTATTGGTGCGCCGACTCCGCAAGCGTAGCAATGCGGCAGGAGGTCGCTTTCCTCGGATCGGGTCACGCCGTCGCGCGCGCCCAGGCTCGCAATTTCCGAAAGACCCCTTATTTAACCGCCCCATGACCGACATCGCTTCCACTCCGGGCGTCCTCGACGACGTCGTTTCCGCGTTCCAGATCGAAGGACTGCCCGTGCGCGGCCGCGTCGTTCGGCTGGGCCAGGCCGTCGACGAGGTGCTGACGCGCCACGCCTATCCCGAGCCCGTGGCCAACCTGCTGGGCGAGGCCTGCGCGCTCGCGGCCCTCGTGGGCTCCAGCCTGAAGTTCGAAGGGCGTCTGATCATCCAGGCCCAGGGCGATGGCCCGGTGCGCTACGTAGTGGTGGATTACGACACCTCGGGCGGCCTGCGCGGCTATTGCCGGTTCGATCCGGAAGAGGTCGCCGCCGCTTCCGAAGGTTTCACGCGTCCCGGCGCCAAGACCCTGCTGGGCGGGGGCGTCTTCATCATGACCCTGGATCAGGGTTCGGACATGGACCGCTACCAGGGCGTGACGCCGATCGAGGGCGAGACGCTGGCCCTGTGCGCCGAGCAGTATTTCGCCCAGTCGGAACAGACCCCGACCCGCATCCGTCTGGCCGTGGGCCAGGTCGATACGGGCGAGGGCCCTCAATGGCGCGCCGGCGGCATCCTGATCCAGGTCATCGCGGGCGACCAGGCGCGCGGCGACACCCAGGACGCCTGGCGGCACGTCACGGCGCTGTTCGAGACCACGGGCGAGGACGAGCTCATCGACCCGACCGTCACGACCCCGACCTTGCTGTGGCGCCTGTTCAACGAGGACGGCGTGCGCCTGCTCGACGAAAAGCCACTGCGCGCCTTCTGCCGCTGCTCCGAGGATCGAATCGGCGTGGTGATGGACTCGTTCTCCGCCGAGGAGGTCGAGGAGATGATCGAGCCGGACGGCAAGATCCACGTGACCTGCGAATACTGCTCGCGCGTCTACAAGCTGGACCCGCCGACGGCGGGGTGAGGCGGGGTGAGGCGGGGCCGGAAGTTCAGCGCTTCCGGCCTCAGTTCACTTTCAGCGAGGCGCCCGGCAGGTGCAGCGAGAATTCGGGGATCTCGGCGTCGAACAGCTCGCCCCCCTCGGTCACCATCTGGTAGCTGCCGCGCATCGCGCCGGACGGCGTGGGCAGGGGGCAGTTGGAGACATAGCGGAAGGCCTCGCGGGGCTTCAGCTCCGGCTGTTCGCCGACCACGCCCGAGCCCTCGACGTCGTTCACGCGGTTCAGGCCGTCGGTGATGGTCCAGCGACGCGAGACCAGGGTGACCGTCTCGGCGCCGTGGTTTTCGATCTCCACCGTGTAGGACCACAGGTAGACGCCGTCTTCGGGCGAGGATTCCTCGGCCGCATAGGTCGGGAAGACCCGCACGACGATGTCGCGCGTGCGCGCCTCATAGCTCGCCGCGGCGTGGCCGCGACGCCGGCGCATCCGCTGCATCGGCGGAGAGGTTTCACGCCTGATCGAGCGCACGGGTCACGTCTCGCGTCAGGTCGGCCAGGCTTTCCAGGCCCACGGACAGGCGCACGCCGCCTTCGGTCACGCCCAGCAGCGGGCGTTCCTCTTCGGGCACCGAGCGGTGGGTGGTGGTCGGCGGGTGGGTCGCCATCGACTTGGCGTCGCCCAGGTTGTTGGAGATGTCGACGATCTCCAGCGCGTTCAGGAACTTGAAGGCCGCCTCGCGCGAACCGAGGTCCATCGCGACCACCGTGCCGCCGCCGCTCATCTGCGACTTGGCGACGTTGTGGCCCGGGTGGTCGGGGCGGAAAGGGTAGAGGACCCGTTGAACCTTCTTGTGCTCGGCGATCGTGTTGGACAGGGCCAGGGCGCTGTCGGTCTGGCGGCGCACCCGCAGGTCCAGGGTTTCGAGGCCCTTCAGCAACACCCACGCGTTGAACGGCGACAGCGACGGGCCCGTGTGGCGCAGGCTGTCGCGATAGAACTCCTCGTTGATCGCCTCGCTGGTCAGGATGGCTCCGCCCAGCACGCGGCCTTGGCCGTCGATATGCTTGGTCGCCGAATAGACCACGACATCGGCGCCCAGCTTCAGCGGCTGCTGGAAGATCGGCGTGGCGAAGACGTTGTCGACGATGACCTTGGCGCCGACCGCGTGGGCCAGTTCGGACACGCCGCGGATGTCGGTGATCTCCAGCACCGGGTTCGAGGGCGTCTCGATCAGCACGGCCTTGGTGTTCGGGCGGATCGCCGCCTCCCAGGCCTTCAGGTCCGTGGCGTCGACGAAGGTGGTCTCGACGCCGAAGCGCGGCAGCCACTCGGCGACGATCCAGCGGCACGAGCCGAACAGGGCCCGGCCGGCCACGACGTGGTCGCCGGCGTGAACCAGGCCCATCAGCGCGGCATGGATCGAGGCCATGCCCGTCGCCTGCGCCCGGCAGACCTCGGCGCCTTCCAGCAGCGCCAGGCGATCCTCGAACATCTTCACGGTCGGATTGTTGAACCGCGAATAGACGAAGCCGGGCTCTTCGCCCGAGAAGCGGCGGTCGGCGCCCTCGGCGCTGTCGTAGGTGAAGCCTTGCGTCAGGTAGAGCGCCTCGGCCGTCTCCATGAACTGCGAGCGCGCGATCCCGCCTCGGATCAATTTCGTCGCGACATCCCAGTCTTTCGGATCTTCGGCCACCGCCTTGCCTCCTACGCGTAAAACGCCGGCATAAGGAGGGGGAGGGGACGCTGGGTCAAGCCACAACACCGCCTTGGCCGGCGAAGAATTGTCACGCTTCGCCTGTCGATTGTCTCATTGCGTCCGAGCCTTGCCTTTGCGGCCCGGTTTGGCGAGTGTCGCGCCGATGACCGACGCACACGCCGCAGGGATTCTGCCCTGCCAAACGATCGAGGATCTGATCGCCGAGGAGGCGATCACCTCAGCCACGCCGTTCGACGCCGATCAGGTGCAACCCGCCAGCCTGGATCTGCGTCTGGGCGCGCGCGCCTGGCGTGTCCGCGCCTCGTTCCTGCCCGGCCTTCACCGTCGCGTGCCCGAGCGCCTCAAAGATGTTGCGATGCACGAGCTGGACCTGACCCAGGGTGCGGTGTTGGAGAAGGGCTGCGTCTACATCGCCGAGATTCAGGAGCGCCTGGCGCTGCCGGGCAACGTCTCGGCGCGGGGCAATCCCAAGAGCTCGACCGGACGCGTGGACGTGTTCGTGCGCCTGCTGACCGACCACAGCCGCGCCTTCGACGATGTCGACGCCGGCTACGAGGGGCCGCTCTATCTGGAGATCGCGCCGCAGACGTTCTCGGTGCTGGTGCGCGCCGGAACGCGTCTGAACCAGCTGCGCCTTAAGCGCGGCGAGCCGGCCAAGCTGTCGATCCGCAGCGTCGGCGTCGACCTGACCTCTGGCATTGTCGGTTTCCGGGGCCGCCGTCACGCCGGTGTCGTCGATCTCGACCACGAAGACGGCCACGACCCGCGCGATTTCTGGGAGCCTCTGGAGGCGCGCCACGGCGAGTTGCTGTTGGATCCGGGCGAGTTCTACATCCTGGCCAGCAAGGACGACATCGAGATCCCGGTGCTCGAAGCGGCCGAGATGACGCCGATCGATCCGTCGGTCGGCGAGTTCCGCGTCCACTACGCCGGCTTCTTCGATCCGGGTTTCGGCACCGAGGAGGCGCTGGCGCGCGGCTCGAAGGGCGTGCTCGAGGTCCGCAGCCATGAGACCCCCTTCCTGCTGGAAGACGGCCAGACGGTCGCGAGGCTTGTCTACGAGCCCCTGACGGCGCGTCCGGCGCGGCTGTATGGCGAAGGCGGTTCGCACTACCAGCGGCAGGGCCTGAAGCTGTCGAAGCACTTCAAGGTCTGGTCCTAGGGGGAAGGGCGACCTGTCGCAGGCTGGTCGCGCGGCAACGCGCCGCACTACATCTAGTGGACAGTGCGTGCCGTTGCACAAATCCTGGTCTCGTCCTCGCGGGCGGTGATCTTCTGAGTCGCCGGTCGCGGAGGCGGCGGAAGATCACGGAGACCCCTTTTGGCCCGTCATGCTCAAGATCCGTTCCTGATCCTTCAGGGTCGCGTGGAGGCCTGGGAGCGCTGCGCGCGGATCCCCGGCTGCGACAAGGCGATCTGGCGACAGGACGCCCGGGGGCGCGTCATCCGCTGGTCCGATTTCGGTGACCGTTTCTCGCGCTATGGCTGGGAAGTGCTCAGCCGCCCGCGTCCGGACGTTTGGGGGCGGGCCCTGGCCGCCAAGCGCCTGGAGGCGGTGCACTGGCGGGGCGTGATGGGCGATCCGGCCGAACGTGACCCCTTCGTGGACCAGAGAGCCGCCTGAAAAAATCAAGTAGATCCGTCATTTGGTCTGGCGTGCATGACAAAATGACAAGATAGCTTGACACGGCGTTGGCTATCTATGACAAACGTCCTTGTCATTTCGACGAGGAGGCTTGTCATGAAGAAGGTCGCGCATCGGGTTGGCGTCAGCCGAACGGATAGGCTCGCCTTGGGCATGGCCGCCAGTTCCGGCGCCATCGTGACGGCCGTCTGCGCCGCGCGCGACATGGGCGGCCCGATCCTGGCGGCCGGCGTCGGCGTGGGCCTGGCGGTGCTCGCCGCGGTCGTGCTGTTCGTCTTCCGGGATCGTACGCCCGCGCCGCCGACGAAAGCCGACGATGACGGCGCCGTCGAAGCCTTGGCCGCCCTCTAGCCGTCACATCCAACAGGAAGTTGCGACGATGAACGAACACTCCGGACGCCAGGCGCGCCGCCAAACAAACGCTCAGCGCGCGCTGGTCGGTTGCTGCATCTTGGGCGCCATCTGCGGCGCGGGCTACCAGTTGCTGAACGATATCGGCGGAGGCGTTTCGCCCACGATGTTCGGGATCGCTTTCGCCATCTTTGCGCCGTTGCTGGGCATCGCGAGCGTTGTCTACTGGCGCAACATCGATGAGGCCGCCCGCGAGGCGCACAAGTTCGCGTGGCTGTGGGGCGGCTCCGTGGCGATGCTGGTCGTCCTGGCCCTGGCCTTTCTGGTTGGGGACGCTCGCCTAGTCGCTTGGATGGGCGAGCGGTCCCCCTCCGGGTGGGTGATGTTCGGCGTCCTGTCGCTGACGACCGCGCAAATGATCGGCTACGGCCTGGTCTGGGCCGGCTGGTGGCTGCGTCAGCGCTGATCCGACCCTCAGAGGAGACTGTCCTATGACCCAGGAGAAACCCACCTGGACGAAATGGGCCTTGTTCGCCACCGGCGCGGTCGCGCTGTCGGCCGTCCCCTTCGCCCTGGCCTTCACGCATGTGGTGAGGGGCGTTGCTTTTCCGATCGCCGTATTCGTCTGGTTCGTCGTCTACCTAGCCTATGTCTTCTTCGGCACGGCCAAGCTGAAGGCGGGGCGGATCGGTCCGGTGATGCAACGCTATCGGCGACGGCTGGCGATCGCTCTGATGAGCTATTGCCTGGTGCTGATGGGGTCGCTCTGGCTTCTGCGCCACATGGACCTGTCGGGGCCGCTGCTGTGGGGCGTCGCCGCCGCTCCGGCCATTCCGATCCTCGGGGTGTTGGTCGTGATGGGTCTCTATCTCCGGGAAGAGCCCGACGAGTTCGAGCGCGCCGTGCATGTCGAGGCGATGATCTGGGGCCTGGGCGTCGTTCTGGCGGTGACCACTGTCTGGGGCTTCCTCAGCAACGCCAACGTCGCACCCGCTCCGCCGCTGTTCCTGGTCTTCCCGCTGTTCTGCCTGGCCTGGGGGTTCAGCCAACCCCTGATCCGGAGGCGGTACCAATGAAGAACCGCCTGAAAGTTCTCCGCGCCGAGCGGGACTGGAGCCAGGCCGATTTGGCCGACCGGCTCGAGGTTTCCCGCCAGACCATCAACGCCCTCGAGACGGGCAAGTACGACCCCAGCTTGCCGCTGGCGTTCAGGATCGCCCGTCTCTTCGGCCAGCCCATCGAAGCCATCTTCCAGGACGAGGCCTGACGGTCCGCCTGCTTCCGAGGAATTCGTCATGTCACTGACGTCGAAGCTCACCAAGATCCCCACCCGCACCCGACGCGTCCTCATTAGCCTGAGCGTTGGAGCCCCCCTGGGGTACGCGGTCGGCTGGTCGATCGCCAACTTCGAAAAGGCCGGCGTGTTCGTCGTGCCGAAGCTGGGGTGGTCGGATAGCCTGGCCCTGTTCCTCGCCGCGCTGATGCTGCTCATCGGCCTGGTGACGCTGGCTGTCAGCACCAGCCGTCGGATGCTGGGCCAGCAGATCAATCCGGACGAACAACGCCCCGCCACAGGCGCGCAGGCGTCCTTCTACGCTCAGAGCGGCGCCGTCCTGGCTCTGGCGGGCGTCATGTTCGCGACGCCGGTGCTGGTTCCAGCGCGGCTCGATCCGGTTCCGACGGTGATCGCCTCGGCCGCGATGATCGCTCTCGTTGCGCTGTTCCTGCTTCAGACCGCCCTGAACCTCTCGATCTGGGCGCGGGCCGACGAGCTTTTGCGCCGGGCGCTGGGCGAGGTGGCCGCCGTCAGCTTCTTCATCCTGCAGGGCGCGCTCTTCCTGTGGGCGGCGGCGGAGAAGCTCGGACTGGTCGCGCCGCTCACGCTTTGGGACGCCGTCAGCGTCATGATGGCGGTCTACCTCCTGGTGAACAGTCTCATCAGCTGGCGTCGCGGCTTGGCCGTCTAGGCCCGCCTTTCCTCCCGATCTTCCACGAGGCCGATCGCCTCGTCCGGCTTTCACTGGCGCCTCGTCGCCGAACCCTTTCGCGCGCCTCTCTCCAAGGAGAACACCATGCGCAAGTTGATGCCTCGGGCTCATCTGTTCGCCGTCGTCATGGCCGTCCTGACCGCCATCGGCGTCTTCAGCGGCGGCGCCCACGCGGCCGACCGGATGACTGTCACCGTCACGGGCAAGGGCCCCGACGTCGTTCTGATCCCGGGCCTGGCCTCGTCCGCCGAAGTCTGGGACGCGACGGTCAAGCAGCTCTCGACATCGCATCGCGTCCACGTCGTGCAGGTCGCCGGCTTTGCGGGCGCTCCGGTCGGCGGCAACGCCGAGGGGCCGGTGGTCGAGCCGCTGGTCGAGGCGGTCGACGCCTACATCAAGGCCAACCAGCTGAAGGCGCCGGCGATCATCGGCCACTCGATGGGCGGTTTCACCGGCCTGCTGTTGGCCCAGCGCCATCCCGAGGACGTAGGCCGCCTGATGATCGTCGACAGCCTGCCTTTCTTTTCGCTGCTGTTCTCGCGGACGGCGACGCCTGAAAGCGTGAGGCCGCAAGCCGCCGCGATGCGCGACGCCACGGTCGCCATGAGCGCCGAGAATTTCGCCAGCCAGCAAGCCATGGCCGCCCCACGCTACGTCAAGTCGCCGGAAGGTCAGGCGCTGATGCTGGCCTGGTCGAAAGCCTCGTCGCAGTCGGTCGTCGGCCGCGCGATGTACGACCTGCTGACCACCGACGCCCGCTCGGGCCTCGCCGGCGTCAAGGCGCCCACGACCTTGCTCTACCCCTTCGACCCAGCGATGGGCGCGCCGGTGACGATGATCGAGAAGATCTACGCCGACGCCTATGCCGGCCTGCCGGCCGTCGCCCTTAAGCGCGTCGACGACAGCCGTCACTTCATCATGCTGGACCAGCCGAAGGCCTTCGCCGACGCGGTCGAGGTCTTCCTGAAATAGCCGTTTCCCGGATCGGCTCTTGCCATCAAGGCCGCCGCCTTCAACCCTCAAGTCAGAACCCTAGGAGTTTCCATGCTTCGCGACCTCAATCGCTCCGCCCGCCGTCTCTGGACGGGCATGATCTCGGCCCTGGCCGTCGCGGTCGCCGGACCGGCCTTCGCAGAACCCGCCTTGTGGGCGATCAAGGACAAGGACTCGACGATCTATCTGTTCGGCACGATCCACGTCCTCAAGCCTGACACCCAGTGGCGTTCGGCCAAGATCGACCAGGCCTTCAAGAACAGCGGCGAACTAACTCTCGAGATTGTCGGGGCGGACGACCCCGCGGTGATGCAGCCGCTGATCCTGAAGTATGGTCTGGATCCGGCCAAACCCCTGTCCAGCAAGATCGGGCCCGAGGCCTTCAAGCACGCGGCCGAACTGGCTCAGGGCGGCGGCGTTCCGCCCCAGGCCCTGGAGGCCATGCGTCCGTGGCTGGCGGCGATCTCGCTGTCGATGGCGCCGGTGATCAAGGCGGGCTACGACCCTCGCAGCGGCGTCGAGCAGGTGCTGGCGAAATCCGCCGCCGAGACCGGCAAGGCCAAGAACGCGCTGGAGACGCCCGAGCAGCAGATCCGCTTCTTCGCCGATCTGCCGGCCAAGACCGAGGCCGACTTCCTGCGCGCGACGCTGGACGACGTGGACGAAGGCGTCGCCAAGATCGACACGATGGTGGCCGCCTGGGCCGCCGGCGACGTCGCCGAACTGGAGAAGCAATTCGTCACCGAGATGAAGGGCGACTACCCCGAGCTCTATGAGCTGCTGCTCGTCAAGCGCAACCAGGATTGGGCCAGCCAGCTGAAGACCAAGCTCGCCGGTTCAGGCGTCAGCTTCGTCGCCGTCGGCTCGGGCCACCTCGTGGGCCCCGACAGCGTCCAGGCTCAACTGGCCAAGCTGGGGATCAAGGCCGAACGGATCGAGTAGGACTTGAAGGCCTCCCCGTAGCGGCGGGGAGGCCGCCTATTCCGCCGCTCGAGCCGGCATGTAGATCGACCGCTTCGGGACGCTCATCACCCGCCCCAGCATCGGCTCGAACGCCTCCAGGGGCATCGACTCGAAGCTGGGGTCGAAGGCTTCCTGGTCGTACACGTGGCAGAACTTGGCCGTGTATTCGAAGTCCGGATGGCCGCGGAACTGGTCGCGCAGGTTCCGGTCCAGACCCAGGTGATGGAAGAAGTAGTAGCCCTGGAAGATGGCGTGATGCGCCACCATCCAGTGGTTCCGCTCCGACACGAACGGCTGGAGGATCGCCGCGGCGATGTCGGCGTGATTGCGCGGGCCCAGGATGTCGCCGATGTCGTGGAGCAGCGCGCAGACGACATATTCCTCGTCCTCGCCGGCCTGATGCGCGCGGGTGGCGGTCTGCAGGCTGTGCTCCAGCCGATCGATGGCGAAGCCGCCGCAGTCGCCTTTCAGCAGGTTCAGGTGCGCGATCAGTCGCTGGGGCAGATCGCGACCGAACTCCATCGACGCGTTGGCGATGATCGCCCAGTCTTCGGCCGTGCCGTCGACCATGGCGTGGAACTTGGCCCGATCATGGGCGTGCGGATCGACCGCGCCGTCGGCCATGGCGTTTCTCCCCAAACGTCTGTTTGAGGTGATCGTGCGCCCGAAGCCGCCGACCGTCAACGCGAGGCAGAGGAGCTTGGAGCGGGCGGGGGGAATCGAACCCCCGACATTCAGCTTGGGAAGCTGACGTTCTACCTCTGAACTACGCCCGCCAAAGGGACGAACCGTTTAGCCCGGCTCGCCATCGCACTCAAGCGTCGGCGCGATCTGATTTTCCGGGGCGAGGGGCCGCTAGGCGTTGGTCTCGGCTTCCGGCGCCTCGCCAGCGCCCACGCAGCGGGCCAGCATTTCGGCCAGGGCGGTGACTTCGATGGGCTTGGGCAGGACATCGTCCATGCCGGCGGCGTGATAGCCCGCGGTCTCCTGTTCCAGCAGGCTGGCCGTGACCGCCACGATCGGGACGCGCCGACGGCCCAGGCGCCCTTCCTCCTGGCGGATGGCGCGCGTGGCCTCGACGCCATCCATCACGGGCATGTGGACATCCATGAAGATCGCGTCCCAGGGCTGGCGCCGCCAGGCCTCGACCGCCTCGCGACCGTCGGAGGCGAAGCCGCAGGCGATGCCGAAGGGCTCGACCAGGGCGGCGATGATCTCGCGGTTCATGGCGTTGTCGTCGACGACCAGCAGGGTGGGGTGGTCCTCTTCGTCGTCGGCGTGCGAGACGCGGGCGAGTCGTGGCGGCGCCTCGGCGATCGCCGGGCAGGGAATGCGCAGGGTGAAGGTCGAGCCCTGGCCGGGCTGCGAGGAGGCCGACATGTCGCCGCCCATCTTGGCGACCAGGCCCTGACAGAGCGCCAAGCCCAGACCGATGCCGCCCGCCGCGCGTTTGGTCGAGTCGTCGATCTGGCTGAAGTGCTCGAAGATCACCGCCATCTTCTCAGCCGCGACGCCGTCGCCCGTGTCGCTGACCTCGATCCGAAGATCGTCGCCCGCGCCGTGGATGCGGCAATCGACGCCGCCTTCCTGGGTGAACTTCAGCGCGTTGTCGATCAGCACGCTGATCACCTGGCGCAGGCGGTCGACATCGCCCAGCCGCGCCTCTCCCAGGCCGGGCTCGAGCTGCATGGTCAGGCGCAGGCCGCGAACCTCGGCCGTCGGCCGATGGAGGTTGTCGAGCGATTGCGCCAGGGCGGTGAGATGGAACGGACGGGGCTTCAGTTCCAGCTCGCCGTCGTCCAACTGGCAGAGGTCCAGCACATCGTCGATCATCATGCGCAGCCGCCGGGCCGCGCCCTTCATTTCGAGCACCTGCTCGCGCTGCTTCTTGTTGAGCGCCGAGCGGGCCAGGATCTGCCCGAGTCCGAGAATGGCGTTCAGCGGCGTGCGCATCTCGTGGCTGACCGTCGCCAGGAAGCGCGACTTGGCTTCGTTGGCGCTTTGGGCCCGTTCGGTGGCGTCCTGGAGTTGTCGGGTCCGGAGGGCGACCCGCGCTTCGAGGTCCTGATTGAGGCTGTTCAGGTCGCGGCTGCGGCGGGCCAGGGCCTCGACGAGGTCTCGATTCTGGTCGCGCAGCTGGATGGAGTCGACCAGCAGGGCGTGGTTGTTGCGATGGCCCGTCAGCATCACCAGCCAGAACGCGACGCCCAGCAGGCCCAGCGCCCGATCGGGACCCAGCAGCAGCGCCACGGACGCGGGGAGCAGGATCAACGAGATGTAGATCCGCCCGGTCAGCTTCAGCGGCGACAGAACGCCGGTGGCGCCGCCCGCCAAGGCCGATAGCACGACGATGATCACGAAACGGGTGTGCTGGCTGTCGAGAGGAAAGCGCAGCCAAGCCAGCACGGCCCACAAGGCGGCGCTGATGAGCAGTCCGGCGGAGAAGGCGACGACGATCTGGTCCAATCGCCGAGCGAACGGGCCGCCTTTCAGCGCGGCGGCGAGCATGCGGTCCACGACGACGCGCGCGGCCAGCACGGCCAAGGTCGCCGCCAGCCACACCCAGTAGATCGGCCGCTCGGCCGGTTGGGTCGCCAGGGTGACGCCGATGGCGGCGGCCGCCTGGACGCCCATCGTCGCAACACTGTTGCGCGACGCCTGCCGGACAAGGGCCATGGTCAAAGGGTTGTCGCGGATGCTTGGACGTCCTCGCGCCAGAGTCATGTCTGCCTTAGGGGTCACGACTGAGGTTGCTGAAGCTTATGCATCCGGCGGTGGGGCAAGTCATCGCGGCCGTCTCGCGACAAAGCGACGCGCGAAATGGCAAACACATTGGAAACCATGCACTTGCACTCACCAGACTCTGCGGACGAGGATCTCGCAGCCTAGTGCATCCGTCGGGCGCGGCCTCTGGCGCGACGTCAAATTGCGGCGGTCTTCGCCTCATTTCGGGTACCTCGCGCCGCCGGTTCGGCGGCGACCTGCTCGCGAAGAAGGCGCAAAAGAAACGCCGCCTGGCCGAGGGCCAAGCGGCGTTCTGAATTTGGCGCGGGGCGCTCAGTTGCCCTGAGGCGGCGGGCCTTCCGGCGGCGGCCCTGGGGGCGGGCCATCGCCCTGCTGCATTCGGCGTTGGCGCATCTTCTCGAAGGCGGCCTTCAGTTCGTCGAGGCTGATCTTACCGTCCTTGTTGGCGTCGATCATCGCGAAGCGGTCTTCGGGACGGCCGGCGCCGGTCCATTCCTTCAGGTCCACCGCGCCGTCGGCGTTGGCGTCCCAGCGCTTGAAGATGTCCTCGGGGGCGGGCATCGGCGGCATTCCGGGCGGCGGGCCGTCCTGGGCGAGGGCGGCGCTCGCGGTGACCGTGGCGCAGGTCGCGAGCGCGGCGAGAAGCATGCGGCGCATGGAGGGTGTTTCCTTCCGGGGGGAATGTCCCTGAGCGCTTTGCATGGGCTCGGATTGTTACGGCGGTGTTTCGAGATTGGGGCGAGATCGGGCGGGTTGCGCGAGGGGCGGAACGGGCGTCCGTCGCGCTGGACGCTCGGCATAGCCGAGACAGGGGCCAACAAAATCAACGACTTCCCACTTTTACACCCCGCTCCATCATCCGCGTTGAAACCGCCCTTATGCTTTACCCACCTCGTCGCGAGGAAAGGGCGCATGGCCAGCGACCATTTGCGGCGACGGGGGGCGATCGAGCGGGGACAGGTTCGAGGGGGATACTCGAACGGTCCGGGGCTGAGCTTGCTGGGCTCACCCGCCCGCCGTCGGCGTGGTTGGAGGCAAAAGGGCGTGTCTGGCTGAAAGCCCGTCCTCTCCGACCGCTGGGACTCTCGGAAACGGGAGGCCCAGGTCCCGGTAAGGCCCAAACAGGGCCACCTGACGGGACGCTGGCGGATAACGGTCGCGCGGAGCGTCGGGCTTCGTCGAAACGGTATTCACTATCCATACTCCGGACGGATGTCCGGCGCTCCGCGTCCCTTTCCATCCCTTCAGCGAGCGATCGCGTGAAGCGGAGCCCCCGCGCCGATGTCAGTGCTTGCCCCGGTCCCGTCCGAAGTTTGGCTCGGCGCTTTCCTGGCCCGCCGCCACGATGCCGCGGCGGATGGCGCGGGTGCGGGTGAAGTGGGTGTGCAGGGTGTCGGCGTCGCCCCAGCGGATCGCGCGGCTCATGGCCTGCAGGTCCTCGGTGAAGCGGCCCAGCATCTCCAGCACCGCGTCCTTGTTGGCCACGAAGATGTCGCGCCACATGGTCGGGTCGCTGGCGGCGATGCGAGTGAAGTCGCGGAAGCCCGAGGCCGAGTACTTGATGACCTCGTTCTCGGTGACGTTCTCCAGGTCCGCCGCGCTGCCGACGATCGTGTAGGCGATCAGGTGGGGCAGGTGCGAGACGACGGCCAGCACCAGGTCGTGGTGCTTCTCGTCCATCAGCTCGACCTGGGCCCCGAAGGCGCGCCAGAAGGTCGACAGGCGTGCGACGGCGGCGGCGTAGGCCTCGTCGTCGTTTTCCAGCGGCGTCAGGATCGTCCAGCGGTTCTCGAACAGCTCGGAAAAGCCCGCGTCGGGGCCCGACTGCTCGGTGCCCGCGATCGGGTGGCCGGGGATGGCGTGGATCTTCGAGCAGTCCTGGGCGCGGAACGCCTCGGCGACATTGCCCTTGGTCGAGCCGACGTCGGTCAGGGTCGCGCCCGGCTTCATGGCCGGGATCACCTGGGCGGCGAGGTCGGGGATCGACAGCACCGGCGTGGCGAGGACCACGAGGTCGGCGTCCTTGACCGCCTCGGCGATGTCGCCGGTGACGTGTTCGGCGACGCCCAGTTCGACGACGCGAACCCGATGCGCCTCGCTGGCGTCGGCCACGGTGATCTCGCCGACGACGCCGTGCTCACGCGCGGCGCGAATGATCGACCCGCCGATCAGGCCCGCGCCGATCACGGTCATCTTGGGATAGAGGATACCCGGCTGCGACATCTATCGACCCATGAACTGGGCGAGGAGGTCGACGACGGCGCGGTTCTGCTCTTCCAGGCCGATGGTGATCCGGATCGCGTTCGGCAGGCCGTAGTTGGCGACCGCGCGGACCAGATAACCCTTCGACGCCAGGAAGGCCTCAGCCTCCAGCGCCGTCTTGCCCGGCGTGGTCGGGAAGGTCGCCAGCACGAAGTTGGCGGCCGACGGCGTCACCTCGAGGCCCAGGCCGCCCAACTGCTGGGTCAGCCACGGGCGCCATTGCTCGACCAGGGCCAGGGAGCGGGCCTGGAAGTCGTCGTCGAACAGCGCCGCGACCGCCGCCTCCTGGGCGGGGATCGAAGTGTTGAACGGCGGGCGGATACGGTCGATCGGTTCGATGATGTGGCTGGGCGCGTAGCCCCAGCCGACACGCAGGGCCGCCAGGCCGTGCAGCTTCGAGAAGGTGCGCGTGACGATCACGTTCTCGGCGGTACGGGCCAGGTCGAGGCCGTCCTCGAAACGCGGATCGCTACAGAACTCAGCATAGGCGCCGTCCAGGACGAGGAGCACCGACGGCGGCAGGGCCGCGTGCAGGGCGCGGATCTCCTCGCCCGTCAGCCAGGTGCCGGTCGGATTGGCCGGATTGGCGATGAAGACGAGGCGCGTGCGCTCGTCGACGCACTTGGCCACCTCGTCGACGTCGATGCGGTGGTTGATCTCCTTGGCCATCCGCACCTCGGCCTGGCAGGCGCGGGCGCCGATGGCGTAGGCGGCGAAGCCGTGCTCGCCCTGGACGATGTTGTCGCCGGGCTCGAGATAGACCTGGCACAGCAGGGCGAAGATCTCGTCGCTGCCGTCGCCGAAGGTCAGGCGCTCGGGTTCGAGCTTGAAACGCTCGGCCACCGCCGCGCGCAGGATATTGGCCTTGCCGTCCGGATAGATGTGCAGGCGGTCGACCGCGTCGCGATAGGCCGCCTTGGCCTTGTCGCTGCTGCCCAGGATGTTCTCGTTGCTCGACAGCTTCACCGGATGCGCGACGCCTTCGACCTTCGACTTGCCGCCGACATAGGCGTGGATGTCGAGGATCCCGGCCTTGGGGACGGGGCGAGGCGCGGCGAAGCGGTCGGCTGCGGAGGCGGTCATCGGACTACTCAGGCTCCGTACGGTTCAGATGTACGGCGGCCGCTTCTTACACGTCGAACTGCTCGGGCGCAGCCCCGATGACGCCGGTCAGTTGGCCAGGCGCGCGGGCCAGCCGCTCGTCGTCCGCCTGGAAGAAGCCGGACAGCGAAAACAGCTTGAGGCCGCCGGCCTCGGCGATCAGTTCGGCGGCGACCCCGTCCTGGCCGAGGGCCTCGACGACGGCGGCCGCGCTCTTGGGCGAGTCGCTGACCCAGAAGGTCTGGTCGCCGCCGGTCGGCTCGACCTCCACCTCGGCGATGGCGAGCGCGGCTTGCGGTCCCCAGCCGGCCAGGCAGGGCAGGGCGGCGAACACCTTCAGCTTCGGCTCGGCCAGCAGGCGCCCCCACCAGGGCGTGTCGCTGGCCAGCGGCAGAACGGCGACGCCCCACGGGGCCCGGGCGACGGCCAAGGCGTCCTGGGGCGTCGCGACGAGAGACAGGCGCGGCGCGGTTCCGAAGCGGAGGCGGGCCAGCTCGACCGTGCGTGCGGGCTCGCGGCCGCCGAAGACGCCCAGTTGGTACGGGCCCTGGCGCGCCAGGTTGTCGGCCATGATCTCGCGCCAGATGCGGATGACCAGGGCGTCGGAAGCGCCCCTGCGGGGGGCGTCGAGCAGCTTGCGGACGATCTGGGCCTCGCGGCCGGGGCGCAGGCCAAAACCGGTGTCGCCCGAGGCCCGCTTGGCGGCGGCGACCGCGCCGGCCAGGCTGGCGCGCTCGTCGAGCAGCTTCAGCAGTTCACCGTCGATGGCGTCGAGCCGCCATCGGACCTCTTCGAGAGACGGCGTGGCGTCCGTCGCGTCGCTGCCCATGTTCTTCCCCGAAATTGGAGGGCGGACCATAGTCTTTGCCGCCGAACACGCAATAGCCAGCCTACACGGGAAGAAAATTGCGTTTTGGGTGATCGTTGCTCGATCAGTAGACCGTCGGCGCGGGACCGGTGTCGAGGACGCCCAGGAAGCTGCGGCCCTCGCGGAAATGCAGGCTGGCCTCGATGACCGGCTCGCGTCCCATGGCCTGGGCGGCCGCGGCCAGGGCCTGCTCGGGCGTGCGGATCGGCTTGGAAAGGTCGACCCGTTCCGTGATGGCGACTTCGAGGTCACCGATGAGACGTCCCTCGGAATCGACGGAAAGAACGCCGGACTTGGCCTTGCCCTCGGCGTCGCCGGCCAGGATCTGGCTCTGCTGGAAGGTGATCTGGCCGCCCGCGGCGCTCCAGCCCTTCACCGCCGCTTCCCAGTTGCGTCCACGCAGCGCCGAGACATGGGACAGACGGGTTTCGAGCACCATCGAGGCGGTCTTGTCCTGGGCGATGCGGCCCAGCAGGCCGGTGAAGGCGGTCTTGGCGCCGTCGGCCTTAAACAGGATCGCGCCCTGGTCGTCGGGACCGGCGCGCAGGTGCAGTTGCATGCCGTCCGCCGAGACCAGCTGGAACGGCTTGGCGCCGGCCGCCGGCGTGAAGGTCAGGCCCGCGCCTTCGACCGAGATGCGCGGCGGGTATTCCTTGATGTGCGAGATGCTGGCCCGCAGCGCCTGGCCGGTGATGGTCACGTCGCCGGCTTCAGGCCGGGTCAGCACCACGCCTTGAGGCGCGACCAGCACCCAGTGGGTGACGTCGAAGATGGCGGCTTCGCCCTTCAGCACCGGCGCGCGGACCGCCCAGCCGGTGGGCTCGGCGACGCGGGCGTCGGCCAGGTCGACGTTCATCCGGAAGGGGAAGCCGTGAAAGGTGCGGCTGCTCCAGGACAGGTCGTAGCCGCGCGATTTCAGGTCGGCCGCTTCGGCGTCCATCCGCTGCTCGGCCTGACCGCGCAGCCAGAACCAGCCATAGCTCCAACCGCCCGCGACGAGGGCGGCGAGGATGAAAGGCGCGAAGAGGCGCCCGCGGTGGGCTTTGCGAGACGGGGCGGCGTCGCTATGGGTCATGAAAGGCGCGTCCAGTCGGGAATGGCTATGGGTTTGGCAGGCGGCGGCGAAGATCGCTGGGTGTTCGGTTACGGATCGCTGATGTGGCGGCGCCCGGGTTCCCGTTCATAGACCGAAGAACGGCCGTGCTCCACGGGCGGCGCCGCGCGTTCTGCATCTATTCGGTCCATCATCGTGGCACGTATGAGCGGCCGGGCCTGGTTCTGGGCCTGGCGCCCGGCGGCGCGGTGCGCGGCATGGCCTATCGCGTCGCGGCCTCTGAATGGGAAGACGTCTACGCCTATCTGCGCGAACGCGAGCAGCCGACCGAGACCTATTTCGAAACATGGCGCGATGTGAAACTGGACAGCGCCGCCAAGGTTCCGGCGCTGGTCTTCCTGTCGGACCGACAGCACGCCCAGTGGGCTGGCGATCTGACGCTGGAGCAGCAGGCGAAACTGATCGCCGGCGCGCAAGGACTTTCGGGACGCAACGTCGACTACCTCAGCGATCTCGTCTCGCATCTGCGCGACGATGGCGTGCGCGACCACGCCATGGAGAGGCTCTTGAAGCTGGTCGAGGCGTTGGAGCCGGTGGGAGGCTAAATCCCCTCGTCCTCAAGCGCCTTGGTCGCCGTGTCGATGCGGGTCTGCAACTCGCGCATGAACTCGGCGCGCTTCAAGCCCGCGGGGATCGGCTCAAGATAGTGGAACACGATGGTCCCCGGCTTGCGCAGGAAGCCCTTGTCCCAGTGGCTGCCGCAGTTGAGGGCCAGCGGCGTGACCGGCATGTCCAGTTCGCGATAGAGCGCCGCGATCCCGGGCTTGTAGTCGCCGGGCTGGCCGACGTCGCCCCGCGTGCCTTCCGGGAAGATCACGACCTGGCGCGTGTGCTTCATGCGATCGACGGCGTCGCGGACGAGCTTCTTGAGCGCCGCCGAGTGGCCGTCGCGATCGACGACGATCATCTTGGCCTTCTGCCCGTGCCAGCCGAACAGCGGCACCATCAAGAGCTCCTTCTTCATGACGAAGCAGGCGTCCGGCAGGATGGCGAACTGGCTGAAGACGTCGAACATCGACTGATGCTTGGCGGCGACGATAGCCGCCCCGGTCGGCACGTTCTCGCGGCCGCGGATCTCGATGCGAATGCCCGCCAGCCAGCGCAGCCCGAGCATCAGGCCTCTGGACCACACAGCCATGCTGACGCGATTGGCCGCGCGCGGCAGGGGAAGGGTGGCGAGCATCAAGATCGCCATCGTCGCCGACCACAGCCAGAAGAACAGCTGGAAAAGAAACGAGCGCAGATAGATCAAGGAACGTCCTTCGCCTCGGGGGCGGGTTTGGTCTTGGGGCCAAGGCCCAGGAACGCCTCGCGTCCCAGGATGGCCAGATACTTACAATATTCCACGATCATGCGCCGCGCGCTGATGCTGGTTTTCCACCACCGATGCGCGTTGAGGTCCGTCTTCACCGGATAGGGGAAGAGCTTTACGCCCGGCATCGCGGCGCTGAGCTCCAGCATCGAGCGGGGCATGTGATAGTCGGCGGTGACCACGATCAGGCTCTTATAGCCCTTCGATCGCGCCCATTCGGCGGTCTCCAGCGCATTGCCGACGGTGTTGGCGGCCGTGAACCCGAGGTCCACGCAGCAATCGTAGATCGGTTTGACGGCCTTCGTCACGCTCTGCACGTCGGCGCGGGTGGTCTCGCGGTTGACGCCCGAGATGAGCAGCCGCTTACCCTTGCCCTCCTCGAGCAACCGGGTGGCGGCTTCCAGGCGAAGGCTCGAAGCGCCGGTCAGGGCGACGACCCCGTCCGCCTCGGGCGGCTCTGGCGCGGGCGTGGAAAGGTCCACGCGTCCGGTGAACGCCACCAGACCCAGTCCCCAGATCATCAGGGCGATCAGCAAGGCGGCCAGGGACTTCACGCCATCTCCCCCACGATCCGCGATGCGGCCAGCCGTGCGGAGACGCCGGCGATCAACGCCGCCACGACGGGCGCGGGGGCGGCCGCCAGCAGGTCCATCCAGGCCAGGGGCAGAACAGGCGCGAGGCCCGCGCCGCCGCCGAAATAGCGCAGAAGCGCGCCGACTCCGGCCGCGCCCGCGCCGCCCAGCAAGCCGGCTAGCGCACCCATGGCGGCGAAACGCCCCTGGAACAGACCGGCGATGAATCCGCGCTCGGCCCCGGAAAAGTGCAAGACTTCGATGACGTCACGGCGCGCGGCCAGGCCCGCTCGGGTGGCGAACGCGATCACCGCCGCGGCGGCCGCCGCGATCAGGGTGAAGACGCCGAGCGCCGCCAGGCGCGCCATGTCGGCGGCGCGCTCGATATCGGCGATCCAGCGGCTGTGGTCGTCGATCGTGGCGTCCACGCCTGCCGATCGGAGGGCCTTGTCCAGGGTCTGAGCGGTGGGCGGGGCCTTGGGATCCAGGTCCAGGGTCACGAGGCGCGGCGTCGGCAGGTCCTCGACCAACGCGTCCTTGCCGATCCACGGCTCCAGGAGGGCCTCGGCCTTTTCGCGGGTCAAGGCCTGGGCCTCCACCACGCCGCGAACGCCCGCGAGGGTCTCGGCGGCGCGGGCGGCGGCGCTGTCGGGGGTCTCGCCGGCGCGGGCTCGCACCACGACGGTGGCCGACCCCGTCAACTGCGATGTCCAGCCGTGGGCGGCGCGGTTGGCGGCCAGGGCGGCCAAGGCCGTGAGGACCGCCAGGAAACACAGCACGGCCACGACGAACACCAGCGCGCCATCCCGCGCGTCGCGCGGCGGCAACAGCGGTCCGGGGCGCCAGCGCGAGACGTCGAACAGCGCGGTCACGGCGTGGCCTCCGCGCCCAGCAGGCGACCGTCGTGCAGACGCAGGGCGGGCCTGCCGGCGCGCGCCACCATGTCCTCGTCGTGGGTGGCGATCAGCACCGTGGTGCCCAGGCGGTTCAGCTCGACGAACAGGCGCAGCAGGCGCAGCGACATGGCGGGGTCGACATTGCCCGTCGGTTCGTCCGCCAGCAGGATATCGGGGCGATCCACCACGGCGCGCGCGATGGCCAGGCGCTGCTTCTCGCCGCCGGACAAGGTCGCGGGCAGGGCGTGCATGCGATCGCCCAGACCGACCCAAGTCAGCAGTTCGGCGACGTCCTCGCGATAGGTGGCGGGCTTGCGCTTGAGGATGCGCAGCGGCAGGGCCGCGTTGTCGAACACCGACAGGTGATCCAGCAGCCGGAACTCCTGGAAGACCACGCCGATCCGGCGTCGCACAAAGGGCAGATCCTGGGCGTGCAGCAGACTGATGTCGCGGCCGAAAAGCTCCACGCGTCCTCGTGACGCACGGTGGGCCAGATAGATCAGTTTGAGCAGCGAACTCTTGCCCGCGCCGGACGCTCCGGTCAGGAAATGGAACGAGCCCTGACGGAGGGAGAAGCTGATATCCTTGAGGGTTTCCGGCGCCCGACCGTAGCGCATGGAGACGCCTTCGAAGCGGACCACCGGTAGGGCGTCATCGCCCTGTTCTGTGTCGATCCGCAAGGCGCGTCACTGGGCTTTCTGGACATCAGGGTTAAAATGGGCGACCCCGTAAGAGCGTGTGGGGATCGTTCGATTCGCGGCCATGATACTGACCTGTCCGGAGTGCGCCAGCCGCTATTTCGTGGACGACTCCAAGGTCGGTCCGGAAGGCCGGGTCGTGCGCTGCGCGGCCTGCGGCCATCGCTGGACCGCGCGTAACGAGGACGCGACCGACCTCTTCGAAGACCCCGAAAATCCCAGCCTCGCGAGCCGAGGGGCCGCGGACGTCGCGACGGCTTCCGCTGAAGAACCGCCTCAGCCCGAGGCGGCCGAGGAACCGCCGGTCAGCGCTCTGCCGGGCGAGGAGTTGCCAAAGGTGTTCCGCGCCCGCGCCGACGCCGAGCGGCGGCTGCGCGAGGCCACCGTCACGGGGATCATCTGGGCCGGCATGGCGGCCGTGATGGCAGCGCTGGTGATCGGCGCCTTGATCTTCCGCATCGACATCGTCCGGATCCTGCCAGGGACGGCCGGGGCCTACGCGGCCGTGGGCTTGCCGGTGAACACCGTGGGCCTCGTGATCGACCGCGGCAGCATCAAGGCCCAGCCGCTGATGAAGGATGGCCACGCCGCCGTCACCGTCACGGGCGCTATCCGCAACATCACCGAGCACGCGGTGGCGGCGCCGGCGCTCCGGGTCGAGCTGCTGAACGGCCAGGGCAAGCGCGTCTCCGGCCAACTGGCGGCGGCTCATGACGCCAAGATCCCGCCCGGCGAGGTCCGCCACTTCTCGATCACGTTCATGGATCCTCCCAGCACCGCCAAGGATCTGCAGATCGGGTTCGAGAGCGAAGAGGGCGGCGTGAAGGCCCCGATCCACCCGTCAAACGGCCATGATAAGGCCGCCGCGGGGCATGAAGAGAAGCCCGATGTCGCCCTGCGTGGGGCGCAGGAGACGTCCGCGGCGTCAGAAGCGGCTGGACATGCCCCCCCGGGACATGAGAGCGGGGACAAAACCGTCCCTACAGCCTCTCACGAACCCGCTCACCATGAATGACTCCAAGAAACCCGAAGTCCTGATCTCGGAAGCCGAGATCGCCGAACGGGTGAAGGCGCTGGCCGAAGCGATCGCGCCGCGCATCGACGACGACACCGTGGTCGTCTGCCTGCTCACCGGCGGCCTCTGGTTCGCCGCCGATCTGACCCGGGCGCTCTATAAGGCCGGCCGCGACGTGCGTTTCGACGCGCTGTGGCTGGCGTCGTATCACGACGAGCGCAAGAGCTCGGGTCGGTGCGAGGTCCGCGCGGACCTGCAGCGTCCGCTGGTCGGCCGTCGGGCTCTGGTCGTCGACGATGTCTTCGACACCGGTCTGTCGCTGTCCGAAGCCGCACGGCTGGTGAAGGACGCCGGCGCCAGCGAAGTGCTGACCGCCGTCTTCGCCCGCAAGCCCTGGCCGACCTCGCGCGGCATGGAGCCCGACTTCGTGGCCTGGGAGGCGCCCGCGCGCTACCTGGTGGGCTACGGCCTCGACGACGAGGGCAAGAGCCGCGGCCTGCCTTACATCGGCGCGATGGACTAGGGCTCTAGAGCGCGGCCGCCTCAGGCCGCGCGCTGCTCGGCCTGGGTTCGCGTCTCGCGGCCGATCTCGAACATGTCGACCCGCTGGGCCAACTCCTGCGCCTCGTTGCGCAGGGCATGGGCGGCGGCGGTGGTCTCTTCGACCATGGCCGCGTTCTGCTGCACCACGCGGTCCATCTCGCCCATGGTGCTGTTGACCTCGCCCAGGCCCTCGGCCTGGTTGCGCGCCGAGGCGGCGATGGCGTTGACCTGAGTGTTGATCTCGGCGACGCGGGCGATGATCCGCTGCAGCGCTTCGCGCGTGCGGCCCACGCGCTCGACGCCGGCGCTGACCTGATCGCCGGAGACGTTGATCAGGTCCTTGATCTCCTTGGCGGCGTCGGCGGAGCGCTGGGCCAGGGCCCGGACTTCCTGGGCGACGACCGCGAAGCCACGGCCGGCTTCACCCGCGCGGGCGGCCTCGACCCCGGCGTTCAGGGCCAGGAGGTTGGTCTGGAAGGCGATCTCGTCGATGACCCCGATGATCTTGCCGATCTGGCCCGACGAGGTCTCGATCTGGGTCATGGCCTCGACGGCCTCGCTGACCACGGGGTCCGAGCGCTCGGCCTCCTGGCGCGCGGCGGCGGCGGCGGCGTTGGCCTGATTGGCGCTTTCGGCGGTGTTCTGGACGGCGACGGTGATCTCGCCGAGGGCGGCGGTCGTCTGCACCAGGCTGGCGGCCTGATGCTCGGTGCGGCGGGCCAACTCGTCCGAGGCGCGCGACATGTCGGCGACGCCGGCGGTCATGCTGGCGGCGTTGCCGGCGATTTCGCGCATGGCGGCCTGCAGGCGGCTGAGCGCCTCATTGAAGTCGGCGCGCAGGGGCTCGTAGCGGTCCGCGAAACTCTTGGTCAGGCGCCAGGTCAGGTCGCCGCGCGACAGGTGCGCCAGGGCTTCGGCCAGTTCTTCGACGACTTGGGTCTGTTCGGCTTCCAGCGCGGCCTTCTGACGGGCCTGCTCGGCGTTGGCGGCGTCGCGGGCCGCGCGCTGGGCTTCGGCGTCGGCGTTGGCGGCGTCGGCGCGCGCGGCGGCGTCCAGGGCCTTGTCGGTGCGGGCGGTGACGGTGACGAACAGGCGCGAGACGCTGGCGGTCAGCCAGATCAGCGACCAGGCGGTGGCCAGGGTGACGCCGGCGCTGAGCGCGACACGGAGGAACGTGATCTCGCCGGTCATCAGCAGATTGGGAGCGAACAGGGCGCCGGCGATCTCGATGGCGATGATCGTGCCTGCGGCCACGGCGACGGCCCGCCAGTCGCCATAGGCCACCATAAGGGCCAGGGCGGCGAGATAGGCCATCCGGGCTTCGGGTTGCAGGGCGTGGCCCGCGAAGGCGGCGACGAACAGGCTCACCTGACCCATCAGGGTGACGGCGGTCGAGATGCGTTGGGCGGCGTTGTCGCGCCAGATCGCCCAGCCGCCCCAGCCGATCGCGGCGAGCAGAACCGACCCCCCGGCCAGCGCCAGGGTCGACTTGCCGCCCGTGAACAGGCTGGCCGCGGGGGTGATCAGCACCAGGGCCGCGATGCAGACGAGCACCAGATGCCCGCCCACTTTTCGTTGAGCCTCGATACTGTCGAACTCTATGAAGCTGCTCACCAAAGACACTCCACGCCCCAAACCAGGTCGAAGGTCGGTGATCGCGGTTAATCTAGCGTGACGATCAGAGAGACATTTTGTCCGTACGACTACTTAAACCCAGTCCGGGACCAGATCGCGGGCCAGGATTTCCTCATAGGTCGGACGCTTGCGGATCACGGCGTAGCGGTCGCCGTCCACCAGCACCTCGGGGACGAGCGGGCGGGTGTTGTATTCGCTGGCCATGGCCGCGCCGTACGCGCCCGCCGACATGAAGGCCACCAGGTCACCCGTCGTGAACGGCGGCAGGGCGCGGTCGCGGGTGAAGGTGTCGCCGGTCTCGCAGACCGGACCGACGACATCGTAGACGGTCTCGCCGCCACGCTGGATCACGGGGCGGATGTCGTGGAAGGCGTCGTACATCGCCGGCCGGATCAGGTCGTTCATGGCCGCGTCGATGACCAGGAACTTCCGGCCCTCCGGGCGCTCGTGGACGTGCACGACCTCGCTGACCAGCACGCCGGCGTTGGCGGCGATCACGCGGCCCGGCTCGAAGGCCAGGGTGACGGGGAGGCCTTGGGTGACCTCGCCGACCATGGCGGCGAACGCGGCGGGGGAGGGAGGCTCGGGGCTGTTGAAGTAGGGGACACCCAGGCCGCCGCCCAGATCCAGGCGCTCGACAGACAGGCCTTCGCCAAGCAACTGCTCTACGAGGCCCCGCATCTTCGTGAAGGCGGCGCGCATGGGTTCCAGATCGGTGATCTGGCTGCCGATATGGCAGGCCACGCCGACGGGCTCGAGGCTCGAATTATTGCTGGCGTTGGCGTAGAGGCGCGCGGCTTCGGCGAACGAGACGCCGAACTTGTTCTCGGACTTGCCGGTCGCGATCTTGGCGTGGCCGCCTGCGGCGACGTCGGGATTGACGCGGAAGGCGACCTTGGCCTTCACGCCCAGTTCGGCGGCGACCTGCGCGATCAAATCGAGCTCGGGCTCGGACTCGACATTGATCTCGGCCACGCCCGTGGTCAGGGCGAAGGCGATCTCGCGGCGGGTCTTGCCGACGCCCGAGAAGACGATCCGCTCGCCGGGGATGCCGGCCGCCAGGGCGCGGCGGATCTCGCCCTCGGAGACCGTATCGGCCCCCGCGCCCAGGTCGCCCAGCACCTTCAGCACCGCCACGTTGGAATTGGCCTTCACCGCGTAGGCGATCAGCGGGTCGACGACGCCTGCCAGGGCCAGGGCGTCGCGGAAGACCGTGAAATGCCGCTCCAGCGTGGCGCGGGAATAGACATAGACCGGCGTGCCGACCTCGGCCGCGATCTTGGCCAGGGGGACGCCCTCGCAGGCCAGGCCCTCCGGGCCGTATTCGAAGTGGTTCAACGCGAGGTCCTAGTTGGGCGTGGCGCCGGGGAAGCCGGCGGCGGACGGGCCGCCAAACGGATCGTTCGTACCGGGCAGCGGCGCGGCGCGGATGGTGCGGTTGCTGGAGGCCGGGTCGCGGATCTCCTGCGTGCCGCCGGCGCGGGCCGGCTGGTTGGCTTGGGCCGAGGCCGCGCGGCGCTCGGCTTCCCAGGCCGCCTTCTTGGCCGGATCCCATAGCGGGGCGGGACGCTCGAGGGCGCCTTGCTTGCCACAGGCGGCGACCGTGACGGCCAGGGCCGCCAGCGTCAGAACGGTGAGGGGGCGACCAAACGTCATGCCAGAACTTCCTTCCAACGCGCGATCTGGGCGCGGACCTGGGCGGGGGCGGTCCCGCCATAGCTCATGCGGCTGGCCGCCGAGGCGGCCGGGGTCAGGACCGCGTAGACGTCCTGGGTGATCCGGGGCTCGATCGCCTGGAACTGCTCCAAGGTAAGATCGGCCAGATCGACGCCAAGACCTTCGGCGGTCTTCACGGCCGAACCTGTCACGTGGTGCGCGTCGCGGAAAGGCATGTTCAGCGTTCGCACCAGCCAATCGGCCAGGTCCGTGGCGGTCGAGAAGCCCGCGCCGGCCGCCTTGGCCATGTTCTCGGTGTTCGGGGTCAGGTCGGCGACCATGCCGGCCATGGCCAGCAGGGCCAGCTCCAGGGCGTCGAAGGCCTCGAAGGTCGGGACCTTGTCCTCTTGCATATCCTTCGAATAGGCCAGCGGCAGGCCCTTCATGACCACGGTCAGGGTGGTCAGCGAGCCCAGGATGCGCCCGACTTTGGCGCGGATCAGCTCGGCCGCGTCGGGGTTCTTCTTCTGCGGCATGATCGAGCTGCCGGTCGTGAAGGCGTCCGTCAGCTTGATGAAGCCGAACATCGGCGTCGTCCACAGCACGATCTCCTCGGCCAGGCGCGACAGGTGCGTGGCGGTGATCGAGGCGGCCGACAGGGCCTCCAGGGCGAAGTCGCGCGACGAGACGCTGTCCAGCGAATTTGCGGTCGGGCGGTCGAAACCCAGGCTCGCCGCCGTCTGATGGCGATCGATCGGGAAGGGCGAGCCGGCCAGAGCCGCCGCGCCCAGCGGGCACTCGTTCATCCGGGCCCGGGCGTCGCGGAAACGGCCGGCGTCGCGGCCGAACATCTCGACATAGGCCATCAGGTGATGGCCGAAGGTCACGGGCTGGGCGGGCTGCAGGTGGGTGAAGCCGGGCATCAGGGCGTCGGCATAGGCCTCGGCCTGAGCCAGCAGGGCCTTCTGGAGGGCTTCCAACTGACCGACCGTACGATCGCAGGCGTCGCGGACCCACAGGCGGAAGTCAACCGCCACCTGGTCGTTGCGCGAGCGGGCGGTGTGCAAGCGGCCGGCCGTCGGGCCGATCAGCTCGCGCAGCCGCGCCTCGATATTCATGTGGATGTCTTCGTACTCGTCGCGGAACGGGAAGGCCCCCGCGGCGATCTCGCCTTCGATGGCGTCGAGGCCTTTCAGGATTTCCTCGCCATCGGCGCTTGCAATCACACCTTGGCTGATCAACATCCGGGCGTGGGCGCGCGAGCCTGCCAGGTCCTGCGCCCATAGGCGCTTGTCGAAGCCGATGGAGACGTTGATCGCCTGCATCAGCTCGGCGGGCTTGGCCGAAAAGCGACCGCCCCACATGGCTTGGCCCTGGCCTTTGTCGGCCTTGGGCGTATCGGAGGCGTGGTCGGTCATATGAGCGAAGTCCAGTCGGGTCAGAACGAGCCGGGCGCTGCGAAGCGCAGCCCTCTGAGGCTGGCGCTTGCGGGCGTCATCCTCGTTGGCGTGGCGGCGGTTCTATACGTCATCGTCACCGCTTCGTTCAAACCCCATGGTCCCGCCAACCTCACAGAATTCAAGAAGGGGACGCTGGAAAAGCTGGACGTGCCCGAAACCCCGCGGCCGGCGCCAGCCACCGTGTTCACCAGCCTGGACGGCAAGCCGGCCACCTTGGCCGACTTCAAGGGCCGCGTGGTCGTCATGAATCTGTGGGCCACCTGGTGCGCGCCGTGCAAGGCCGAGATGCCGACCCTGGCGAAGCTGCAGGCGGCCTACGCCACGCAGCCCGTGACCGTGCTGCCCATCAGCGTGGACCGCGACAGCGACCTCAATCTCGTCAAGGCCGAGATGGCCGCCAACCCACCGCTCGTCACCTACCGTGACCCTTCCTACAAGCTGTCCTTCGACCTGCAGCCCCGCGCCGCGGGCTATCCGACCACGGTGATCTACGACCGCCAGGGGCGCGAACGCGCCCGGCTGGCGGGCCCCGCCGACTGGTCGGCGCCTGAGGTCCGCGGTCTGGTTGAGAAGCTTCTGGCCGAGAAGTGATCGATCCTGCGGTCCTGGAGCCGCTGGCCGACGACGCCTGGCCGGCGCGAGAGCGGGAAAGGTTGGGCGGTTGGCGGTTGAACGCTTCGTCCGGCCACTCCATGCGCATCAACGCCTGCTGGCCGCTGACAGCGCCCGATCGCGACCCGGATGACGCCGTTGCGGCCGTCGAGGCCTGGTACGCCGCACGGGGCCTGCCCTCGCGCTTCAAGCTGACCGACGGTGTGTTCGCGCCGGCTGATCTCGCCGACCGACTCGCCGAGCGCGGCTACCATGCGAGCAAGGACACCTTGGTGATGACCGGTCCCGCGCGCGGGGAGGGCGACCTCTCGGTGCGCATCTTCTCCACGCCGGATGCGACCTTCGAGGCGGTGTTCACCGCCTCGGCGGGGGATCCCGAGGATGGACGCGAGCGGATCGAAGCCTTGGGACGGATTCCGCCGCCGGCCTGTTTCGCCAGGCTGGACGTGGACGGCGCGCCCGCCGCGATCGGCGTTGCGGCCCTCGGCGGCGGCTTCGCGGGAGTCTTCGGCATGCGCACCGTCCCGACTCATCGCCGCAAGGGCTTGGCGAGGCGGGTGCTGCGGGCCTTGCTGGCCGAAGCGCGCCAAAGAGGCGCCGAGCGCGCCTGGCTTCAGGTCGAATCGGACAACGCCGCCGCCATCGCCCTGTACGCCGACGAGGGCTTCGAGCCCGCCTATCGCTATCGCTACTGGAGCCGCTGACCGACGTCGCGGGAGCGCAGCGGCCGACATCAGGGTGTCGCTGATAGACAAGTTTACAAAACAAACAAGTTGATGCATGGTGCGGCCAATTCGAGGAGGAGGCTCTGTCATGCACGCGCCGCTCAAGGCCCTGGAAAGTTCGCCGAATAGCCGCGATGGCGCTCGCAATGCGCCGATCGGCGGGCTCCGCGCCTTCGTCACCCTGCTGGTCGTCGCCCACCACACGGTGCTGATCTACAATCCGTACGCGCCGCCGCCGAAAGCGTTCGACGCCCAGCCGATCCTGTGGACGGCCTTTCCGGTCGTGGACCCGCAGAAATTCGCTCCGTTCGGGCTGCTGACACTGGTCAACGACCTCTTTTTCATGTCGCTGATGTTCTTCATCTCCGGCGTCTTCGTCGCAGGCGGCCTGCGGGCGAAGGGGGCGGGCGGCTTTCTGAAGGCACGAGCACTAAGGCTGGGCGTTCCGTTCCTGCTCAGCGCGGCGCTGCTGGCGCCGCTAGCCTATTTTCCGGCGTGGCTGCAGTCGGGCGGCGCGGCGTCCTTGCCGGCTTTCGCGCAGGCCTGGGTTCACCTGCCATTCTGGCCGAGCGGTCCGGCCTGGTTCCTTTGGGTGCTGCTGGCCTTTGGCGCGGTGGTGGCGGGCTTCCATGCGCTGTTCCCCGGCGTCGCGGAAGAGCTGGGCGCTCTGGCGAAGGGGGCGGATCGCAAGCCCGCGCGCTTCTTCTGGGGCCTCGCCGCTGTGAGCGCCCTGGCTTACCTGCCTTTGGTGATGACGACGCCGTTCGGCCACTGGACCCTGGTTGGTCCGTTCGCTGTCCAGACCGCGCGGATCGGCCACTACTTCGTCTACTTCCTGGCGGGGATCGCTGTCGGCGCGGCGGGCGTGGGGCAGGGGCTGACAGACCCGGAGGGCAAGCTCGCCCGGCGTTGGCGGCTCTGGTGCCTGGCGCCGATCCCGCCGATCGTCGCGACCATGGTCATCCTGGTCATCGCGTTCTCGCCCAATCCGCCATCTAGAGCGGTGCTGGATCTTGCGGGCGGGCTGAGCTTCGCCCTGGCTTGCGCGACGCTATGCTTCGCGGCGCTGGCGGTCGCCCTGCGTTTCGTCCGCCGCACGGGGCCGGTCGGGGGCAGCCTGCAGGCTAACGCCTATGGCCTCTATCTGACCCACTACGTCTTTACGTCGTGGCTGGCCTGGCTTCTGCTTCCCCAAGCCTGGGGCGGTCTAGTCAAAGGGATTGTCGTCTTCGCCGGCGCGGTGGCGCTGGGCTGGCTGGCGACGATGGCCTTGCGCCGCATGCCGCTGTTGGGACGAATCCTGTGAGCCGTCATGATGTCCTAGAAGGAAGCGGCATGAACGACGAACTGAAGACGGTCCGCGACGACCTGGCGTTCCTGCGCACGATCGCTGAAGGCGGCGGCGAGCGCGGTGGTCTCGGCGCGCCAGGCGCGGGCCTCTATGGCTCGGCGGGCTTGCTTTACGGGGTGCAGACCCTGGGCCACTTCGCTCAGGTGAAGGGGGTGCTGGTCATGCCGCCCCTCGGCAATCTGCTGCTGGGCTGGCTGCCCACCTTGATCTTCTTGATCCTGATGACCGTGGTGATCGTCATCGACCGCAAGCGACCGCAGGTCGGCGCCGCCAATCGCGCGGTCAGCGCGGCCTTCTCCGCGACCGGTCTGGCGAACCTCGCTCTGATCGTGATCTTCGCGGCGGCGGCGGTGCGCAACCACGACTTCAAGTACTGGCTATTCCATCCGGCGGTGGTGTTCGTCGTGCAGGGGGCGGTGTGGTTTGTCGTCTTCAGTCTGCGTAAGCGAGCCTGGATGGCCTTGGTCTCAGCCGGCTGGCTTGTGGCGGGCGTGGCGATGGGGCTTCTGATCAATCGCCCGGACCTCTATCTGCTGATCGCCGGCCTTGGGCTTTTTGCGTTCATGATGGTCCCAGGCTTCCACATGATGCGCCAAGCCCTGCGTCCGGCGCCCTGAGACCATCCGTGGGCGCCAAGTTCGACATCAGTGGGCTGGACGACGTCATCCATGGTCGGGTGCGGCTGGGGATTGTCGCCTATCTCGCCAGCGCCGAGGTCGCGGACTTCACGGAACTGAAGGACCTGCTCGACGTCACCCAGGGCAACCTCTCGGTTCACCTGCGAAAGCTCGAAGACGCCGGCTACGTCGCCATCGACAAGAGTTTCGTCGGCCGGAAACCCTTGACCCGCGTGCGCCTGACCGAGGCCGGAAGAGGGGCGTTCGCCAGCTACCTTCAGGCCATGGGCCAGTTGGTCGAGCAGGCTGGGAAGGTCTGATCAGCCAAAACCGAGCTCCTTTCGGAGCGCTGCGGGACTGACGCCTCCCGCGCGAAGCTCCCGCAGGGTCTGGGCCTTGTCCCGCTTGGCGTAGCGCTTGCCGTCCGGACCGACCAGCAGGCCGTGGTGGCGGTAGATTGGCGCCGGCAGATCCAACAGGGTTTGCAGTAGGCGCTGGATGTGCGCCGCTTCGAAAAGGTCGTGGCCTCGGATCACGTGGCTGACGCCCTGCAGGGCGTCATCGTGGACGACGGCCAGGTGATAGGCCACGCCAACGTCCTTGCGGGCCAGGACGATGTCGCCCGCGGTTTCGGGGCGCGCCTGGATCAGGCCCGTCTCGCCGTTCGGTCCAGACCCTTCCTCGATGAAGGTCAGGCCCTCAAAGCCGCCCAGCGCGGCCCGCGCGGCCGCCAACGACAATCGCCAGGCGAAGGCCTCGCCGCGGGCGAGGCGCTGGGCTTCCTCTTCCGGTGGGAGCGCCGCGCCGACATAGGCGACGGCCGGCTCGTGCGGAGCGCGGCCGATGTCGATCTCCTTGCGGGTCTTGAAGCAGCGATAGACGAGGCCGCGCGCGCGCAGACTCTCGATCGCGGCGTGGTAGTCGGCCAGATGTTCGGACTGGCGCCGCACGGGGCTTTCCCACGACAGACCGAGCCAAGCCAGATCTTCCAGGATCGCGGTCTCGTATTCCGGCCGGCTGCGGGTGACGTCGATGTCTTCGATCCGCAGAAGAAAACGGCCGTCGTCGACGCGGGCCGCTTCGTAGGCGGTGAGCGCGGAATAGGCGTGGCCGCGGTGCAGGTGGCCCGTGGGCGAGGGGGCGAACCGGGTGACGAAGGTCACGATTGGGCCTAGTCGGCGAACTTCGCGAACATGCCCAGGTGCTGGAACACCGCGCGCAGGAAGGCTTCCTCGCCGCCCAGCACTTCCTTCAGGTGCGCGAACTGCTTGAAACCGATCATCTCGGCCAAGCCGTGGCCCGCGCACCAGCCGGCGATCGTCGCCAGCTCAAGGTCCATCTCGGCCAACGGGGTCTTGGACTGCTCGGCCAGGGTGTCGCGCACCTGGCAATAGGCGCCGCCTTCCTTCAGTTGGTCGGGCAGGGCGTCCTTGTCGCGGGAGCAGTCGTACATCACGCGATAGAGGGCGGGATTGTCGCGGGCGAAGCAGACATAGGCCACGCCCAGGTTGCTCATCCGCTCGCCAGGATTCTCCGTCGCGGCGCGGGCTTTGGACAGCGCGTGGTCCAGCTCGACCCAACCCTCATGGGCGACGGCTTCGAGCAGTTCGGCCTTGTCCTTGAAGTGGTGATACGGCGCGGCGGGACTGACGCCCGCCTCGCGCGCCACCGCCCGCAGCGACAAGGCGGCGGGCCCGTCGGTCTCGAGGATTTTGCGCGCGGCGTCGACCAGCGCGCGGCTGAGGTCGCCGTGGTGATAGGGGCGGGATTCGACGGTCGCGGTGGTCATCGGCCTCACTCTAACCATAGCTTTCTAAAATTTCATCCAAACGCTGTAAAGATCATCTTGACGGCGTTCAGATTGGTGCTATCTAAGCATCGTCCAGATTGGTTTGGCCCTGAGGGCGGCCAATGGTCCACGTGGACCCGGACGTAGGCCATGCATGAGGGGCAACACCATGCTTCGTTCCTTGAACGCTTTTGAAAGCGCCTTTGACCGCCTTGCGGGCGGCTATTTCCTGGTTATCGCCTTGGCTGTCGCGGCGGCTGTCGCCGGCGTGGTTCTGTAGACGATCCATTCGCGATCGGCGGGCGGCCTTCGGCCCCCGCCGCCGCGTCCGTGTCTTGAAGCCGCCCGCCGGGGGAGCTAACCAGACGAGGACGCGTTAGGCCTTCGACGCCGCCCATCGCGCGTCGTAGGCGAATCTAATGATCCAGACTTCTGAGCGGCCATGAGCGTCGCCTTCACCAAAGAGGGCGACAGCGAGGCCTTCGCGGCCGATCTCCCGGATCGCCCGATCTCTTCCCATCCCAACCTCGTGACGGCTGAAGGGTTGGCCCACATCGAGGCCGAGCTCGCCTCGGCGCGCGCGGCCTACGCCGCCGCCCAGAGCGCCGGAGGCGCGGCCGACGGTGATCGCACCGCCATGGCGCGGGCCACGCGTGACCTGCGCTATTGGTCGGCGCGTCGCGCCACAGCCCAGCTGATGGAGCGCGACCCGGCCAAGACCGTCGCGCAGTTCGGCGACCGCGTGACCTTCGAGCGCGAGGACGGGCGTGTGCAGACCTTCCGCATCGTGGGCGAGGACGAAGCCGATCCGGCCAAGGGCTCGGTCTCCTATATCGCCCCGATCGCCAGAGCGCTTCTCGGCAAGGCCGTGGGCGAGACCGCGCCCGCGCCCGGCGGCGAGATCGAGATCACCGCGATCGCCTAGACCGCAAGTTTCGGATTGCCTTTCCCGCGGCGCGACGCCACCTGCGGACGATGTTCGTTCCGCCGACCGCTGACGCTCTTCTGGAAGCCCGAAAGGCCCTGGCCGACGCCGATCCCGCCTTGGCGGCGATCGACGCGGTGACCCCGTCGTTTGACTGGCGTGTCGGCCTGGGCGGCTTCCCCGGCCTTTTGAAAATGGTCGTACAGCAGCAGGTTTCGCTCGCTTCGGCGGCGGCCATCTGGTCGCGCGTGGAAGCGGGACTGCCCGATATGACGCCCGAGGCGGTGTTGGCTCACGAGGACGCCCACCTGCTTTCTCTGGGCCTTTCGCGGCCCAAGGCGCGCTACGCCCGCGCTATCGCCGAGGCGCACGTCTCGGGGACCTGCGATTTCGACGCGTTGCCGGGGCTTCCCGACGATGAGGCGGTGGCCGCCCTGACCGCGATCACCGGGATCGGCCGCTGGACGGCCGAGGTCTATCTGATGTTCACCCAGGGCCGGCTGGACATGTTCCCCGGCGGCGACGTCGCGTTGCAGGAAGCGATGCGTTGGATGGACCGGGCGGAGGTCCGCCCCAATGAGAAACAAGCCTATCGGCGCGCCGAGCTGTGGCGGCCCTACCGGGGCGTCGCCGCGCATCTGCTTTGGGCCTGCTACGGCGCGGTGAAGCGGCGGGAGATCGCGCCTTTCTGAAGCATCGCGACAGATGTCTTGGTTCTGTGGCCGATCTGGCTCATGCTTTCCTCGCGTTCGGGAATGAATGGCGATTCCCTGAATTAGCGTAGGAAGGAGGCCCGTCTTCAGTCCTGTCGCGTACCCCCTCAGCCGAGGCCCAGGGCGTCCATGCGCTCGCCTCGAAGGGAGGATCTGATGCAGGTCCTCACACGCCCGCCGTCGGGCATGCCGGCCCTCGTGCTCAATGCAGACTTCCGGCCGCTCAGCTACTATCCGCTGTCCCTCTGGCCGTGGCAGGAGGTGATCAAGGCGGTGTTCTTGGACCGGGTCGATGTCGTTGCGAGTTACGATCAGGTCGTCCATTCGCCGTCGTTCGAGATGCGGCTGCCCAGCGTCGTGGCGCTGAAGCAATACGTCCCGCAAGAGCGTCCGCCGGCCTTCACCCGCTTCAATTTGTTCCTGCGCGATGCGTTCAGCTGCCAGTACTGCGGCTCGACGGAGGACCTGACGTTCGACCATGTGATCCCGCGTTCGCGAGGCGGACGCACGACCTGGGAGAACATCGTCACCGCCTGCGCGCCGTGCAATCTCAGCAAGGGCGGTCGTACGCCGCGGGAGGCGGGGATGCAGCCCTACCACCACGCGCGCCGGCCCTCGATGCACGAGTTGCAGGAGCGCGGACGACGCTTCCCGCCGGGAAGGCTGCACGTCAGTTGGTTGGACTATTTGTATTGGGACATCGAGCTGGAAGCCTGAGCCGCCAATTGGGGTTTCGATGCAACCGGAACCTTGGCGGCAGGGTTTTATCTCCGAGGCCTAAAGCCATCGGAGACAAGCCATGACCCGACCCGACACCCACAAGGGCGAGGACCGACACTTCACCCACGGAACCTCCGCGTCGACCGCCGACATGGCGGCTGAAGCCGAGATCCGGCGCGAGGACAAGTCATTCGACGCGCCTCACGCCCGCGAGGCGGAAAAACCGCTCCGCGAGGGTGAAAAGCATGACCAGCTCGCCGACAAGGTCGAGACGGCGGAAAACCGTCAGGAAGCCTTGCTGGACGAAGGGCTGGAGGAGAGCTTTCCGAGCAGCGACCCGGTCAGCGTCAAACGCATCACCTGATTAGCGAGCGGGGAACCGTTGCGAGGCGCGCTCGGCGAAGTTCGCGGCTTCCGCCGAGCCGTCCTGCGGTTCGAAAGCGACATGAGCGCGGCGCGACGCGCGTCGCGCGTCCATGGCGGCGATCTCGGCGAAGGTCAGGGCGCCTTGCTCGCGGATCATCCAGCGCCAGCGTTCGATCATGCTGATCGCGTAGACGGCGTAGATGCCGACCGCGTCAGCCACCCAGTCGACCAGGCTGCTGCTGCGCGCGACGTAGGTCTGGGCGATCTCGACGCCAGCGCCGATCGCCAGCGCGATGAGCATCATGTCGAAGCGACGACGGAACGGGAAGGCGAAGAACGCGATCATCAGCAGGACGCCGAAGGCGAACGCGTGAGCGACCTTGTCGCTCATGCCGAGGATTTCCTCCGCGCCCGCGAACGGGCCGAGGGTCAACGCCACCACGGCCAGAACGCCCAGAACGAGGACGGCGCGGGCCACGGGAACGATGTGGGCGGGCTTGAGGAACATGCGAGGATCTCCAAATGGCGTCCTCGTCTTTAAGGTGAAGGTTACGCCAACTGGTGAACGAACGCGGTTAGCCGATCATAACCTTTTCGACCCTCGTCATGTCCTCGACAGTCTTATTTTGATCCGCCCGCGGCCTTCTTCTTGGCCTCCGCTGCGGCCTTGTCCGCTTCGTCCTTGGCTTTTTTCCAGGCTTGGTAATTTTCAAGATAAGGTTGACGGCGCAGGACCTTTGACGCGGGGTCGATGATCACCGGAACGGCGGGGCCCACGGTGATGCGGCCGTTTCCGCCGGCCATCGGCGCGGTCACGATCTTGTCTCCGACCTGCACCTCGACCGGCATCGGGAAGGGCTTGTCCTTGGGCGTCTTCCAGGACAGCACGAGATCATCGCCCTCCCGGGCCTGCAGAAGCTCCGGCGGCTGGGCCTCGTACAGATAGATGTCGAAGAACCAGCCGTAGTCCTTGCCGGTCACTTCGTTGACGATCTTGATGAAGTCCTTGGTGCCGAGATAGCGCGGCGAGAAATTGCCGGGCTTGGGGTCGGGGGTCCCATAGACGGCGATCCGGGTGATCTTGAAGAACGCCTCGTCGCCGACCAGCGCCCGCAGCGTGTGCAGGACGTTGGCGGCCTTGTAGTAGATGTCGTTCCCGGGACCGCGATCGCCGTTATAGACCTCGTCTTCCTTGAGCTGTCGGCCCGAGACGATCGGGAAGCGGTTCTTGCTGTCGACGCGCATCTGGTTCAGGCGCGCCATGTACTCCATGTCGCCGTGCAGCCACTGCGAGAACAAGGGCTGCATGTAGCTGCCGAAGCCTTCGTGCAGCCACATGTCGTCATTGTCGGCGTTGGTCAGCTGGTTGCCGAACCATTCGTGCGCGAACTCGTGCTGCAGCAGCCAGTCGAAGCCATAAACGTCCTTGCGGTATTCGTTGCCGTAGGCGTTGATGGTCTGGTGCTCCATGCCCAGGTGCGGGGTCTCGACCACGCCCATCTTCTCGTCCCGGAACGGGTAGGGGCCGATCATCTGCTCGTAGAAGTCCAGCATCGGCGTGAACTCCGCGAACAGGGCCTTGGCCTTCTCGGCGCGCCCCTTCAGATACCAGAACGACATCGGGAAGCTGTCGCCGTAGCGGCTCCTGTAGGTGGCGGTCAGCTCTTCGTAGGGACCGACGTCAAGGGCGATGGCGTAGGTGTTGGGGGCCTTGGCGCGCCAGTTGTAGGTGCGCCAGCCATCCTTCTCGGTCATGCCCAGGAAGACGCCGTTCGCGGGCGCGACCAGCGGAGCTGGCACGGTGATGTGCAGATCGACGAGCTTGGGCTCGCCGGTCGGGTAGTCGATGCAGGGCCAGAAGATGTCGCAGCCGTCGCCTTGCACGGCGGTGGCGATCCAGGGCTCGCCGGACTCCGTCTTGCTCCACACGAAGCCGCCGTCCCACGGCGCGCGCTTGGCTTCCAGCGGGACGCCGGCGTAGGTGACGGCCACGGTGACCCTCTTTCCCTTCGCCACGCGCTTGGGAAGCGTGATGGTCATGCGGCCTTCGGGATTGGTCCAGGCCGAGGGCTTCAGCGGCTTGCCGTCGATCGTCAGCTTGCTGATCGCGAACACCCGGTCGAAGTCGAGGACCAGTTTGTCCAACGGCGACTTGGCCGTGAAGGTCAGGGTCGCCTCGCCCTCGATCGCCTTCTTGTCGGGCAGGATCTTGAACTTCAGGTCCGCGTGGTCGAAGGCCAGGGCCTGCTGCTCGGCGGGCATCGGACCGCCCGTCTCCAGGGAAAGGGCGCTGGTCTTCAGGGGCTCGGCGGCGGGCGCCATGCTCGCGGCGGAAAGGGCGAGCAGAGACGCGGCGCAAGCGGCCACGGCGCGGATACGGACGGACAAAATGGGCGACTCCCCAACGCGAAGGTGTTGGAGCATCGGTAGGCTTGGGCTCCGGCGGCGCCAAGCGCCGGGTTCAGATCTTTTCGCTGATTTTGATGGCGGCTCGACAGCCGGCCTGGATCACGGCGCTGAGCACCGGGTAGCCGGGCGCCTCGCGAGCCCCTTCCTCCACGGCCAGGTCTCGGTGAGCCAGCTCGTCGTCGCGGAACTGGGAGAGTTCGGCGGCCAATTCCGGATCGCGGTCCTTTAGCTCTTCGATCTGGCCGGCGTAGTGCTTCTCGATCACGGACTCGACAGCCTCGGTGCAGGCGTGCGCGGCCTTGTCGCCCATGAGGGCCGTGCCGGCGCCGAGCGCAAAGGCGGCCGCGCGCCAGATCGGCGACATCAGGGTCGGGCGCACGCCGCGCTCGGTCAGCAGGTCGTTGAAGCGCGTGAGGTGGACCTGCTCGTGGCCCTCCATCTCCTTGAGCTGTTCGGCGATCCTCTCGCGGCCCGGCGCGTTCCGCATCACCGCCGCCTGGCCGCGATAGATGTGAACGGCGGCCAGTTCGCCGGCCTGGTCGACGCGCAGGATCTCGCCCAGGCGAGTCTTCTGGGCGCCCATGCCGGGGCGAGGGGGCGTGGGCTTGCTCATGCGGAGGCTTCCGACTTGCGAAGCGCCGCCAGGACGGACCAGACGGCCAGTTTCAGGGAGATCAGGACGTTCCAGCCGGCCATGGACAGGCCCAGGAACACCCAGGCGGCCTTGTCGCACGCGGGCGCCTTGATCTTCGCGGTCCCTTTCAGCATCGCCTCAAGGTTGGCGGCGGCGGCTTGGCCGGCGCCGGAGCAGCTGGAGGGGCCGGGCCACCATTTCCACTCGGCGCCGGCGTGATAGGTCGCGAGGCCCGCGCCATAAAGGAAAAGCGCGCCCAGCAGCAGGTTGGCCGGCAGTCGCAGGCGCGGCCACAAGGGCGTGCGCTGCAGAACAACGGCGATCAGGCCGACGGCGCCGGCGGCCCAGTAGATTTCGCGTTGCTTCAGGCACAGATGACACGGCGCCAGGCCGCCGAAGCGTTCGAACGCATGAGCGATGGCCAGCAGCAAGGCGCTGGACAGAAAGGCCAGCAGCGGCCAGTGGCGCGTGACCAGGTCATAAACCCGGCTCACCAGCCCGCTCGCCGGGTTGCCGACGTTGTCGTTCGTCATGCCACGCAGGCTCCGCCGTTTCCGCTACCGCCAATGAAATGGCTCGCGGTCAGGCCGATGACAATGAGGGCGATCAAGATTCCGGCGAACAGGGCCAGGCGGCGCTCGACCACCGGCAGCAGGGCGGGGCCGAACTTCTTGACGATGAAGGCCACGAGAAAGAAGCGCGCGCCGCGGGTCAGGGTCGAGGCGACGATGAAGATCGGGAAGCTGAACGCGGCCAGGCCCGAGGCGATGGTGACCAGCTTGTAGGGGATCGGGGTCAGGCCCTTGGCCAAGATCACCCAGACGCCGTACTTGCCGTACCAGCACTGGAACTGCTCCAGCCCGCCGGAATGCCCCGTCGCCGCCATGATCCAGAGGCCGAAGTCACGCAGGAAGAAGCCGATCGCATAACCAAGGCAGCCGCCCAACACCGAGGCGATGGTGCAGATCAGGGCGTAGCGCCAGGCCTTCTCGGGCTTGGCCAGGCACATCGGCGCCAGCATCACATCCGGCGGGATCGGAAAGAACGAGCTCTCGGCGAACGATACCGCGAAGAGGCTGGTGGGAGCGTGGCGGGAGGCGGCCAAGCCCATGACCCAGTCGTAAAGGCGACGCAGCATGCGAACTCCGAGTGAGGTGAGGCTCCGTAGCTAAAGGGAGATCGCCAAAAGTGTAAGCGGTTTTGGCGGCTATCTTGCATCCGAACGAACGAACGCCCCGATCCTGGCGAATCGGGGCGTGGACTTGACCTCTTCGCTCACGGGGCGCGCGCGGCTTCCCGTCCGCGCGCGCCGCCTCCACGGCCTAGAACTTCAGCGCGAGGGAGACGCTGTAGTTGCGGCCAGGCTGGCTGTAGGCGTCCTTGACGGTGGAGTTGTCGGCCAGGCCACGCATGTCGCTCCACCACCAGTACTTTTCGTCGGTCAGGTTGAAGACGCCCGCGCGGACCGTCACAGCGTCCGTGGCCGCCCACCAGGCGGTGAGGTCGGCGACCGTGAACGAGGGCGGCATGAAGCAGTTATAAGCCGAGCTGCCGCTTGTTCCGGCGCAGGTCACGCCCGCCCGGCCGGCCGACTTGCGGTCCGAATGGATGACGCTGAGCTCGCCGCCAAACTTGCCCGAGGGCGCGCGGTAGTTGACGCCGCCCGTCACCTTCACCGGATCGATCGACGTCAGCGGCGTGTTGACGCCGTTGGTTCGAGACGCGCCGCGGGCGTAGGACACCGCCGCCTTGGCCGTGAAGCCTGCGCCGAGGTCGAACGAACCCTTGGCCTCGGCGCCGCTGATCTTCACGCCCGACAGGTTGACGTACTGGTAGACGGCAGGATTGGCGGCGGTGAAGTTCCCCGACACCTGCACCTGCTCGATGAAGTCATCGTACTCGCCGGTGAAGCCCGTCACGGCGACGCGCCAGCCCCCGCGATGCAGACGGAAGCCGGCCTCCAGGGTGCGGCTGGTCTCGGGCTTCAGGTTGGGGTTCGAAACCGACTTGTAGTTCGACACGAGGTTGGCGAAGCCGGTGTTCACCTGAGACGGCGACGGGGCCTTGAAGCCGGCCGCCAAGTTGGCGAACAGGGTCACCAACTCGGTCGCGTCCCAGACCAGGCCGATCTTGGGGCTCAGGTGCGTATCGCTTTGGCCCGACGTAGTCGTGGTGAACAGCGGGTCGGCCTTCGGGTCCAGCTTGTAGTAGTCGAAGCGGACGGCCGGATAGATCGTCACCGGCCCCGCCGTGATCTCGTCTTGGACATAGAGGCCCCCCAGGGTGAAGTCGGTGGTGGGGAAGGCCTTGCCTGGGAAGGTCTCGCCGGCGGGCGGGACCGTGCCGTCCCGCGTGCCCTGCTGGCGGGTGATCGAAGCGTCGCCACCCCACACCACGTCATGCTTTAGGGCGCCGGTCTCGAAGCGGCTGTGCAGCTCGACGCCCGCGCCGAACACGCGGTTGTCGAAAGTCGCGTCCCGCGTCCGGTCCGCGGCGGTGTTTCGGTCCTCGGCGGAGAACTGGCGGGTCTTGCTGCGCTGCCAGTACAGCGTCGTCTGCGCGGCTTCGATAAGGCCTTGGCCGCCGTCGAAGCGGTGGTCGAGGCTGACGCGATCGCGCTTCATGCGGTCGAAGGCGGTCAGGCCCAGCACGCTGGTCGAGGCCAGCGGCGGCTTGGCGATCGCCGACAGCACCGTCCAGTCGACGTCGCGGTCCAAGTGGTCGACGGTCAGGCGGAAGCGATTGTGGTCATTGGGGCTGTAGATCAGCTTACCCAGCACCGCGTTGGACTTGTTGTCCTCCGGATTGGCGGTGGTGCGGTCGGTGTTGGCCGAGTCGTTGGTCCCCGCCGTCTTCTGGCCTTCGCCGTCGCGGCGGGTGTAGGCCAGCAGCGCCTCCCAGCGGTCGCTCCGACCGGCCAGGACCAGGCTCTCGCTCCAGCTTTCATCGGCCGAGGCGTAAGCCACGCGAGCGCGGCCGGCGACATTTTGCCCGGGCTTCAGGATGTCCGACGGATCCTTGGTGATGAAGCTGACCGACCCGGCCAGACCATCCGCGCCATAGAGCGCCGAGGCCGGGCCTCGAACGATCTCCACGGATTTGAGGATGTCGAGATCCACGTAGTCGCCGCGTCCGGTCGACTGGGCCCCGAACGCGAAGCCGTCCGGCACACGGACGCCGTCGACCACGATCAGCACGCGATTGCCCTCGAGGCCCCGGATATTGAAGCCGGCGTTTCCGTCGCGCCCCGTCGAGGCGCCGGCGGCGGTGAAGCGGGCGGGGGCGGTGCGCACCGCGACTCCAGGCTCGTCACGGACCAAGTCCTTGATGTCCTTGACCAGCCCGTCCTCCATCTCGTCGGCCGAGATCACGCTAACCGTCGCCGGGGCTTGCGAGAGCGTTTTCTCCGAGCGGGTGGCCGTCACCGTGACCTTGTCGACCTCGGTGGCGTCGCTCGGGACCGAGGCGTTGTCGGCAGCCTGGGCGGACGAGGCGAGCAGGGCGGCGGTCGAGGCGGCCGCCAGGGCGGCCAGCTTCAGGCGAGACATCGATATCCCCTTCGATGGTTTATGCGAACCATTCGCAATTGATGGCGACGGGGTAGAGGGCGGTCCTCGCCTGGTCAAGCTATTTGCAATTGATTCTCAGAACTAATCGCAATAAGTCGAGGTCGCCGCGTTTTGGGCGGCGTCAGGGATGTCGTCGATGATCCGTTCTCTCCGCGCCGGCCTGCTGGGCGGCGCGCTCCTGCTGGGCCTGGCCGCGACGGCCGCCCAAGCCCATTCGCCCTATCTCTTGCCTAGCGTGTTCGACGCCTCCGACCGCACCCTGGTCACGGTGGAGGGGGCCTTCACCGAGAGCTTCTTCACGCCCGAGGTCGTGATGAAGTCGGACGCCTACGCGGTGATCGGCCCCGACGGCGTCCGCACGCCTCTGACCCCGACCTATCTGCGTCAGTTGGCGATCGCCGAGGTCGTGACGGAAAAGCCCGGCACCTACCGCATCACGACCGGTCAACGCGCTGGTCGTGTCGCCAAGGCCGCCCTGGTCGACGGTGACTGGAAGTTCTTCGAGGGCGGCAAGGCGCCGGCCGACGCCATCGACATGCAGAGCATCACGACCGCCGACGTCTATGTGACGCGCGGGGCGCCCAGCGACGCGGCGCTTGCGCCGACGGGGAAGGGGCTTGAGTTCCGCCCGATCACGCATCCCAGCAAGATCGTCACCGGCCAGCCGGCGGTGTTCGAAGCGCTGTTCGACGGCAAAGCGCTGCCCGGCCTGAGGGTGACGCTCAGCGCCGCCGATGACCGCTACGCCGACGCCAAGGCCCCGCCCCAGACCTTCACCACAGACGCCAAGGGCCTTGTGGCGATCAAGGTCGAGCGCTCCGGCGTCTACCAGGTCCAGGCCCGTCACCGCGTCGCCTCAGCGGGGCCGGGCCAGCCCGGCCAGAGCCACACCTACGCCCTGACGTTCGAATCCCTCCGCTAAGCCAAGGACACGCCATGAACACCCGCATCTTCTTCACCGGGGCGGCCCTTTTCGCCTCGCTGCTGGCCGGTCCGGCCAGCGCCGCCTCCCACGCGCGCGACACCTTCATCAAGGAGCAGGATCAGAACGGCGACGGCGTGGTCACCAAGGACGAGTACGCCGCCACGCGGGCGATCCAGTTCAATAACACCGACACCGACAAGAACGGCGTGCTGTCCCAGGCCGAGTATGTCGCCGAGTTTAAGGCGCGCCTTGAAAAGAAGCTGTTGGCCTCGGACCGGACGGCCGAAAAGAAGGAAGAAGAGCGCGAGCGCCAGATGCGTCAGACCGACGTGCGCTTCCACGTCCTGGATAGCGACAAGAGCGGCGCGATCACCCGGGCCGAGTTCGACTATTCCGGCTGGCGGATGTTCACCCACCACGACACCAACGAGGACGGCGTGGTTTCAGCGGCGGACCCGATCAAGGACGACCAGCAGACCTAGGCTGGCCACGGCGCGCGGCGTTCGATTTGGACTTTCTGCGTTTCGTGGGTATCACCGCCGGCCAAGACACGGGCCGCGCGCCCGCATCCAAGTTGGAAGACCATGAGCGACACGCCTCCCGACCGCCTCTCCGTCAACCCCGACAGCCCCTACTACGACGCCGATCTGCTCGAACGCGGCATCGGCATCCGCTTCAAGGGCGTCGAGAAGACCAATGTCGAGGAATACTGCATCAGCGAGAAGTGGGTGCGCGTCGCGGCCGGCAAGACGCTGGACCGCAAGGGCAACCCGATGACCATCAAGCTGCAGGGCGACGTCGAGGCCTATTTCCGCGACACCGCCGAAGGCTAGGGGCTTGGCGGACGATCCCGATCTCGAGGCGATGGCCCGCGACGAGCTTTCGCGGGCCATGACCCTGCGGTGGCAGGATCTGCGCGGAATCGTCCCCTGGGGGGACACCTTCGAGGGAATTTCGCCCGCCGGCCGCTATGTCGAGGTGGAGCGCAGCTACATCTGGGCGGCCGAGGAGGGCGGCGACATCCTTTGCGAAGTCGCCGTCTATGGCGGCCCGTCGCGTTATGATCACGGCGCGAGAGCTTCGGCGATGATCCCGCGGGCCGTCTAGGCGGACGGGAGCCGGAGCTGACTCGGGCCGCGCTAAGACAAAAACGCGTATTTCAGGCCCGCCGAGGCATAAGAACGCCACTCAGGAAGGCGAGGCAGCTATTCTCTGCCCACGGGGCGTGCGAAACTGTCTCTTCGCGGGGGTGGGCGCCGCGGGGCATTGTGACCCGGGCCGGCCACGCTCAGATCAAGACGCGCACGGACCGAAACGCCAGGGTCCGGCAAGCGCGGATGGACTGGCGAAGGCCGCTCCTTCAAGGCGGTCGCGCCTGGGAGGACGAAAGGAACGGGACATGACCGCTACGGTCTCTCCGCTTACCCCGGGCGCGCCGGATGCGCCCGAAGCCGGTGTCAGTCTTTCCGATTACGTGCCCTATCGCCTGGCCACCGCATCGGCGGCGGTCAGTCGCCTGATCGCCCGCGCCTACGAGGACCGGTTCGGTCTCACCATCCCGCAGTGGCGGCTGATGTCCGTTCTGGCCGAAGGCGCGCTGACCCCGCACGCCGCCGTCACCCGCACGGCGATGGACAAGGTTCGCGTCAGCCGCGCGGCGCAAGACTTGGTGGTTCGTCGCCTCATCGCCCGCACCACGGTGCGCTCCGACCGTCGGTCGCACACCCTGGAGCTGACGGCCGCCGGCCGCCGGCTGTTCGCCGAGATCGCGCCCCTGGCGCTCGCCTACGAGGCCACGCTGCTGGCGGGTCTGGCGCCGAGCGAGGTCGCGACGTTCAAGCGCCTTCTGAGCCATCTCGAAACCGCCGCCATCCAGTTGGCCGGCGGTGAGACGATCACGCCTCCCTAGCTTCAAACACCGCGCGCGCGATCGCCCGGGCCAGGCAGTCCGCCGCCGCCGAGCCAAGGCGTGAAAGGGCGGCCGCGCGCCCCGGTCCTTCGCCCAGCGCCGCGGCGCCCGAAGCCAGGGCGAAGACGATGTCGCCGTCGAACGCCGTGTGGGCTGGGCGGATCGCGCGGCCCATGCCGTCATGCGCCATCATCGCCATGCGCTGAGCTTCGGCCGTCCTGAGGTCGGCGGTGGTCGCCACCACCGCGAGCGTGGTGTTCGCGCCAGGGCGAAGGCGACCCATCGCCCCAAGCTTGGTGTCGTCGGGCATCGGCTCAATCGCCGTCGGCATCGCGCCGGGGCGACGTCCGCCAAACTCTTCGTCGATCTCGAACGGCCAGGCCCAGAAGGTCTCGCCATCGGGCATATAGACCGAGCCCACCGGATTGGCCGCCACCAGCGCGCCGACGATCAGGCCGCCGCCGAGATCCAGCGACGCCGAGCCCAGACCGCCCTTGATCACGCCGGCCATGGCCCCGCGGCCCGCGCCGACGGCGCCGAGCGGGAAGTCGACCCGGGCGGCCTCGACCGCCTTCATGCCGAGCTCCCGATAGGGTGGGGAAAGCCCCCAGGCCTTGTCGCCGCCATTGCCCAGATCGTGCAGCGCCGCGGCCGGCACGATGGGGATCGCCGGCGAGTCCGCCGCCAGCTTGACCCCCATGTCGCGGGCCGAGAGGGCGATGGCCGCGCCGTCGGCCGCGCCGAGGCCGAACACCGAGCCTCCTGACAGGCAGATGGCGTGGGCGCGAGAGAAGCTGTTTTCGGGCCG